>DATFEN010000001.1:0-13442 GCA_035251085.1 Vicinamibacteria bacterium | reverse complement strand
GCGCTACCGGCGACGGCGCAAGGCGGTGAGGCCCATCCCCGTGACGAGCGACGCCACGCCCAGGAGGCCGAGGAGGGGCAAGGGGCTTGCGGTCTTGGGCAGCGTCTCCGACGCGGCGGCCGGCGCAGGCGCAGGCGCGCTGACTGAAGCGGGCGCGCTGGCCGCAACCTTGCCCGCACCCGTGCTCAGCTGCACTTCCTTCTCGGTCATGACCTTCGGCGGCATGGACGTGACGATGGTCGCGGTCAGCTTGTCCCCGGTGTGGAGGTCCGCTATGGTTGCGACCTTGCCGTCGCGCATGATCGTCACGCCGCGCTTGTCCAGCGCACCCTGCGTGAACATCTTGAACCCTTCCTCAGTCTGAACCAGGATGCTTCCACCCGATTTTTCCATGACGGTCCCGTTCTTCACCTCCGTCACGGTAACCGGTGTCACCGTGGTCTTCGTGGTGATGGTCGCCGTCCCCGACATCCCCGGCTTCAACTCACGCGCGGACAACGGCTGCCCATTGACGGTGAACCGGAAGTCCTCGGGCACCGTCAGCTCCCTCGTGCCCTCGGGCAGCTTGACGACCAGACGGTTGCCGTCCACGGCGATGACCTCGAACGACTTGGCCTCCGTCGAGGTGGTCGACTGCGCGGACGCGACGCCGGCCGCCAGGCACACGAAGAAGACGGCCAGTACGACACGACTCATTGCACGTGACATTGGACTCTCCCTTCCTCTCTCAAGGTCGAACCCCACGTGCGATCCGCACGTGAGCGGAACAGTGCACCGTCGAACAGCCGGTGCTGCCGGGTGGGACGCGGGTCCCGCTCAGCGGCTTGGTTCATCGCGGACCGCATCGGGGTCGACGCGCACGGCTCGGACGATGTACCGCTGGGGCGCCGAGCCAACGAAGTAGAACGGATAGCAGGTGACGAGGGTGAGCGAGCGGGTGGGGGTCGGCTCGAGCACCGAGACGTCCGTCGGGTCGACGATCCAGATCCGATCCACTCGATAGGCCTCTCTCCCCCGCAGCGTCTCGAGCTCGATGGCGTCACCGGGGCCGATGTCCTTCAACCCGCGGAAGAAGCCGTCGCGGTGCCCGGCGATGCCGGAGTTGCCATCCGCCCCCGGCCGTGCCGTGCGCTCGATGTGGCCGACGCCACGATCGAGGGTGACGCGCCCGGTGCCCTCGAGAACCGGCACCTCGAGGCGGATGCTCGGAATTCGCAGCACCGCCAGGGGCGCAGGTGCGGGCCCGCCAAGCGCTTCGCGCCAGGCCTCGATGCGCTGGGCGGACCACAGCGTCCGGTCCGGCTCGACGGCCTGGAGGTCAGCGGCCGCACGGAGGATCGCGAAACGCTCGATCTCGTGGCGCGCTCCTCCGACAGCCGCCACCCGCAGCGCGCCCCACGTCGCCAGACAGACGAGGCCAATGCTCCATAGGGCCCTCTCCGCAAGGAGCCGCCAGCGATGGGGCCAATGGTCTGGCTCGTGGTTGCGAGGGCGAGCGTGCATTCGGAAGCGCTTCGGCAACCCCCATGCCATAGCTACGAGGCCCTAGGAACAGTACCCCAAGGGGCCAAGGGGGTTGCGTCTTGCGAGGCTCTCGACCTTCAACTCGACACGCACTCCTTCTTTTCGTGGCGCGGGAGGGGGCCCTTCCCCAGCTAGAGCATCGGCGGCCGCGAGGCCCTGCGGAAGTAACAGCGGGGTAAGTTACCGTTACACCACGTGCGAGACACCGTGCGGGGCCGCGCTGGCCGGAGTGATCAGCAGGAAGCCGGCGCCCTTGGGGCACGTCCCCGACGTTCCACAGGCTCGTCGCCGGCTCGCTGTTGATCCTGGCTGCCTACGTAGCCCTGGACGCCTCGCACGCGCTCTCGACGGGCGAGCGCTGGAAGCTGACGCCTTTCAGACGACGGCGTGTGGTGGCTGTCCCTGATGACCCTGGCCGGGATCGGGCTGAACGCCGTGCGCGGCTGGTGGTGGGCCGATCCGGTCGCGACGCTGGGCATGAGTGTCATCCTCGTCCGCGAAGCGCGCGAGGCGTGGAGCGGCGAGGACTGCTGCGTGAAGGAGGGCGACGGAGGAGCCGCTCATGACTCTTCGGACCTGGCGCCGGCAGCGCGGCGTTCACCGGATTGGCGCGGCGAGGGTCGAGCGCTCCGTCCACGACCACGGCCATGCGCAGGTAGGCCGCGAAGTCGAGGCTGTGGCCCTCTCGGGTCCCGGGCCGCGTTGTCACAACCCGCGGGCGCCTCTGGCTGTGCTGCAGCGTCACCTGGAGCGTTCCGTCGCTGAAGACGCCAAGGTCCTGGCGGCGATCGATCTCGAGCCGATACTCGACCCCGCCCAGCCGGCCAAGGGCGAGATCCCTCTCTCCTTCGCGCCACGCCACGAAACCATCCTTCTCCGGATGGCGGCGCCACACTTCAATCGAACCGAAGAAAGCGGGCTTCTCGACGTACGGCCCGCCGTCCTCGGGGCAGAACACGTCGCAGTTGCCGCAATCGTTGCAGAAGTCCTGGAAGTTCGCGATCTGGTGGGGCTCGCGCACCACGAAGCGGCCCCCGTGGACGGCCACCGCGGATCCCTTCTCCACGCGATAGTTCTGGTACTCGATCTCGACGGGATGCGTCTCGTACACGAAGTTGGCGTCGTTCGGACAAACGGGCAGGCATTTGTCGCAGTTGATGCAATCGAGCAGCGCGAGCCGCGAGCCGATCTTGCGCGGGCCGACGCGGTTGTGCGGCGCCCGGAAGCGCGGCTCCGCCGCCGCCTTGCCAACCACGACCGGCGTGTTGAGCTGCGCGGCCCGCTTGACCAGGCGTTCGTAGAGGTCGTCGCGGCCCGCCCGAGCGAGGATGCCGCGGAGGTCCACGCGGGCCGAGCCGAGCTCTTCGACCAGCGCAGCCCGGAGCGGGGACGCCGGCACCACGTCGTCGATGGCCTGTTCGCTCTGGCCGCAGGACATCACGACGAAGTCGCCGAGGCTGCGCACGCCGAGCGCGCGCATCTGGTTCTCGAGGCCGTCGAGGTAGCTGGGGAGCCGTCCATAACCGCCAGGGCGGAGCAGGTCGCTGCAGACGGTCACCGGCACCAGGCCGAGGGCAACGCAGTCGGCGAAGTTCCGGCAGTCGACGCCGGCGGAGAACGAGATCGGCAGGTCGGGGCGCACGCCGCGGAACCTCGCGACGAGTTGGAGCGCGAGCACGTGGAGCGGCGCCCCGGAAAGGTAGCTGACCGGCTCGCTCCTGGGCAGGAACGTGCCGCGGTTCCGGACCACGAGGGTGTTGGTGAGCTTGATCCGAAATGTCCGCCCCAGACGACGCGCCGCCTGCGTCAGCAGGTCGGTGAGGTCCAGCGCCTGATCCCACTGTAGGTCGCGGGCGAAGTCCTCCGGCCGCGTCTCGATCTCCGTGTAGCCCAGCAGATCGTGCAGCAGGCCGTCGACGGCCTCGCGGCCGAGCAGCGTCGGATTGAGTTTCAGCGTGACGTGGAGGCCCATCTCCTCGAGCAGGAAACGCACGATCGCCTCGATCTCGCCGGCTGGGCATCCGTGGAACGTGGAGAGCGTCACCTGGTCGGAGATGGCCGTCCGGAAGGCCAGGTCGCGGAAGCTTCCCAGATCGTCGGGGATCGCGCGGCGCAGCGCATCCACCTGAGCCCGCGCGTCCTTCATCGATAGGATCCAGGATTGCACGCGCGCGGAGCGGATCCCCGCGAGGTCGTACCCCACGCTGATGTCGAGGAGCGTGTCGTGGCTCGGCGCGGGCGCACCCGTGGGGTTCAGCTCCCGCAGCACGTCGATCAGCATCGAGCCCGCCACGTACTCGCGCAGGCTCTCCTCCAAGCGCAGCTCCTGGCTCCATTCGACGTTGTAGCCGACTGTCGCCATGTCGATGCAAGGCCGCGGTATCCGCAGGCGGTCGTCGGCCTGCACCGTCTTCAGCTCCAGGATCCGGCTTCCCGCGAGCCATGCGAGGGCGATGTTCTGGGCCATCTGGCCGTGGGGGCCTGCGGCGGGGCCGAGCGGGTTGGCCGCCCGACGGCCGTGGAGGAGAACCGCCGTGTCGAGGTCGCCGGATCCCCGCCAGAACTTCCGCGCGGGCAGGTCGAAGACGCTGCCCTCGTGCTCCAGCTCCCGGACCAGCCGCCGCAGCAGGCTCGCGAAGGGCGCGGGGATCAGCTCAGCCACGGGAACCGCCTCCATCCGCATGCTACTCCTGACGTCCCGCGGGGGGCAGTGATCCATTGGGACTATTTGCGCCGCGCGGGCACGCTCCGATAATGAGGCGCGATGCTGCACGAAGCGTCGGCGCTCGCGTCCCTCCGCGGCCGCAGCCTGCTTCTCACCCAGGAGTGGCCGACGCCGGACCTGGAGGCACTGCTGGCTCTGGCCACACGGCTCGAGTCCCTCGACCGCGCAGGCCGGCGGGCGCTGCTGTTGCCGGGTGAGCTGGCCTACGCCCTGTTCTTCGACAACTCGACGCGCACGAAGTCGGCGTGGGCGGGCGCAGCGGCTCGTCTGGGGATGCAGCCGGTGATCGTCGACGGGACCTCGACCCAGGTCGCACACGGGGAGACCGCGGCTGAGACGGGGGCCATGCTCGGCATGAACGCCCATGCCCTGGGCGTCCGCCACGACCTGATTCTCGGCGAGGGCCAGCGCTTCATGCGCGACGTGAAGCGAGGAATCGACGACTACCTGGCCGCCACCGGTGACGGTCGCAGCGTCCCCATCGTGAACCTCCAGTGCGACGTGGACCACCCCGCCCAGACGCTCGCCGACATGCAGTGGCTGCGCGAGCGCGAGGGCGACCTCGCGGGCAAGAGGATCGCGGTCAGCTGGGCCTACTCGCCGAGCTATGCCAAGCCGCTGTCCGTGCCGCAGGGGTTGATCACGCTCCTGACCCGCTTCGGCGCCCACGTGACTCTCGCCCACCCCGAGGGCTACCGCCTGCTCGACGAGCCGATGGAGGCCGCGCGCCGCAACGCGGAGGCCTGCTCCGGCTCATTCCGCGTGGTCGACTCGATGGACGAGGCCTTCGTCGGCGCCGACGCGGTCTACCCGAAGTCCTGGGGGCCATATGAGCTGATGCGCGAGAGGGTCGAGGCCAACCGCGCCGCCGAGACGGCACGCGTGCGCGAGATCGAGCGCCAAGCCCTGGCGCACAACGCCCTGCATCGGGACTGGATCTGCGACGAACGGCGCATGGCGCTCACTTCGGACGCGTTGTACCTGCACTGCCTCCCGGCCGACATCGGCGCTGAGGTCTCGCCGGGTGTGATGGAGCGCTTCCGCGTGCAGGTGGCGCGCCAGGCCAACAAGAAGCTCTACGTGATCATGGCCGCGCTCGCCGCGGCCAAGGTCGCAGATCTCGCCGAGCGCCTGGACGCGCTCGGCTGAGGACGGAGGAATCCTCGTGACACCGCTCGACGTTGAAGTCGCCGCCCTTGCCGCCCGCTACCGCCCCCTTGCCGTTCGCGTCCTGGCCGAGGCGATCCGCATCCCGGCGGACTACGTGGATCGGCCGATCGAGAAGGGCGGCGATCCGCTCTGCGGCCTCAGCAACCACGAGGGACCGCGGCTCGAATTCCTGCGAAAGACCGTCGTCCAGATCGGCGCGGTGCGCCGGGCCGAGGACGCGGACTTCGACGAGTACGGGAACCTGGTCTGGAGCGTCGCGGACCCGGCAGACGGCATCCCGGCTCGGGACAAGCGCGTCGTCTACATGGACGGCCACACCGACACGGTTCAGGCGCTGCGCGCGCAATGGCGCGACAAGCTGGGCGACGGAGTCGACGCCTACGACGGCCTCGTCGACGCTTCCCGATTGGATCGCAAGGCCCTGAGGAACGTCCTCGGCTACCTGCCCCCGGACGAGGAGTGGGAGCACCTGTTGTTCGGCCGCGGAGCGGCCGATCAGCTCGGGGGCGTGGTGGCGCAGATCGTTGCCACCAAGATCCTGCTGGAGCTGTGCCCCAAGGGAGCACTGCGCGGCGTGATCGTGCGTTCCTACGCGACCGCCGCAGAGGAGGACAACGACGGCGGCGGACCGCTCTATCTCATGCGCAGGGTGCTGCCCGGGGCGCCGCCGGAGCTCGTCCCCGACGTCGTGATCCTCACCGAGGGCACCGGCGATTCCCAAAAAGGGGCGCTCGGCCTCTACCGCGGCCAGCGCGGCCGGATGCAGATCGAGGTCACGGTGCTCGGGCGCTCATGCCACGGCTCGATGCCCTGGGAGGGCCTGAACCCGCTCGAGCACGGGGGAGCCATCGTGGCCGAGGCCGCACGGCGTTACGACGCCCGCGACGGCTTCCTCGACCATCCCTTCCTCGGCCATGGGACGCGCACGGCCTCCTGGGCCAGGCTCGACACCCCCAGCGACTGCGCGGTTCCGGAGCGCCTGACGGTGCGCTTCGACCGCCGGCTCACGGTCGGGGAGACACCGCAACAGGCGCTCGCGGACGTGGAGGCCCTCGACTCGGTGCGCGCCGCCCGCGCCGCAGGGCTGAACGTCGACGTCACTGTTCCCCGCTACCTGCAGAGGACGTGGCGCGGCTACCTCGCCGACAACCCTCAGATCTACCCGGGCTGGCTCACACCCGCAGACCACCCCGCGATCGGCGCGGCGGTAGAGGCGTATCGCGGCGTCGTGACGCCGCACGTCCAGGAACCCGAGGGGGGTGCGACGGGCGGCGCGATGCGCAAGGAGCCGCGGGTGGATCGCTGGATCTTCTCCACCGACGGAGTGGGCTTCCCGATCCCGGCCGGGGACGGCGCGATCCCCGTGTCCGACCGTAAACGCTGGGTGGTCTCCGGAAACGTCAGGCACCCGGCGATGCTCGGCGTGGGCCCCGGTCTCGAGCAGAACACTCACCGCATCGGCGAATGCGTGGACCTGCGCCAGCTGCAGCACGCCATCGCCGTGCTGGCTCGCTTCCCCAGCGCCTTCGTCAGGCGGGGGCGGAGCTAGTCGCGCATCCGCTCCCAGAGCCGCCCGGCTGCCACGCGGGCGCGGGCCAGCACGGCGTCCGCGTCCACGCCAGTGACGCGCCGGTCGCGCACGACCAGGCGGCCGGCCACCATGACCGAGCGCACGTGGCTGCGGTCGATGCCGAAGAGCAGGTGGGTGCCTGCGTTCTCGGAGTGGATCGGCGTCGGCGGTCTGTAGTCCGTGATGACCAGGTCCGCGGGGGCGCCCGGGTCGAGAACGCCGAAGCGCAGGCCGAAGAACGCTGCGCCCAGGCGCTGCCCGCCGGCCAGGAGCGCGAGAGCAGCGTCGGCCGCATCGTTGCGACCCGTTTCCTTCATCCCAAGGTAGGCCGCGCGCGCCTCGGCCAGCATGTCCTCATCGACGCCGTCCGTGCCCAGGGCCGCCCGCACGAAGGCTCGCGTGGGCGCGCGGCCCACGGCGTTGTTCATGTTGGAGCGCGGGTTGTGGGCGATCCATGCCCCGCCCGCCTGTGCCTGCTCCAGCTCGGCGGGGGCAAGATGGACGCAGTGAGCAAGGAGCGAGTTCGGGCCCAGCAGGCCGTGCCGGCGGAAGCGCTCGACCAGGCCCAGGCCGAAACGGTTGTGGCAGTCCTCGACGTCAACGCGGTCCTCGGCCACGTGGACGTGGAGGCTGGTGCTTCGATCTCGGATCGCCGCCGCCAGGGCCGCCAGCGCTTCGTCGGACAGCGTGAAGCTCGCGTGGGCGCCCACCATGCCGCGGGTCAGCGGCGTTGGGGGCTCGCTCGAGAAGGCGACGTTCTCCTGGATCCCCTGCTCTCGCCCATCGGCGCCGTTGCGGTCGGTGACCTCGTAGCAGAGGACCGAGCGGAGGCCGACCTCCTCGAGCGCTCGGCGCAGGGTCTTCAGCGATCCGCGGATGCAGGCCCGCGAAGCGTGATGATCGAACAATAGCGTCGTGCCCGAAAGTGCCGCCTCGATCCCGCCGACCAGGCCGGAGAGATAGACCGTTTCGTCGTCGAGGGCGCCGTCCAGACGCCACCAAATCCGTTCCAGGATCTCCAGGAAGCCGCGCGGCGGTTTCGCCGGCCCCGGCATGCCGCGGGCGAGGGCGCCGTACAGATGCGTGTGCGCGTTGACCAGGCCGGGCAGGACGACGCGGCCCTCGAGGCCGAGGATCTCTTCCCCTGCTCGAGCCGCAAGGGCGGCGCCACGCTCCGCGATGCGGTCGGCCTCGATCCGCAGGTCCACTTCTTCGACCCGCGGCGGGTCGAGGCTGACCAGCGTCGCGCCCTTCAGCAGCACGTCAGAGGGGCCGCTCGTGGAGATGCGCCGCCAATGCGGCGTCGTCAGGAGGCAGGCTCACGGGCTCCCCGGCCGCGCGCAGCGCGCTCTTCACGTCCTTGAGGCCGCTCCCGGTCACGACCGTCAGCGCGCTGTCGCGGCGACCCAGGATGCCATCGGCCACAGCCTGCCGCAGGCCGGCGAGTCCGGCGACACCCGCCGGCTCGCCGAACACGCCGGCGCGCCGCCCCGCTTCGCGCATCGCCTCCAGGATCGCCTCGTCGGGGATCGCCACGAACGTCCCTCCCGACTCGCGGACCGCGCGCAGGGCCTTGCGCCAGTTGCGGGGATGGCCGACGCAGATGCTGTCGGCCAGCGTCTGCGCCGGCCCCGAATGAAGGTCGCGGCCCGCTCGGAACGCGTCCACTAGCGGACGCGCGCCTTCGGCCTGCACTCCGAGCAAGCGGGGTAGGCGAGCGAGGAATCCGAGCGCGTGCATCTCCTGCAGGCCCTTCCAGATCCCCGCGATCGTGCAGCCGTCGCCCACCGCGACCGCGACCCAGGCCGGTGTCTCGGCACCGCACTGCTCCCCTATCTCGAGGCCGCAGGTCTTCTTCCCCTCGACGAGGGACGGGTTCACCGCGGCGTTGCGGTTGTACCATCCGTATCTCTCGCAGGCGCGCTGGCACAGCTCCCAGGTCTCGTCGTAGCTGCCGCACACGCGGATCACACGCGCGCCGAACACGAGGAGCTGGGCGACCTTCGGCTCCGGCGCGAACTCGGGCACGAAGATCACGCAGCGGAGCCCGACGCTGGCAGCGGCGCCCGAGAGCGACGAGGCTGCATTGCCGGTCGAAGCGCAAGCCACCACCCCTGCCCTCCGCGTCAAGGCGCGGGCGACGCCGACCACGCTCGCTCGGTCCTTGAAGGAGCCCGTGGGGTTGCGACCGTCGTCCTTGACGAGCAGCGACGCGACTCCCGCCCACCGGGCCAGGCGCGGCGCCTCGATGATGGGGGTCCAGCCCGGCTCGAGAGGCGGCACCGGCGCCTCTGCGGGCAGCGGCAGCAGCTCGCGATAGCGCCAGATGCTGCGGGGACGGGACGCGAGGCGACGCGCCGTGAGCGAGCGGCGCGCCCGGCCCAGATCGAAGCCGATGTCGAGGACGCCCTCGGGCCCGCAGCGTCGGCACGGGCCGTCGAGACCACGGCCTTGGCGAGCTCCGCACTTGATGCACGTCAAGCCGGTGACCCAAGCCGGCAGCGCCCCCACCTATCGGCGCTCCCCGATCTGACGGTCGATCTCGGCTGCGCGCTCCTGTTGTGCGATCCAATAGCCCGGGTCCTCCTGCTCGCGCAGCTCGCCGACGCTCTTGCCCTGCTGCTCGACCCACGTGAAGTACTTCTGGTTGTGCCAGCGTCGGCGGGTCTCAGGCGTGCCCTCCAGAACCGGATCCGCCCTCCGCTCCCGGAAGATCGAAAGGCGCCGGCGCGCCTCGTCTTCGTCCATGCGACCGCATTCGCGCTCGAGCCGCCTGAGGACGGACGGGTACCGGTCGAAACCGTCCGTCGCGACGGTCACGACCGCCTGGCGCGGGCCGAAGCCGTAGTGGCGGGCCGCAGCGATCGCGGCCAGGAGGTTGCACACGCCGCTGATCCCGAACAGGCCGACCCAGCTCTGCGCGAGCCCGGCGTCGACGCCTTCAGAGATCAGCGTCTTGGTCCCCTCCTGGACCAGCTGCAATCCCTTCAGGCACTCGAGATCGTCGACGCACACCAGGAGATCCGTGGTCCACACGTCGTGGATCCAGGTCACGTGCTTGTCGCCGATACCCTCGATGCGATGCGCGCCGAAGCCCACGTTGAAGAGCGTGGGACACTGCACCGGTTCGACAGCCACCGTCCTGGAGGCGGGGAAACGTCGCTTGATCGCGTCCCCGGCCGCGATGGTTCCCGCCGAGCCCATGGCGGACACGAAGGCTGCCACGCCGAGGCCCAGGTCCTCCACGGCTTCCAGAGCGGCGGCCCCGGTGCAGTGGAAGTGGAAGCGGTAGTTTCCGAACTCCTCGAACTGGTTCAGGACGCGGTTCCCGGCCACGGCGCGCAGCTTGCGGACTTCGTCGTAGATCTCCTTGACGTTGGACTCGGAGCCCGGCGTCGCCACCACCTCGGCCCCATACTCCCGGATCCTTTCGAAACGCTCGGCGCTCATCTCCTCGGGCAGCACCACGAGCGAGCGGTACCCCATGCGCGGCCCGACCCAGGCGCCGCCGATCCCGAAGTTGCCGGTGGAAGGGAAGACGAGGGTCTGCCGGCCCGGCGCGCAGACCCCCTCGAGCTGCTTCTCGACGAGGATCGCGTACGCGGGCCCAACTTTGTGCGACCCCGTCGGGAAGAGCCGGCCCGAGAGGACGACGATCGGCGCGCGGATGCCGGTGAGGGCCTCCGGAAGCACCGTGAACGGCACCATGCCGTCCGCCTTCCAGGACAGGTTCCAGAGGTTCAGCGGGTCGAGCGGGCGCGCCCGGGCCGCGGTCGCCCGCTCGCGGATCGACGGCGCCACGAGCGAGGGGTCCCTCATCTCGGCGAAGGTGGGGCCGTAGATCATCCGGTCCAGAGCATGGACGACCCACCGGGCACATTCAAGGGAGTAGGATGTTCCTGAGAGAGCCCGCCACAGGAGGGCGCCGGCCGTGCAGTTCAACCTCAACGGGCGGCCGTGCGTGATCGAGCCCGAGCCGGGCGAATCGCTGCTCGACGCGCTGCGCGAGCGCTGCGGCACCACCTCGATCAAGGACGGCTGTCAGCCCCAGGGACAGTGCGGCGCCTGCCTGGCGCTGATCGACGGCGTCCCGCTCACCTCCTGCGCGGTGGCCGCCGTGAAGGTCCAGGGTCGGTCGGTCCTGACCCTCGAAGGCCTCTCCGATCGCGAGCGCGACTGGGCCGCGAAGGCGTTCCTGGCCGCCGCCGGCGTGCAGTGCGGCTTCTGCATCCCCGGGATCGCGCTCCGAGCCAAGCACCTGCTCGACCGCAATCCAAACCCGACGCGCGACGCGATCGCCCTCGCGATCGACGGCCACCTCTGCCGATGCACCGGCTACGTCAAGATCGTGGACGCCGTGGAGCTGATGGCCCGTGCCTGGCGGGGTGAGCCGATCCCCGAGCCCCACGGCGACGGCCGCATCGGCCAGCCTCTCCAGCGCTGGCAAGGGGCGGCGCTCGCACTTGGCGAGCGCCCCTACGTCGCCGACCTCAAGCGAGACGGGTTGCTGCACGGCGCGCTCACGCTGACGAGGCATGCCCGGGCGCGTGTGCGGGGCATCGATACGAGCAAGGCGCGGGCGCTGCCGGGCGTGTGCGCTGTGGTCACGGCCGACGACGTCCCCGGCGAACGCTTCTACGGCCTCCTCCACGACGACTGGCCCGGTTTCGTGGCCGTGGGCGAGGAGGTGCGCTGCGCCGGCGACGTCCTCGCCGCAGTGGCTGCCGACGATCGCCGCACGGCACGCCGCGCGGCCGCACTCGTGGAGGTGGATTACGAGGTCCTGCCCGCGGTCCTCGACCCCGAGGTGGCGCTTCAGCCCGACGCGCCTCGGATCAACCCCAAGCACGCGAACCTGCTCTCGCGTTCGGTGATCCGGCGCGGCGATGCCGACGCCGCTCTCGCCGCGAGCGCGCACGTCGTCTCCGGCACCTGGCGGACGCAGCGCGTGGAGCACCTCTTCCTAGAGCCCGAGGCCGCGCTGGTCGAGCCGCTCCCCGACGGGACGCTGGGCCTCTACAGCCAGGGGCAGGGGATCTTCGACGACCGCCGGCAGGTGGCGCGCTTCCTGGGGATTCCGGAAGAGCGGCTGCGCGTCGAACTGGTCCCGGGCGGCGGCGCCTTCGGCGGCAAGGAGGACATGGCCGTTCAAGCCCAGACCGCGCTCCTCGCCCTCGTCACGCTGCGCCCGGTGAGGCTCGTGCTGACGCGCGAGGAGTCGATCCGGATCCATCCCAAGCGCCATCCGATCACGCTGCGCTACAGCGCGGGCTGCGACTCGGAAGGCCGGCTCACCGCCGTCAAGGCCAGGCTCCTCGGCGACTCCGGGGCCTACGCGTCCGTGGGCGGCAAGGTGTTGGAGCGCGCGGCTGGCCACGCGTGCGGGCCCTACCGTGTCCCCAACGTCGACGTGGAGTCTCTCGCCGTCTACACGAACAACCCGCCCTGCGGCGCGATGCGAGGCTTCGGTGCCAACCAAGCCGCCTTCGCGATCGAGGGGTGCATGGACCTGCTGGCGAAGGCGGTCGGCCTCGATGGCTGGGAGATCCGCAGCCGAAACGTCGTCGAAGTGGGTGACCAGTTCTGCACGGGCCAGGTCCTCGAAAGCTCCGTTGGCATCCGCAAGACCCTCGAGGCGGTGAAGCCCGCATACGACGCGGCGAGAAGGGCGGGCAAGGCCGTGGGGATCGCCTGCGGGATCAAGAACAGCGGCATCGGCAACGGGGTCGAGGAATGGGGCCGCTGCCGCTTGCTCGTCGAGGGAGACGGAACGATCTCGCTGTACAACGGCTACACCGAGATGGGCCAGGGCCTGTTCACTGTGCTGACGCAGTTCGCGTCCGAGACGACGGGTCTGCCGCCCTCGGTCTTTCGGCCCCGGGTCAGCTCCCGTTTCGCACTGGGCTGCGGCCAGACCACCGGCTCCCGCGCCACGCTCTTCGCGGGCCGCGCCGTGGTCGAGGCGGCGCGCCAGCTCAGGGCCGACCTCGATGCCGGGTCGCGGCTTCAGGATCTCGCGGGCCGCGTTTACGCCGGGGATGCCATGGTGTCGGATACGACCCCGCTCGGTGCTCCGGTGGAAAAGATCAGGACCCACACGACCTTCGGCTACGCCACCCAGGTCTGCATCCTGGATGCGGGCGGTCGCGTGGAGCGCGTCGTCGCCGCGCACGACGTAGGCCGAGTCATCAACCCTGCGCTCTGCACGGGCCAGATCGAGGGCGCCGTCCACATGGGCCTCGGCTATGCCTTGACCGAGGAGTTGCCCTGCGAGGAGGGCATGCCGCTCACCTTCCAGCTGCGCGAGCTCGGCGTGCTGCGCGCCCGTGACATGCCGCAAACCGAGGTGATCCTGATCGAGGAGCCCGAGCCCGCCGGGCCGTTCGGGGCCAAGGGAGTCGGCGAGATCGGGCTCGTTCCGACCGCGGGGGCGGTGGCGGGAGCCCTCGAAGC
>DATFEN010000108.1:0-10593 GCA_035251085.1 Vicinamibacteria bacterium | reverse complement strand
GCGACCCAGGCGACCCAGGGCACGAGGCTCGAAGCCCGCGGCGTCGGCATGCGGGGATAATCCCACAGGCCCGTGCGCATCCTGCTCGCCGTACACGCCTTTCCTCCGCGCTCCACGGCCGGCGTCGAGGTGTACACGCTGCGCCTGGCGAGGGCCCTGGTCGCCCTCGGCCATGACGTGCTCGTTCTGAGCGCGAGCCACGACCTCGGCGCGGCGCCGTTCGAGGTGCGCCGTCGCGAGCACGAGGGCCTGTCGATCGTGGAGGTGAACAACACCCACCATCGCGGCACGTTGCAGGCCACCTGGGACAGCCCCGAGATCGACCACGCGGGCCGGGCCCTTTTCGAGGACTGGCGTCCTGACGTGGTCCACTTCCAGCACCTGCTCAACCTCTCCTCGGGGCTGATCGACGAGGCGAAGCGGGCCCGCATTCGCACGGTCTTCACGTTGCACGACTACTGGCTGAGCTGCCCGCGCGACGGCTTGCGGATGCGCGCCGACCTGGAGCTGTGCGCGACGATGGACCATGCGGTCTGCGCCGATTGTCTCGGCGACAGCCCCTACCTCGTGCCGGCCCTGCAGCGCGGCGCGGCAGCCGGCCTGCGCGCGGTGGGCCTGGGTCGAGCCCTGCATCGGCTCCGCGAGGCAGCTCCGCGCCTCGCGGAAGGCGCGCTGGGCGTGTTGCGCAGTGCGGCGCCGCGCCTCGACGGCCTCGCGGTCGCCATGGACCGTCGGCGTGACGGGCTGCGAGCGGCACTCGAGGCCGTGGACCTGTTCGTCGCGCCGACCCGCTTTGCGCGCGATCGCGCCGTGGGGGCGGGCGTTGGCGCCGAGCGGATCAGCGTTTCCAGCCTGGGCATCGCGACACACGCGCCGCGACCGCGCCCCCGCGGACCACGTCGGCGCCTCGGCTACGTCGGAACGCTCGCGCCGCACAAGGGCGTCCATGCCCTGGTCGATGCGTTTCACGGCCTGAGGCGCGACGACGTCACGCTGGACCTTTTCGGCAGCCCGAGCGTGTTTCCAGCCTACGCTCGGGACCTGGAGCGCCGCGCGTCGGGCGACGCCCGCATCCGTTTCTGCGGCGTCTTCCCCGAGGGAAACCAGGAGCGCGTGCTGGCGGCCCTCGACGCGCTCGTGCTGCCCTCGCTCTGGTGGGAGAACAGCCCGATCAGCGTGCTCGAGGCGCTCGCCGCGGGCCTCGCGGTGGTGGCGTCGCGCACGGGGGGCGTTCCCGAGATCCTGCCCGAAGGCGCAGGGGTATTGGTCGAGCCGGGCGATCACAAGGGCCTCTCAAACGCAATTCTGGGGCTTGCGACGGGAGCGCTCTTGGCGGACCCCCATCCAGCCTGGCCGGTGAAGACGGTCGAGGCCGGCGCTCAGGAACTGTTGGAACTGTACGCAGCACTGACATCGTCGGGATGAGTCACTGACGTGGGACCCGCAGTTCAGCGGACGCGCCCACGCGCTTGAAGTGTTCGGGATTCAAAGTCACGATCGCGTGGACGCCTGCGCGACGGCCACAGGCGGCGATCAGGGCGTCGTAAAGCTGACCACCGGCGATGCCCGCGGCATTGCAGGCCCGAAGCAGCAGCCAGTACTCGCGTGCCGAGAGGACTTGGACTCGCGCCCGACCCCAGTTCCGTGACACCAGCAGCAGGGCGTCGCTCGGCGACAGCCGCCGAGGGGTCGGCAGGCGTGTGAGGACGGAGTAGGCCTCGGCGAGGCTGTGGCCGGCGACCACGGCCCGCCAGCGATTCCTTTCGAGCCGCCTCAGCTCCTCCGCCGTGGCCGCATGATGCTCGTGCCACGAGCACACGGCCGCGACCATGCAGCTCGTGTCGATCAAGTAGAGGCTCACTCCCCGTCCGAGTCCGCTCCTGGCTCACGGAGCGCGGCAGTGACGGCGTTCACCTCCTCGAGGGTGAGGGTCTCCGACCGCTCTCGCAGCACTGCCACGAGCAGCCCGCCTCGCTTCTCCAAACGGACCGGTGCCGGGACGGGCTCGATCTCGATGCGACCCCCTTGCGCAAGCCGGACCTCCACTTCGCTCCCCGGGAGAAGTCGTGCCGCGCGCCGCAGGGCCTTCGGGACCACGAGCCTTCCGGCACGATCGATGGTCGTCCTCATGGTAGGAATCCTACCATGGCGAATCCCGCAGGTGGCGGTCCTGCGCCAGTCAGGAGAGTGAGCCGCACGTGTGCGCTGGCTTCATCACCTCGGTCGCGGGACCTCGGGGACTGCGGCGCGCTAACATCCGTCTGATGCACCCCCCCCGACCGCGCGCCAGCGTGGTCCTGCCGGTGAAGGACGGCGGGGCGACGCTCGCGGCCGTGCTCGCAGCGTTGAAGGGGCAGGACCTCGCGGGCGGCATCGAGATCGTCGCCCTCGACAGCGGCTCCCGTGATGGTTCGGCGGCGTTGCTGCGGGCGAGTGGCGCTCGAGTGCTTCCAGTCGAGGCGGAGGAGTTCGATCACGGCGAGACCCGCAACCGCGGCGCCCGCGAGGCTTCGGGCGACATCGTCATCTTCCTGAGCCAGGATGCCGAGCCGGCTACGTCCGGCTTCGCGCGCGCCCTGGTCGTGGCGCTCGAGGCGGATCCCCGGCTCGCGGGCGCGTTCGCGCGACAGCGGCCGCGGCCCGATGCCGACCCGCTGACCAGGCGCGAGCTGGAGACATGGGTGGCCACCGCGGGCTCTCCCCGCACCGCCTTCCTGCGCGCCGACGCTGTGTTGAGCCCCCTCGAGCGGTACCGGCTCTGCGTCTTCGACAACGTCGCGTCCGCGGTCCGTCGCGAGGTGCTGTTGCAGCATCCCTTCGCGCGTTCGCGCTTCGGTGAAGACATCGAGTGGGGGCAGCGCGTCCTCGGCCTGGGCTACGGCCTCGCGTACGTGCCCGAGGCCGTCGTCGTGCACTCGCATGTCCGCTCCGCGCGGGCGCTGTACCGGAGGAACTACCTCGGCCATCGCGTGCTCCAGCGTCTGTTCGGCGTGCGCACCGTGCCGGATGGGCCGGACCTGCTCCGCGCTGCGGCGGGCGCGCTCGCGAGCGATCTCGGAACGCTGCGGACCGAGGGGGCGAACCTCGCGCAGTGGCTGGCCGCGCCGGCCCAGGCCCTCGCGGCCACCTGGGGCCAGTATCGCGGAGCGCGCGACGAGGCCGCGCGGCGCCCGTATCCGCGCTGGGCGTGAGGATCCTCCTCGCCCACCAGGGCTTTCCGCCGCAGTCCGTCGGGGGCTCGGAGCTCTACATCGAGGGCGTGGCGCGGACCTTCGCGACGCGACACGCCGTGGCCGTCCTCCACCGCGGCGCCGACCCGTCCCGCGAAGACGGCGACGTCGTCGAGTCGAATCGGAACGGGCTGCAACTGTTCGCGGTCAACAATCTCCATCGCCGGCATCCGGGGTTCGAGTCGTATCGCGATCCGGCGATGACGGCGGCGGCGGTGCGGGTCTTCGACGCGTTCGAGCCCGACGTCGCTCACATCCATCATCTGAATGGCCTCTCCACCGGCCTCGTCTTCGAGGCGCGCCGTCGGGGCATACCTGTCGTTCTCACGCTCCACGATTTCTGGCCGGCGTGCCCGCTCGGCCAGCTCGTGAACCTGAGCCTCCACGTGTGTCCGGGGCCCACGCCGACGCGCTGTCTCGCCTGCGTCGGCAGCCAGGTTCGTTGGCGTCCCGCGCGCATCGCGGCGCGACTCGAGACGATGCGGGAGGTGGTGCGGGCCTCGGACCTGGTGCTCGCGCCGTCGCGGTTCGTGTGCGAGCGGCTGGCCCGGCTCGGTTTTTCCGGGATTCAGTTTCTTCCGAACGGGCACGCGCCATTGGACGTGCCGCGTCGCCGTGTCGAAGGCCGACTGCGCTTCGGCTTCGTCGGCTCCTGTATCCCCTCGAAAGGCGTGCACGTCGTCGCGGAGGCGTTCCGCCGTCTCGCCGATCGCCGCGCGAGCCTGGCGATCCATGGCCCCTTCGTCCCCTATCACGGCGACGCCGGCTATGAGGCGCGCATCCGCGGGCTGCTGCGCGCGACGCCAGGAGCCGAGGTGCGTGGAGCATTCCCGCACTCTTCGCTCGCGCAGGTGCTCGCGGGCGTCGACGTGCTCGTCGTGCCGTCGCTCTGGGAGGAGAACGCGCCGCTGACCGTCGAGGAGGCGTTTCAGGCGCGGCTGCCGGTCCTGGCCAGCGATCATGGCGGCCTGCGCGAGCGCGTCCGGGATGGCCTCGACGGTCTCCTGTTTCGGCCAGGCGATTCGGCCGACCTCGCGCGCGTCATGCGGCGCCTCCTGGACGAGCCGGGCCTCCTGGAACGTCTCGGCTGCGAGCCGCGCCTCGCTCCGACGCTGGAGGCCCACGCCGACGTCCTGCTGGACTGCTACGCCCGCGCGCGCGAGCGCCATCGGCGTCGCGCGGGGCGCGTCGGCATGGTGGTGGTGAACCGGGGCCGGCCGGAGGACACGTCGGCGGCCGTTCGCTCCGGTCTCGATCCGACCCTGGCTCCTGCAGTCCTGGTGGTCGAGAACGGGCCGGGTCCGGAAGGCGAGCTGCCCGCGGGAGTGGATCGACTGCGGATTCCCGAGAACCGGGGCTTCGCCGCCGGCGCCAATGCGGGCCTGCGCCGGCTGCGTGAGATGGGCTGCGACCGCGCGCTCGTCCTCAACAACGACGCGCGCCTGGAGCCCGGCGCTCTTCGCCGTCTCGCCGAGGCGCTGGACGACGAGGGGCTGGCTGCCGTCGGCCCCGTGATCCTGCGTGAGGATGGTCGCGTCGAATCGCGCGGTCTGCGCCTCCCGATGCGCTGGGGAAGGACACGCCTCGTGGGGCACGGCGAACGCGACGCGCCGGCGGAGGGCCGCGCCGCGGCGGAGGCGCTGTCCGGAGCCGCCCTGATGCTGCGGCTCTCGGCCCTCGATGTGGTGGGCGCTTTCGACGAGGCCTACTTCCACTCCTTCGAGGACGCCGAGTGGTGCGCGCGGGCGCGGCAGGCCGGGCTCGGATTGGCCGTGGTCCTCGGGGCGCGCGTCCACCACGCCTCGGCGGCGACGCTGGGTGCGTCTCCGGACCGGCTGTACTACGCGGCGCGCAACCACCTGCGCGCGGCGGAGCGCCTGCGTCCCTTGACCGGCGGCGCGCGCCTGGCGCGGGAGGCCGCCATCCTTGCGCTGAACCTGGCCCATGCCCTGCGTCAGGGCGACGTGCCGCGGCTGCGCGGCGCAAGGGCCGTGCTCGACGGATTTCAGGACTTCCGGCGCAGCCGCTTCGGTCCCCGACCGGCCTGAGGCGGGGCGCTTGGGCGAGATCCTGCTCGTCATCCCCGCGTGGAACGAAGCCCGAAACCTGCCGGACGTGCTCGACGAGCTCGACCGAGCGCGGCCCGCAGACCCCCGCGTCGTCGTCGACGACGGCTCCGAGGACGGGACCGCGGCGGTCGCCCGCCGCCACGGCGTCGCCGTCGTCCAGCTTCCCATGCACCTGGGCTACGGCGCGGCGGTCCAGACGGGCATCAAGTACGCGCTCCGCCACGGCCACCAGGTCGCGGTGACCTTCGACGGGGATGGGCAGCACGACCCGGCGGACGTGGAGCCGCTCGTGGTCGCCGTTCGGGAGGGCGCCGACCTCGCCCTCGGATCGCGTTTCCTCGCGCCGTTCGCCTATCGCGGCAGCGCGGTTCGCAGGGCGGGACGGGCGTTGTTCTCGAGGCTGGCCCGGATCCTGACGGGCCTGCCGCTCACCGACCCGACCTCGGGCCTGAAGGCCCTCGGGCCCGAGGCGCAGCGGCTGTTCGCCCTCGCGCTCTTCCCGGACCGCTTCCCGGACGCCGACGCCCTGGTCCTCGCACGCCGCGCCCGCCTGCGCATCGTGGAGCGGCCCGCGCGCATGCGCCCGTCGCGCAACCGGCATAGCATGCACGACGGCCTGCGGTCCGTCAGCTACAGCTTCAACATGCTCGCATCGCTGCTCGTGGCCGCCCTGGGCCGCGAGGCCGACCTCGAGGGGTGACCATGCCCATCCGCCAGACCGCGGTGTTCTTGACGATCGCGCTGCTGCTGCTCGTCGTGATCGTGGAGCTGGTGCGGCGCCGGCGCCTGCGCGTCGAGTACGCGTGGCTCTGGATCGCCGCCGGCCTCACCAACGTGTTGTTGATCCTCCGCTACGATCTCCTGGTGGGGCTCACCGAGGCCGTGGGCGCGGTGATTCCGACCTCGACGCTCTTCTTCCTCTGCATCCTCTATCTGGCGCTGCTGAGCCTGAACTACTCCGTGCGGCTCAGCGAGCTGACGCGACACGTCAAGGAACTGGCCCAGGAGGTGGCGCTGCTGCGAGCCGAGGCCGCGGCCCGGCCGACGCCGGACCGCGGCCTGAGTGGCGAGCCCTAGAACTTCAGCTTCGCGCCCAGCATGAGGCGCCGCGGATCCACAGGATCGAACGGCCACCAGAAGACACCCGACGTGACGTTCGCGGTCTGCACGGCCTCGTGCTGGTTCTCGTTAAGTAGGTTCAGGGCGTCCGCGATCAGCGCGACCTTCACCTTCTCGCCCAGCTTGAAGTCCTTCTCGAGCCGGAAGTTGAGGAGCGTCACGTCGCCCAGTCGCCCGTTCTCTCCACGCTTTTGAAGGAAGATCGTCGTTCCTTCCGGGATGCCCGTGACGTCGAATGGAACGCGAGCCCTGCGCACGAGGTGCGGGCCGTTCCGATGCGCGAAGTCTGCCGACACCAGGAAGCCCGCGGGTAACTGGTAGACGGCCTGAACCTTGAAGTTCCAGGTGACGTCTAGGCGCAGCCGGCCGTTGCCGTTGACGAAGTCGTTTGGGTTCTTGCCGAAGTCGCGGAACTGCAACCCACCGCGCTGCTGGATGCCGACCGAGAACGCGCTGCCGCCCGGCTCCGAGATAAGGCCGGTGCCTCGCATCCACGTACCCGAGGCGTTGAGCATCCACTTGTCGCTCATCCGCTTCAGGATGCCGAAGCTGACCGCGTGGACGTCGGTCTCGACGCCGTCGGGGTTGGTGATCTGGAAGAAGCGGGCGGCCGGATCGCTCGTGAGCTGGAAGAGCTGGATCGTGTTGCCCGTGGGGTCGTCGCCGAGATCGTCCACGAACGGCACCTGCGTGTACGTGCCGTTGATCTCGTCCCAGGCAGCGTACTTGCGTCCTCGCTTGTTGACGTAGTTGAGGCTCGCCCCTACACCGGTCACCAGCTCGCGCTCCAGACTCAGGATGAACTGGTCGGTGTACGGGCTCTCGTAGTTGGGGTCGACGCCGAGGTTCTCGTTGCCCTCGAACAGGGCAAGACTGTCCGGATCGAACTGGCCTGCCGTGGCGGCGTTCGAAGGATCCCAGTTGGGCGGGAAGATGTAGGTGCCCGAGAATGTGGGCTTGACGTTCGGCCCGATGACGTTGGCGAACTCTCCGGTCGCGACGGACCGGTGATACCGACCCCAGTGGCCCTTCAGGACCGTCTTCCCGTCTCCGGTGATCTTCCAGTTGAAGCCGAGGCGCGGAGAGAACGTCTTCCAAGTGTAGAAGTCCGTCTGCGGGAAGCTGTTCCCGGTGGGGTTGCCGAAGTCGTCCAGCTCGTCCTGCTCGGCGGAAAAAGCCTTGTTGTAGTCGTAACGCATGCCGAAGTTCAGGCTCAGCCGGTCGGTGACCTTGACGTTGTCGTCGAGGAAGACGCCGATGTTGCGGCTGTTGCCGCTGTAGCTGAAAGGCTGCCGGTCGTAGCCGTAGCCGTAGCGGTAGCTGGTGCCGTAGTAGTCGTACGAATACGTGTAGACGAAGTCGTTGTACCCGTAAATGCCCTTCGCTTTCGCGTCGCTGTACTGCACGCCGAAGCGGAAGTCGTGGCTGGCGCCGAGGAAGTTGTCGGCCAGATGCGAGACCTTGGCCGTTGCCGTAGTGCGCCGCGGCTCGACCTCGTACCAGTAGTAGTGCCCACCGCTGATGATCCCGGTGTCGAAGTCGTAGAAGCGCTTCAGGTCGCGCGGCTGGTCGGGATCGGTGGGGCCGCCCGACACGCTGCCGTAGAAGCCTGAGTACCGAACGTCCAGCACGGTCTTGTCCGAGAGGACTCCGGTGTAGGCGACGCCGGGAGTCGGCGTGTCCGAGTTGCGGGTCCAGGCCGTGGTGGGCGTGGAGAACAGCGAGACGCCGTTGTCGGTGTCCTTCTTGTCGAGGTGGAAGTTGCCGACGAGCTTGTGCTTCGGGTCGATCTGCCAGGTCAGCTTGCCCATGTAACGCCTCGCGCCGTCCCGTACGTAGGCGAGCGAATCGCTCGAGTCTGCTCCATGGTCGGCGTAGTCGTTCTGCTGGTACTGGTACGACCCGAAAAACCACAGCTTGTCCTTGATGATCGGGCCGCCGAGCTGGGCGGTGAAGTCGCTGAACTTGTCCCGCGTCCAGGGGCAGCGTCGGTCGGGGTTGGTGTCCGTCGCGCAGGCATCGAAGAACGAGCCGTCGGGGTTCCTGATGTCGGTGGAGTTGTTGCCGGTGAGACCGTCGGACTGCAGGAAGAAGTTCACGTCACCGTGGAACTCGTTCGTCCCTTGCCGCGTGACGATGTTGTAGACGGCGCCCGTCAGGTTGCCGTACTCGGCTGGCGCACCGAGGGACAGGACCTCCACTTCCTCGATGGCGTCGACGTTGGGCTCCGCCGAGTACTCGTTGAAGAAGTTCTCGGTGATGTCGACGCCATCGAGCTGGAAGGAGTTCTCGTCGTAGGAGGAGCCGTACACCATGGTGCGGCCGCTGCCGTCCCCGCCGTGGAGCGTGCCGGGCGCGGCGGCGACGAGGTCGAGGAAGCTGAAGCGGCGGAGCGGCGCGTTCTCGACCCAGTTCCGGTCGTAGTTGGTGCCGACCTCGTTCGAGGTCGTGTCGACGACCGGTGCCTCGCCGGAGACCTCGATGCTTTCCTGGAGCTGGCTGACCTCGAGGCTGGCGTCCACCTCGATCGTCGAACCCACGCCGACCCGCAGGCCGCGTCGCGTCACCGTCTTGAAGCCACCGATGGTGAAAACGACCTCGTAATCGCCGGGCGGCAGGTTGTGGAAGCGGTAGAGGCCTTGCTCGTTCGTCGTGGTCGTCTGTGATCCGACGATGTTCACACCGGCGACCGACACAGCGACGCCCGGCAGCACAGCGCCAGTGGCGTCCTTCACGGTTCCGGATATGGCTCCCGTCGTCCGCTGTGCGAGAGCGGGAAAGGCAAGAGCGACCACGAGACTCGTGGCGGCGATGAGCCTGCGCATGGCATCAACTCCTTCGGAAGCGGGGTTTTCTGGAATGCTACCTGCGTCCGCGCCGAGTGTCGAGGCCTTTCAGGGCCAGGATCAGGAACTTGAACTTGAACCCTTCCGGCCCCGGAAGTAGGCTCGCGGCGAGAACCCAAACAAAGGTGGTCCATATGCCCCCGGTTACCCGGCGTGACGCACTGATCCGCGGAGGCAGTGCGCTGACGGCGCTGGCCTTCTTCGACTCGCCCCTCTTCGCATGGGGTCGACCCGGCGAGACGACCGTGCCTTTCCTCGACCAGCCGCCCGCTCCCCCGGTCCAGGGGCTCAACCTTCTGGATTGGCAGGGGCTCGACTCGTGGATCACGCCCAACGAGCGCTTCCTCCACCTCCACCATTACGGTGTGCCGGAGGTCGACCTCGGGCGCTACCGGCTCGAGATCGCGGGCCTGCTGGAACGGCCACGCAGCTTCAGCATCGACGAGCTCCGGGCCATGCCTCGGAAGGAGGTCGTCTTCACCTTGGAGTGCTCGGGCAACAGCGGGTTCGAATGGTTCCAGGGCGGCATCGGGAACGCACGTTGGACGGGCGCATCCCTGGCCGAGTTACTGAGAGCGGCCGGCGTCAAACGCGAAGGGAAGGAGGTCGTCTTCTACGGAGCCGACGGCGGACAGGAGACGGTCCCCTATGTCAGCGGTCTCGGTCAGGATCTGGGTCCGATCAAGGCTACCCTGAACTTCGCCCGCAGCATGTCCGTGGAGGACGCCATGGACCCGGCCAACGTCCTCTGCTACGAGATGAACGGACAGCCGCTGCCTCGGGACAATGGTCACCCGCTCCGACTCGTCGCGCCCCGCTGGTACGGGATCGCGAACGTGAAGTGGCTCGAGCGCATCGAGGTGATCGACCGCCGTTTCGAGGGCCTGTACATGGCCGAGCGCTACGTGACGGTGCGCGAAGAGCCGCGCGACGGCGGGCGAACCGCCCTCGTGCGTACCTCGGTGGGCAAGTCGCTCCTGAAGTCGATCGCCGCGAAGGTGACGACGAAAGACGGAGCGCACCGCGTCTACGGCGCCGCCTGGGGTGCTCCGGTCGCGCGGGTCGAGGTCAAGGTGGACGACGAGCCGTGGGCTGCAGCCGTCATCGACCAGGGTGCCGAGCACGAGTTCGCGTGGAAGTTCTGGCACTTCGACTGGAAGCGGGCGGCCTCGGGCGAGCACCGCCTGACGTCGCGCGCGATCGACACGGCCGGCAGTGTCCAGCCGGCCATGGACGACTGGCGGATCGCCAACAAGAAGACCTACTGGGAGGCCAACGGCCAGATCACGAGACGGATTCGGATCTGAAGGAGGTTGGGGTCGGTCGTCG
>DATFEN010000295.1:0-12558 GCA_035251085.1 Vicinamibacteria bacterium | reverse complement strand
TTCCTCTGTGTTCCCGGGCCAGCGTGCTACAGGATCTTCTTTCCCAGAAGCGAGCACAGCAGCTCGACGCCGAGCTTGGCCGTGCCGTTGCGATGGTCGAGGATCGGGTTGGCCTCGACCAGCTCCGCCGAGATGACCTTGCCCGTGTCCGCGAGCATCTCCATCGCAAGGTGCGCCTCGCGGAAGGAGAGCCCGCCGGGGCACGGCGTGCCGACGCCGGGCGCGTAATCCGGGTCCATCGCGTCGAGATCGAAGCTGACGTGGATGCCGGCCGTCCCGGTGCTCGCGCGCTTGATGGCTTCCTCCATCACCGTACGCATTCCGCGCTCGTCGATGTCGCGCATGGTGAAGGCGCCCAGGCCGGCCGCGCGCACGTTCGCGCGCTCGGCCTGATCCACGTCGCGCAAGCCGACCGCCGCCGCGCGCGCCCCATCCACCATCGGGCCATCGCCTCCGAGGCCCACCAGCTCCGGCGCGCCGAGGCCCAGCGCGACGGCCAGGGGCATGCCGTGGATGTTCCCAGAGGGCGAGGTCTCGGCCGTATTGCAGTCGGCGTGGGCGTCGAACCAGACCAGGCCGATCTTCTGCTTCCGGTCGCGGTGGTGGCGCGAGAGGCCCGCGAGCGTGCCCATCGCGACCGAGTGATCGCCGCCGAGGACAACGGGCATCCGCCCCGCATCGAGCACGCCCTTCACCGTCTCGCGCAGCGCCTCGCAGGTCTCCTTGATCTCCTTCAGGTACTTGAGCCGCGGGTCGCCGGGGTTGCGGGTCTCCTGGATCTGCACGTCGAGATCGCCGGCGTCCCTGACTTCGTACCCGAGCGCTCGGAGCTTCTCGTCGACGTCGGCGACGCGAAAGGCGGACGGCCCCATGTCCACGCCGCGCCGGCCGGCACCGAGGTCGAGCGGCACGCCGACGAGGGTCACCTCTCCCTGCTTCATGCGAATCCGGATGCTACCGCCGCGGCACCGTCCACCGCAAAGCCGCGCTCCGAAGTGCGGGTGAAGATCCGGCTCAGCGACTCTCCGGCGCTTCGGAGCTGGCGCATCGGAAGCCCAGGTCCGCGATGCGCCGGTAGAGATGGTCGGCAGTCGCCCGGTAGCTCGTCCGAACGTAGGGCGGGCCGTAATACCAGCTCCCACCCCGATTGACCCTGGCGCCTCGCGCCTCCAGGTCTTCGCGTCCGTCCGACGCGTCGTAGGGGTAAGGCCGATAGAGAGAGGACGTCCACTCCCAGACGTTGCCGGCCATTCCCAGGACTCCGTAGGGTGAGGCTCCCCGGACATCGCTTCCGACCGCAGCCGTGCCCATCGTGTAGCCGAAGTTGGCTCGGTCGAGTTCGAGCACGAATCCCCATGGGTAGGGGCGGCCATCGACTCCGCGGGCGGCTTTCTCCCACTCGGCTTCGGTCGGCAGCCGCTTGCCGACCCAGCGGCAGTACGTGAGGGCCTGGGGCCAGCTGACGATCGTCACGGGATGGTCTCCCCTCGACGCGTCGCCGAAGGCTGGTCCGATGGGCGGCGTGCACCCAGCAGCGTCGACGCAACGGCGATAGCGATCGCTCGTCACCTCGACGCGGTCGATCCAGAACGCGTCGACAGCCAGCAGCGTCGATGGCCGCTCGTCCGGATCCGCGTCCGCGGCGTCGGATCCCATGAGAAAGGCGCCGGCGGGGACAGCCATCATCTCGACCCGATCGCGACCCCCGCCACCCGCGGCGACCGCGAAGCTCGCCGCCAGGATTCCAGCGACGGTACCGGGTCGGATCAACTCGACTCCGCCTCGCGCCGCGTCCCTAGCGTGGTCGCAGCTCGAACCTCAGCCCTGCGGTCAACGTGAAGGGCGTGCCCAGTTGCTCCACCGGCGTGACCTGGACCGGATACCGGTGATCGAAGACGTTCTCGGCCGAGACGAACGCGCCCCACGACTCCCCGAAGCGGCGCTCCACCATGAAGTCGAGCAGGAACAGGCTCGCCAGCACCAGGCGGTTCTGATCGTCGTCGTAGCGCAGGCTCTCGAAGCGAGCGCGCAGGCTGGCGTCGAGCGTCCGCGGGTGAAGCCAGTCCAGCCGGACGCTGGCGCGGTGACGGGGAACCTGGGGCAGCAGGTTGCCTTCGATCTCGGGAGTCGCCGGGAACTCCGTGACGCGGGCATCCGAGAGCACGTAGCCGACTTGGAGCCGTAGTGGCCGCATGGGCTGGTAGCGAGCCTCCAGGTTCGCGCCCCGAACGCGCGCGTGGCCCAGGTTCATGCGGGTACGTGTGATGAGCGCGGGCGTCACCGAGACGGTCACGTTCGCGATGGGATCCTTGACTTCATCCCAGAACGCCGTGGCACGCCAGGAGAACGTGGAGCTCGGATCGTGGTTCAACCCCAGCTCGCCGCCGGCCAGGCGCTCGGGGCCCAGGCTCGGGTTGCCCTGGGTCAGTACGTTGCCGACACGGAAGGGGCGATAGAGCTCGTTGAGGCTCGGCGCGCGAAAGCCGCCGTAGGCGTTGGCGCGCAGGGCCAAGCCGTCGCGCAGGCGGAACAGGACACCGGCGCGCGGCGTGACGGTCGTCTCCGACGTGTCGGAGTATGGCGTGAGGGTAGCGGCGCCGGTCGCGGTCACGACCTCGCTCTGCGAAGCATCGTAGTTCCGCCAGTGGTCCACGCGCAGGCCGAGCGTCAACACGGCGCGTTTGCGAAGCGTGACGACGTCCTGCAGGTAGCCACCGGCGTAGAGCTGCCTGGCTGGTATCAGCCGGTCGCGAACGTTCGCGCCTGAGGGGATGAATACCTCCTCGAAGTTGTCGGCCTCGATCCACCTGAGGTCGCCACCGACGTCCAGCGCGTGGGAGGATCCGAGCGGTGCCGTCCACTGCAGATTGCCACCCAGATCCCTGTAGTCCACGGTCTGTGCGAGGCTGAGCGTCTCGGAAGCACGATCGGCCGCCACCGCGGTGAAGGTGCTCTCGAAATCGTTCGAGTGGCCGAACACGTTCGCCCGAAGCGTGCTCTCACCACCCGTGGTGCCACGAACTCCCCCGCCCAGATAGGTCTGCCGGGTCGAGTTCGTCTGGAGCGGAGTGCCGTTCTCGCGGTCCTCGGCGAAGACGCGGCCGTTGTGGAAGAACGTCCACTCCGGCGTGGCCGCGTACTCCAAGCGCCAGTTGCCCGTCCGATGTCGGGAAGCCGCCGCGACGTCCACCGGACCGCGTTCGGCCTCATCCACCAACGCGTAGCCGTCCGTCTCGAAGAAGCTGCCGCCGGCGGCTGCCGAGAAGGGGCCCGCGGCGTGGCTTCCGTAGAGCTGCGCATCCCAACTGCCTCGGCTTCCGCCCGAGGCCTGGAGCGCGACCGTCCTGGGCTGTGGTCTCCGAGTCGCCACGCTGATCACGCCGGCCATGGCCGAGCTGCCATAGAGATCGGACATGCCGCTCGGCGCCACCTCGATCGTCTCGATCTGCACCTGCGGGACGTCGTCCCAGTACACCCAGTTGCCGAACGGGTCGTTGTGGGGAACTCCATCGACCAGCACCAGCGTGCGGCTGGCGCCGCTCGCCCCGACTCCCCTGAGCGAGACGCCCTGGGTCGTCGGGTGCGAGACCAGGCTGCTGGTGCGGCGGAACAGACTGAAGCTGGGCACCTGTTTCAGGACGTCGTCGGTGGCCGCAGCCGGCCAGCGCTGGAGGTCCTCGCGTGTCAGCACCGTCAGATGCGCAGGGCTGTCGTCCAGCCTTCGCTCGCTGCGCGTCGCCGTGACGGTCAGCGTCTCCGAAAAGGGCAGGAACGGCATCATCATTGTGAGTCGGCTCGTCTCCCCCGCACGCACCTCGACGGACCTCTCCCTGCGCCCGTAGCCTTCAAGCTCGGCGCGCAGCCAATGGCTCCCTGCGGGCACGTCCGACAGCCGGAAGCGACCTTCGGCGTCAGACCTGCTCCCTCCCTCGGGAGCCGTGACCAGGAAGACGCGCGCACCGGCCACCGCCCGACCGTCAGCGGTCGTGACCAGGCCCTCCACGGCGCCCACGCCCACCGTCTCCGGCTCCTGGCCGTAGGCAGTGGCGACAAGGTCTGCCGGCGGGGCCAGCATCAAGAGGAAGGCCGCGGCGCAGCCGGCCTGTCCCATGACTCTCGAGTGCCGATGATTACCCATGAGGCCACATCATTCCACAATTCCACACGATGACGCGCATAGACGCCGCGCGCTTGAATGTCGCGTCGAGCGCCCCTACGATCGGCCCTGCGTGAGCTTCAAGGGGAAGCTGCTGGCCGCCTTCTTCATCATGGCGGTGCCCCTGGCCGTCATCGCCGCCCTGGCGCTGTTGAGCGTCCGCAAGCAGACGGCGGCGGTTCAGCGGCTGCAGGCCAGCCTGGCGCGAGCCCGGACCTTTTCCGAGGTCGAGTCCGCGACCTACCGGAAGATACGCAAGATCCGCGAGCACCTGAGCGGTCAGGATCCGATGGCGAGGCGCGACTTCCAGGGCCTGGACCAGCTCTCGAGCGCAAAGTTCTCGGAGTGGAAGGCCACCGCCATCGACGCGGACGAGCAGCCCTTCATCCGCAGCTTCGAGGAGCTGGACGCTGAGCTCGACGCCCTCGCGGAGAAGGCGTTCTCGCTCTCGGCGGAGGGCCACCGTGAGGAGGCTGCGAAGCTCGTCCAGGAGGAGCTGAACGGCCGCATCCTTCCCTCCCTGGATGGACTGAACACGACCATCTACATCAATTCGCGTACACGGAACATCCACCGCGCCGTAGCCGAGGTGGAGAGCACCGCAAGGTCCACCAGCCTCGAGCTGGTCGGCATCGCGATCGCCTCGATGATCTTCAGCGGCCTGTTCTCCATCAGCATCGCTCGCAATCTGGCCCGTCCCATCGAGCGCCTCAAGGCCGCGATGGATGGCGTCGGCGAAGGCGAGTTCGACCGGGCCCGCAGCCTCAACGTCGGCGGGCGAGACGAGGTGGGCGATCTGGCTCGAGCCTTCGTGCGCATGGCGGAGCGCTTGCACGGCACGCAGGAGGACCTCCGCCACAAGATCGAGACCCTGCGCGAGACGCAGTCGCAACTCATCCAGTCCGAGAAGCTGGCTTCCCTCGGACAGATGGCGGCTGCGGTGGCCCACGGCCTGCGCAACCCCCTGGCCAGCATCCGCGCGGCCACGCAGCTCAGCCTGTTTCGCCTGCCGTCCGACAGCTCCCTGCGCGAGCACTTGACCGCAGTGATCGACGAGGTCGACCGTCTGGAGAGGCGCATCGTGCATCTCCTGGATTTCGCACGGCCCACGGCGTTCGCTCCGGCTCCCACCTCGCTGCGTCGTCTCGTGGAGGACTCGCTGGGCGTGTTCGAGGAGAAGATCGCGAAGCAGGGCGTGACGCTGAAGCTCGACCTCGGAGAGAGCATCCCCGAGACCTGGGTCGACGCCTCGCAGGTCGAGCAGGCGATCATCGAGGTCGTGGCCAACGCGCTCGAGTCGATGCCGAGCGGCGGGTCGCTGACGCTGGCCGCAGAGCTCGTGGAGGATTCCGGTGTACGCCTCACGATCGAGGATACCGGCGCCGGCATCCCCAAGGACGCCCTGAGCCGCGTCGCCGAGCCCTTCTTCACGACCAGGGCGGACGGAACCGGGCTCGGGCTGGCGATCGCGAAGCGCTTCGTCGAGCAGAACAAAGGGACCTTCGAGATCTCGAGCGTGGAGCGGAAGGGGACGGTCGTGACGATTCGGCTCACGACGGCTCATGCCGCCGCCCCCGCCACGGCCGCCCGCTGATGTCGCACCTCAGGATCCTGATCGTCGACGACGAGAGGACCCTGGCTCGATCGATCAAGCTCTTCCTCGAGGAGCAGGGCCACGAGGCCGAGGCTGCCCACGACGGCGACCGCGCCCTCGAGCTGTTGGAGAAGCTGCGTCCTGACCTCGTCTTCCTCGATCTGCGGCTGCCCGGGTTCAGCGGCCTGGAGCTCCTCAAGCGGATCCGCGCCCACGATCCCGCCATCGTCACCGTCGTGATGACGGCGTACGGGACGATCGAAGGAGCCGTGGAGGCGATGAAGCTCGGCAGCTTCGACTACGTCACGAAGCCCGTCGATCTGGACGAGCTGCGGCTGATCGTCGAGCGCGCGCAGGAGGACCGCCGCCTGCGCCAGGAGGTCCGCTACTACCGCGACAGGGAGGCCCGGAACATCGAGCTCGCGCTCGTGGGACGCTGTCCGGCGATGCAGAAGGTCCTGGGGGACATCGAGCGCCTCGCCTCCCTCGACGACGCTCCGCCCGTGCTGCTCACCGGCGAGACCGGCACCGGGAAGAGCCTCGTCGCACGCGCCTTCCACGCCCGCGGCCGCCGGTCCCGGGGACCCTTCATCGAGGTCGACTGCACCTCGCTCCCACCGAGCCTGGTCGAGACCGAGCTCTTCGGCTACGAGAAGGGCTCCTTCACGGACGCGCGGGAGTCCAGGATCGGTCTGATCGAAGCTGCCGAGGGAGGGACCTGTTTTCTGGACGAGGTGGGCGACCTCGAGCTCGCGCTCCAGGGCAAGCTGCTCCGCGCCATCGACGAGCGCACGGTGCGCCGGGTCGGCAGCGTGCGGGACCGCAAGGTCGACGCATGGATCGTCGCCGCCACCAACAAGAACCTCCCCGAGATGCTGGCGGCGGGGTCCTTCCGCAAGGATCTCTACTACCGCCTGGCCGTCGTCACGATCAGCCTTCCCCCGCTGCGCGAGCGGAAGGAGGACGTCGAGCTCCTCGCTGCGTTCTTCCTGAAGCGGTACAGCGCGAAGTACGGCAAGCGGCTCGCTCGGGTGAGCCCCGCCGCTCTCGCGAGCTTCGAGGGCTACGACTGGCCGGGCAACCTGCGCGAGCTGGGGCACTCGATCGAGCGAGCCGTGCTGGCGTCGCCCGCCGACGCATCGGAACTCGACGTGGACGCGATCGGGACCTTGGCGAAGCACGGACCAGCGGCGCTCGACGGGACGCCCCCGGGCTCCCCGCCGGGCGGCCTCAGCCTGGCGGCCTCCGAACGGGCGATGATCGAGCGCGCCCTCCTGGAAGCGCACGGGAACCAGACGAGGGCTGCGCAGATCCTCGGGATCACCCGCGACACCCTGCGTTATCGGATGGCCAAGTTCAGGATCGCTCTTTGATGGATCGGGTGGGTCATATCCCCCAGCAACGCGTCAAATCACCCAAGCGGTCTGTGCGAACACCCGTAAAATCAATGATTTAGGTCGTCACATCTGGCACGTTCCATGCACCGATTGAAACCGAGTCCGTTCAGTTGTTGATCGCGAGGTGACCAAGACCATGGAATGGATCGCGCCCGGGTTCGTCGAAGTCAACATGGACACTGAGATCGGCCGGTATCAGGAGGACGATAACAGGCCTTTCGTCGCAGACGAGGACTGAAGCTCAAGCAGCCCTTCGCCCGCTCGACATGGGGTGAAGGGCTGCCGTGTGTTCGGAGTCCCACGCGTGCGCGTCCGGATCCTCGGCTCGGCGGCTGGCGGCGGCTTCCCTCAGTGGAATTGCGGCTGCCCGAATTGTCGTGGCGTGCGCTCGAGGAGCATCGAAGCGACCCCCCGAACGCAGGAGTCGGTCGCGGTGTCGGCGGACGGCGTGGAGTGGTTCCTGCTCAACGCATCGCCCGAGGTGCGCCAGCAGATCGAGAGCTTCGCACCGCTGCATCCGCGCTCGGCGCGGCACAGCCCGATTCGGGCCGTCATCCTGACCAATGGCGACCTCGACCACTGTCTGGGACTGCTCTCCCTCCGCGAGTCGCACCCTGTCACCGTGTACGCGACGGAGGGTGTGCGGAGAGGGTTCACCGAGGGCAACGCGTTGTATCGGACGCTGGAACGCTTCGAAGGTCAGGTGACCTGGCAGAGCCTGCCGCTCGGAGTAGAGCGGCTCCTGGAGTTGGACGACGGTCGAGCCAGCGGACTGACGATCGAGGCGATCGCGGTCCCCGGCAAGGCGCCCGTCCACCTCGAGCGCCTGCGGCCCACAATTCCGGAGGACAACGTCGCCGTGCGCATCCGCGAGACCGCCACCGGCAGGATCCTGGCATACGCGTCCGCGGTGGGCCAGATCACTCAGACCCTGTGTGCGGCATTGGCCGGCTCCGACTGCGTGTTCTTCGACGGGACGTTCTGGTCGGACGACGAGCTGATCGCCGGTGGCCTCGGGACCAAGCGCGCCGAGGACATGGCGCACGTGCCGGTCGGGGGCGTGGAGGGCAGCCTCAAGGCCCTGGGTCGACTCGCCGTCCCGCGCAGGATCTACATCCACCTGAACAACACGAACCCGTTGCTGCGCGAGGGCTCGCCCGAACGCGCGAAGGTCGAGGCTGCCGGATGGGAAGTCGCGTGGGACGGCATGGAGATCGAGTTGTGAGCGCTGTCCTGCCGCCCTTGGAACGGCTGGAGTTCGTCGAGCGTCTGAAGAGCGAGGGCGAGCGGCGATATCACGATCGGCATCCGTACCACGTCATGATGCACGAGGGCCGCCTCTCTCCGCTCCAGTTGCGCCAATGGGTCCTGAACCGCTACTACTACCAGACCCGTATTCCGATCAAGGACGCCATCATCCTGTCCAAGTCCGAGGACCCGGTCTTCCGCCGCCTCTGGATCCATCGGATCCACGACCACGATGGTACGCAGGACGGAGAGGGGGGGCTCGCCCTGTGGCTACGGCTGGCCGAGGGCGTGGGCCTCGATCCCAAGGAGGTGAGCAGCGGCGTCTCGGTGCTGCCGGGTGTCCGTTTCGCCTGCGACAGCTACGTCGAGCTGGTGCGGCAGCGCCCTCTCGTCGAGGCGGTCGCCTCGTCGCTCACGGAGGCGTTCGCGCCCGACCTCATGTCCCGGCGCGTCGCGGCGTGGGAGCAACACTACCCGTGGGTCAGTCCCGAGGTGCTCGGGTACTTCCGTGTGCGCGTGACGCGCGCGCGCCACGACTCCGAGGAAGCCATCGAGTTCGTCGTGCGCCACGCCACGACGCGGGCGTCCCAGGAGCGCTGCGTGGACGCCCTGATCCGCAAGACCGAAGTGCTCTGGCACCTGCTCGATTGCGTGTACGCGGCCTACGTCGATCCCGCGTGGGGAGCAAGGCCGTGATCCCGGCCGAGGCAAAGCCCCGCCTGGCGTCGAAGGCACGCTTGCGCTTCGACCGACGGACCGAACGCTACCTCCTGCTCTATCCAGAGAAGGGGCTGGAGCTCAACCCGACGGCCGTCGACGTCGTGCGGCTCTGCACCGGAGAGCACACGCTCGCCGAGATCGTCGCGCGCCTCACGGACAAGTACCCGAAGCAGGCGCGAGCAGCCATCGAGCGCGACACGCTGACGTTGCTTCTGGCCCTCGCGGATCGCGGGCTCATCGGTTACGAAGCATGAACGAAGCGCATCGCCCCTACACGCTCATCGCCGAGCTGACCTACAAGTGTCCGCTGCGCTGCGTGTACTGCTCGAACCCCCTCGACTACGCACGCCACGACCGGGAGCTGGATACGGAGGCGTGGCAGCGCGTCTTCCGGGAGGCCGAGTCGTTGGGAGTGGTGCAGCTCCATCTCACGGGCGGTGAGCCCCTCGTCCGGAAGGACCTCGAAGCACTGATCCAGGAAGGACGCGCCCTCGACCTCTACACCAATCTGATCACGAGCGGCATCCCGCTGACGCGGGAGCGGCTCCAGCGCTTTCGTGAGCTCGGCCTCGATGCCGTCCAGGTGTCGGTTCAGGACGTGGCCGCGGCATCGTCCGACCGGATCGCCGGACTCCCTTCGTTCGACCGCAAGCTGCAAGTGGCGCGCTGGGTCAAGGAGCTGGGGTTCCCCCTCACGCTCAACGTGGTGCTTCACCGCGACAACCTGCCCCACGTCGACGAGATCGTGGCGCTCGCCGAGTCCCTCGGCGCGGATCGCCTGGAGCTCGCCAACACACAGTATCTGGGCTGGGCGCTCTTGAACCGGCGGGCGCTCCTGCCGACGCGAGCCGAGCTCGAGCACGCGCGCACCAAGGCGGTCGCGGCGAAGGAGCGGCTCAGAGGCCGCATGGAAGTGCTCTTCGTCCTGCCCGACTACTACTCCGACTTCCCGAAGGCGTGCATGGACGGCTGGGGCCGCCGGTTCATCCTGGTGAGCCCGGACGGACTCGCCTTGCCCTGCCACGTCGCCCATACTCTGCCGGGGATCAGCTTCGACAACGTCCGCGACCATCCGCTCGCCGCGATCTGGAGCGACTCAGCGGGGTTCAACCGATACCGCGGAGAGGACTGGATGCCCGAGCCGTGCCGGAGCTGCGAGCGGCGCACCATCGACTTCGGCGGCTGCCGGTGCCAGGCCTACCACCTCGCCCACGACGCGTCGGCGACCGATCCCGCCTGCTATCTCTCACCTCACCACGGCCTCGTCGAAGCGGCACGGGCACAGGCGAAACGCGAAGCGGAGGGCCCCGCCGAGCTGCACTACAGGACCGCGACTCCGACGCTCGGGACGTGACGAGGCCCAGGAAGGTGGACGCAAGCCTGTGGGTCCTCCTGGCGCTCGTGGCGGTCACGTTGATGGTGGCCGCGGTCAGGGACCCGACCCTGCCGCTGCAGGGACTCACCGCGAGCGCCCGCCTATTCCGCGGCGTCTGGATCGAGCTGGCGCTCGGCTTCGTCCTGGCCGGCCTTCTCGAGGTGCTGATCCCTCAGCCGGTCGTCAGTCGCTGGCTGGGCGCCGAGCACCCCGCTCGCGCGCTCCTGGTCGGCTGGGGCGCGGGGCTGATCATTCCCGGCGGGCCCTACCTCGTTTTTCCAGCCGTGGCCAATCTGTTCCGGAGCGGCGCCGCCCCGGGTCCGCTCATCGCGCTGGTGACCGCGAAGACGCTGGTCAGCCCGATCCGGATGCTGACCTACGAAGCGCCGCTCCTCGGCTGGCCACTGACCCTGGCCCGCTTCATCCCGGGCGTGCTGATTCCGCCGATCATGGGCCTGATCGGCCAGTGGCTATTTGTGCTGTTGCGCGGGAAGTAGGTTTCAGCGGAACGACAGGTCGAGCCTGGCCGTCGCTCCGCCCTTCACGCTGGCCTTGCCACTCAGGCTCTTGAGATCGCTGTGAACGGCCTCCACCTCGTACTCCCCGTCGGGGAGGCCTTTGATCTCGTAGCTCCCGTCCTCCCCGGTCACCGCATGGAACGGGTGCGAGAGGACCGAGATGTACGCCCGCATCCACGGATGCACGTCACAGCCCGTGGGGATCATCAGCTCGGGCTTGTCGAACGTCTTCGTGGACTCCATGCCCTTGCGCGGCTGGCCGATGTTGAATTCCTTGTTGATCGTAGGACGCGGGTGGATGTTGTGGAGCGTATCGTCGCTGTTACGGATCTTCAGCGGCTGGCCCGCCATCGCGACGATCATGCGCGGAGAATAGTCGCATCCGACCTGGTCCATCACGGCCGGCTCGGCGGGAGCCGGGTACGTGCCGGAGAGGCCCGCCTTCACGTACACGAGGACGTCCGCCACGCCGCCGGCCTTGACTCGGATCGTCTGGCGATCGAGCCCCTCCTTGTGCATGGCGGCGCACTTTGGATCGGCGGTGAGCTTCACCTTCTGCGTCGCAGGGACTGTCCCCGAGAAGGAGATCTTGCCGGCCACCGCTCCCATCCCCCCACCCTCGGGCTCCAGCGCGGCGGCGAACAGCATCCCGTCGGCCGCCATCGCGCACGCCAGCGCGTACGGCGCGCTGCCCGCCACGACCCGCAGAGCCCTCGAGTGAAACATGCTTCGTCTCCCAGCGAACCAGCGGGCATCTCACGCGAGTCTGTCGGGTTTGTCAAGAGCTCGACGAGGGCCGTGGCGCCGGCGCGGACAACCTCTGCGGCGTTCGCCGCATTCACGCCGCCGTCCACCTCGAGCACGGCCGCGCAACCGATCCCTTCGAGCATTCCTCGCAGCCGGCGGATCCTTCCCGTGCTGCGAGGTATGTAGGACTGGCCCCCGAAGCCGGGGTTCACGGACATGAGGAGCACGAGGTCGACGTCGGGGAGGATCGCCTCGAGCGCCGCCAGGGACGTCGCCGGGTTGAGGGCGACGCCCGCCCGGGCGCCATGCTGCTTGATGACCTGGACGGATCGGTGCAGATGCGCGCAGGCTTCGACGTGGACGGTCAGGATGTCGGCTCCTGCCCTGGCAAACTCGGGCACGTAGGCGTCCGGGCGTTCGATCATCATGTGCACATCGAGCGTCGCGTGCTTCTCGTCCCGGAGCGGCTTCAGCGCCTCGACGGCGAGGGGGCCGAGCGTCAGGTTCGGCACGAAGTGCCCATCCATCACGTCGACGTGCAGCCAGTCGGCTCCGGCGTCAAGCGCCTCGCGAGCCTGCGCGCCGAGCCGGGAGAAGTCCGCGGCGAGGATCGAAGCGGCGAGCCTCGTCATCCTGCTGCCTCCTGGAGCGGGAACGCAGCCCGTGGCCGTGAGCACAATGCGAGCAGCGTGTCCAGGCCAGGTCGCAAGGGAATGCGCGGGACGTTAGCGCTCCACGTAGAAGCGCCTCTTGAGTTCCACGAGGCGTTCGCCGGCGGCGTCGATCTCGCCTGGATCCAAGCC
>DATFEN010000294.1:0-4115 GCA_035251085.1 Vicinamibacteria bacterium | reverse complement strand
GTCGCAGCCGAGCTTGCGGTGGCGCCGGCGCCGCGCGAGATCCTGCTTTCCGGCCGGCTCGTCCGGCTCGCCGGCTTCCGGGACGCTCTCGCCGCTGCGCTCTCCCGATTCGCCACCGTGCAGCGGCTCGCCTCGGGCGCGGTCAAGGAGGCGGCGCGAGGCGCTGCGCTCCTGGCCGACGGCCTCGCGGGTGGCAGCTACCGCGGGCTGGTCGAAGCAATGCGGTTGCGAGAGGCGCGAGGCACGGTGGTCGATCATCTCTATATGGCCGGTGCCACCGAGGCGAAGGAATGGGCCGCGAACGGGTACTGATCGTCGGGTATTCGACGCGCGCCCTCGCCGAGTCCGTCGTCACCGCAGGCTGGGAATGCTCGAGCATCGACGCCTTCGGCGACCTCGACCAGAAGGCCCGCGTCCGCAATGTCGCCATGCAGCGCGATCTCGGCAGACCGTACTCCGCCGCCGCCGCCGTGGCCGCAGCCGGACGCATCGCGGCCCCGTGCGTCGCTTATACAGGCAACTTGGAGAACCATGCCGCCGCGGTCCAGCGCCTCGGCCTCGGCCGAGAGCTGCTCGGCAACTCGCCCGCCGCCCTCCTCCGCTCGCGCGACTTCGGGGAGTTGCGCCGGGTCGTGCGGCGGGCCGGAGGTCGCCTGCCACGCACTTATCTCCCGGGCGATCCGCGGCCAAGGCTCCTCCGCACGGACTTTCTGGCCAAGCCGGCTCGTGGCGGCGGCGGCCAGGGCATCCGGGAGCTCCGCGACGTCGCTCGTGTCCCCGATCGCGACCTGGTCCAGGAGCGCATCGACGGGACACCGGGATCCGTCTCTTTCGTCGCCGACGGACGCAGCGCGCTCGTCCTGGGCGTCGCGCGCGGCCTGGCCGGCGAAGCGGTGTTCGGCGCGACGGGCTTCAGGTACTGCGGCAGCCTCTTCCCTCTCACCGTGGTCGCCCGGGCTCTCGAGCGTCTCGAGGCCATCGTCCAGTCCGTGACGCGGGCGTTCGGGCTCGTCGGGCTCAATGGTATGGATTTCGTCCTGCGCGGCGACCAGCCGTTCGTCGTGGAGCTGAATCCCCGGTATTCGGCCTCGATGGAGCTGATCCAGCGCGCCGGCGTGAAAGACCTGTTCGCGCTGCACGCCGCTGCATGCCGAGGTTCGCTGCCGTCGAGCCTTCCGCGCCTTGGTCCCGGCGTCTGGGGAAAGGCCGTCGTCTGGGCCCGACGCAACGCGGTCGCACCCGAGACCCGATCCTGGCTCGATCGCGGCGACATCAGGGACATCCCTTTCCCTGGCGAGCAGATCCGCAGCCGGACGCCCGTCTGTACGGTCTTTGGCCAAGGCCGGGACGCCGACGCGTGTCGGGCCGCGCTGGTCGAGACGGCGCGCACCGTCGAGAGCGCACTGCTGTCCGTCCGCGAGCCGGTGCGAGCCTCCGCCGCTGTGCGATGATGACCAGCCGCTTGAATACGAGGAAGGCGGGTTGAGGATCAAAGGCGTCCCGATTCGCGATACCTATGCCGAGGCTTTCGGCATGTGGGCCACGCGACTGGTGATCACGGCGGAATCAGCCAGGTGGGCGCGCACGGCGGCCGACAGCCTCACTGGCTTCGCCACTTCGGTGATCGGCTGCAAGGTCGAGGCGGGGATCGAGGTCGAACTGCAACCGGGAGCGACTCCGGACGGGCGTCCGGGCTTCGCGGTCCTGCTCCTGAGCTTCAATCCAGAGGAGCTCGGCAAGCGTGTCGTGGAGCGCGTCGGCCAGACGGTGCTGACCTGCGCCACGACCGCGTGCTTCGACGGCCTGCCCGACGGCCCCGAGCGGTTGCCGCTGGGCAAGGTCCTGCGATTCTTCGGCGACGGCCACCAGTCGAGCAAGTTCATCGACGGCCGGCGCTACTGGCGCCTGCCGGTCATGGACGGCGAGTTCCTCTGCGAGGAGAGCGTCGGCGCGCAGAAGGGCATCGGCGGCGGGAACTTCCTCATTCTGGCCGGGAGCGTGGACGCGGGGCTCCGTGCGGCGGAAGCCGCGGTCGAGGCGATGCGGCGCTGCCCCGGCGTCGTCCTTCCCTTTCCGGGCGGAGTGGTGCGCAGCGGCAGCAAGGTGGGCGCGAAGCGTTACAAGAAGCTGACCGCGTCGACCAACGACGCCTATTGCCCGACGCTGCGCGGCCGGAGTCGCGTGCAGAGCGAGCTGCCGCAAAGCGTCAACTGCGTGCTCGAGATCGTCATCGACGGCCTGGACCGGAGTGCGATCGAGACGGCGCTCAAGGCGGGGGTCGAAGCGGCGTGCCAGCCCGGTGTCGTCGAGATCGCGGCGGGCAACTACGGCGGCAAGCTCGGCAAGCACCTGTTCCCGTTGCGCGAGCTGTTCCCCGATTCCGCGCCGTGACGCTGGGGCTCAACGTCCGCGCCGCGCAGATCGCAGACTGCATGGAGACGAACGCCACGGCTCTGCGCGTGTGCGTGACGCGGCTCACGGGCGGCGTCCGCTTCATCGACTGCGGGATCGAAGCCCAAGGCGGCCTCGAGGCCGGTCGGCTTCTCGCCGAAGCCTGCATGGGGGGCGCCGGCCATGTCTCCTTCTCCGGCTTCGATTGCGACGGGTTGAGCCTGCCCGGGGTCACGGTCCATACCGACCACCCGGCCCTGGCCTGCCTCGCCTCCCAGTACGCGGGTTGGGCGATCAAGCCCGAAGGCTATTTCGCGATGGGCTCGGGCCCGCTGCGCGCCGTGGCGCGGGTCGAGGAGGCGCTCTTCGAGCGCCTGGGCTACGCCGAGCCGGCGGACGGGCCGGGCGTCCTCGTCCTCGAGACTCGCCAGGTGCCGGGCCCCGAGGCGCTATCGTGGATCCAGGCGAGGTCCGGCGTCGCGGCCGAGCGGCTCACGATCCTGGCGGCGCCGACTGCGACACCCGCGGCCGGCGTCCAGATCTCCGCGCGCGTCGTCGAGACGGCCCTCCACAAGCTCCATGAGTTGGCGTTCGACGTCACTCAGGTCCTTACGGCCTTCGGCACCGCGCCGATCGCACACACCTCCAAGAACGACGTAAGGGCAATCGGCCGAACGAACGACTGCGTACTGTACGGCGGGTTCGTTCACCTGACCGTCGCCGGAGACGACGCCCAGCTGGAGGCGCTCGTCCCGCGCGTTCCCTCCTCCGCTTCCCGCGACTACGGCACGCCCTTCTACGATGTGTTCAGGCGCTACGACGGCGACTTCTACAAGGTGGACCCGATGCTCTTCAGCCCGGCGCGCGTCGCCGTCACCAACACCAGGAGCGGGCGAACCTTCGAGGCCGGCCGGCTGAACGCCACGGTCCTGAAACAGTCCCTGCTGAGCTGACGCTCGCCATGGACGTCGCGATCTTGGGGGGAGGACGCGGCTGGCACGCCGCCCAGCTCGAGCGAGCGTTACAGGCTCGCGGCCACCGGTTGAGCGTTCTCCGCATCGCCGCCCTCGCGGCCCGCATCGGCGGCCGACCGCGGCTCTCCTCCGGCGGCGTGTCCATCGAAGACTTCCAGGCCGTCCTTCCACGCTACATCCCCAAGGGCTCCCTTGAACAGGTCATCTTCAGGGTCGACGCGCTCCACTGGCTCGAGCATCTCGGCATCGCGGTGATGAATCCGGCCTCGGCGATCGAGCGCACCGTCGACAAGTTCTACACCTCGGCCCTGCTCGGGCGAGCGGGCCTGCCCACGCCGCGGACCGTCGTCGCCGAGCGCACACAGGACGCCATGGCTGCATTCGCGGAGCTGCGTGACGTGATCGTGAAGCCGCTCTTCGGTGCCGGCGGCCACGGCATGGTGCGCGTCGACGACGAGGAGATCGCGCATCGTGTCTTCCGCGCCCTGGAGCTGGAGCGGGCGGTCTACTACCTGCAGGAGGCCTTGCCTCACGAGGGCCGCGACGTGCGCGCCTTTGTGGTGGGCGACCGGGTCGTCGCGGCCGCCTGGAGGTGCGCGCCCGGCTGGCGCACGAACGTGGCCCAGGGGGCGCGGGTCGAGCGCGCCGAGCTTCTCCACGCCTGGCAGGAGCTGGCCGTCCGCGCATCACGGGCCGTCGCTGCCGAGTACGCGGGCGTCGATCTTCTCCCGCTGGCCGACGGTCGCGTCT
>DATFEN010000287.1:0-6147 GCA_035251085.1 Vicinamibacteria bacterium | reverse complement strand
GGACGCGATCTACCGCAGCGCGCTGAACCGCGACGTCCCGCCAGCCTCGCCCGGGGAGTTCCGTCCCATCCCCATCGGTCCGCTCTCCGTCTGGCCGCCGGTGGTCCTGGCTCCCATGGCCGGCGTGACGAACCCGCCCTTTCGCACGCTGTGCAAGGAGTTCGGGGCCGGCCTCTACGTCAGCGAGATGATCACGGCCCGCGCCCTCGTGATGGGAAATCGCAAGACGCTGCTGCTCGCGCGCTTCGCGCCCGAGGAGGACGTCCGCAGCCTGCAGCTCTACGGAGTCGATCCCTACTACGTCGGCGAGGCGGTGCGGTCACTGGCCAGCGAAGGCCGAGTCGACCACATCGACTTGAATTTCGGCTGTCCCGTGCGGAAGGTCACTAGCAAGGGGGGCGGCGCGGCGATCCCCCTCAAGGCGCGCCTGCTGCGATCGATCGTAGCGGCGGCCGTCGGGGCCGCAGGCCCCGTGCCCGTGACGCTGAAGTTTCGTAAGGGCATCGACGAGCAGCACCTCACGTATCTCGACGCGGGACGCATCGGCGAGTCGGAGGGTTGCGCGGCGGTTGCGCTGCACGCGCGGACGGCGGCGCAGCTCTACGACGGCCTCGCCGACTGGGACGCCATCGCGCGCCTCAAGGCCCACGTCCGCACCATCCCGGTGCTCGGCAACGGCGACATCTGGGAGGCCGAGGACGCGCTGCGCATGATGCGCGGGACCGGCTGCGACGGCGTGATCGTGGGCCGCGGCTGCCTGGGCCGCCCCTGGCTGTTCCGCGACCTGGCGGACGTCTTCGACGGCCGCGAGCCGACGAACCCGCCTGAGCTGGGCGGCGTCGTGGACGTGATGCTGGAGCACGCCCGGCTGCTGTGCGACTGGCTCGGCGAGCCGGGCGCGATGCCGGCGTTCCGCAAGCACAGTTCCTGGTATACGAAGGGCTTTCCGGGATCGGCGCCGCTGCGCGAGCGGCTGATGCGGGTCAAGGCCCTCGCGGAGCTCCGCGAGGTGCTCGGGTCGCTGAACCGCTCGCTGCCATTCCCGCCCGAGGCGATGAGGGTGGCGCGGGGCAAGACCGGCGGCACCCAGAAGGTTGCCTTGCCCGAAGGCTACCTCGACGATCTCGACGACGCCACGCCGCCTTCGGCTCTGGCCGAGACGGCCGACAGCGGCGGCTAGGTTCAGCGCCCCTTGTAGTAGCTCCGGATCACCTCGAGCGCCGGCTTGCCCTGCGGCGTGAAGTCGCGCTCTCGGCCGACCGGCGGCGCAGTCGGCGCGCCGAGCTCGGGGTGCCACTTCCAGACGAAGGCGCCGCCGAACCAGGGCCGGTCCCAGACGCTCGCGAACATCGCCGCGTAGGCATCCCGCTGGAGGGCGTAGTCGGCCGTGCCCTGCGTCCGCCAGAGCCAGGGCTCGTCCAGGCTGTCCGTGAGGCTCTTGTAACCCACTTCCGTGAACACGATCGGCCGGCCGGTCCGCGCGTGGAGCGTCTCGAGGCGCGCAGCGATCGGGGTCCAGGCCGCTTGCAACGCCTCGGGCATCGCGTGAGGCACGCGAAGCGGGAAGTAGGCTTGGACGCCGACGAAGTCCAGCGCGCCCCAAAATCCGACGTCCTCGGCTTCGTGCCAGTTGGCGCAGTACGTCAGCCGGCCGCGGTAGACCGTTCGCACCCGCTCGATCACGCGGAGCCAGTCGGCCGTTCGCTTCGAAGTCTTCGTCAGCTCCGTGCCGATGGCGAACGCAGGCATGGCGTTCGCCTCCGCGAGGCGGGCGTAATGCACGATGAAGGCCTCGTAGTCGTCGAAGAAGCGGCGCCAGTCCGCCTCGCTCTTCATCTCGATCTCGCCGCACCAGGCGCGCCGCACCCAGAGGTGCGGCTTGAGGAGCGTGCTCAGGCCACGCTGCCGCGCCCAGCGCGCCGTCGCGACGAGTCCTTCGTCGGTCTCGCCCCAGTACCCGCGCTGGCCGGAGAAGCGGATCTCCGGATCGCTCGCGCTCCGACACCAGCCGAAGGGGGTCTGCGAGATCCAATCGGCCCCGAGGTCGCGCAGCGGATCGAGTGCGGTCGCCGCGACTTCCCGACCGCCTTCCCAGGACACGCCGCGCATCGCAGGGCGCCGTGGTTCGGCTCCCGGGAAGAGCAAGAGGGCGACGGCGAGCGGCGCGGCGCGCCGCATGGCTCAGGGTTGGGCGGTGCCCCGCCGCCTGAAGGAGAAGTGCTGGGGCGTCGGGCCCTTCTCCAACACGCCCACGAGGCTGTCCTTGTCGCGACTGCGATACGTCAGCCGCACACGGCTGCCGCTGCCGCCGACTTCGGGACCTTCGAACACGGCCTCACCGGGCTTTCTGGACACGAGACGGAGTTCGACCGGCGTCGCGCGCTCCTCCCTTCCGACGAGCTTCGCGTCGAAGTGTCGGAGTCGGAGCACGACCTGGCCGGCCTCGGCCTTGAGTGTCAGGAGCTCGAAGATCTGGACCTGGCCCTTGCCGACGTAGCGCCACATGCCGAGCATCGAGTCACCCGCGGGCTCGGTCCACACCTCTTCGGAGAGCGCATCGGGCGACGCGTCCACCCAATGGCCCGCCATGAACGCCACGTCGGCGAGGCTGGCCGGGCCAGGCGCGGCCTGGAGCAACGCGAACAGGAGCAGCGGCGCGGTCACTTGCTCTTCTTCTTCATCATGGCGTCGATGGTGCTTCGGGCCCGCTCCTCATGGAACTTCTTCAGCACTTCGCGCACCTGCGGATGGGTCGCCGTGATCTCGTCGAGGTTCTTCTTCTTGAGCTCCAGCACCTCGCAGTCGACCGCTGCCACGAGCGTCGCCGTGCGCGGCTTGCCGGTGAGCGCCGAGATCTCGCCGAAGAAGTCGCCCTCCACCAGGGTGTGGACGCGCGTGTAGTGGCCCTTCGGGTTCCGCACGTAGGCCTTGACGCTGCCCGTGGACAGGATGAAGAGGCTGTCGCCTGGCGCGCCTTCGGCGACCAGGATGTCGCCGGGCTCGAAGGTCAGCAGCTCCAGGCCATGGATGACGGCCGCCAGGTCGTGCTCGGAGAGGCCGTGGAACAACGGCGTAGAGACCATCGCATCGCCGCCCTTTGGGGGAGCGAGCTCCTCTTCGGCAGCGGCCAGATAGGCGAGGTCCTCGTCGGAGTCGGCCGCCACCGTGGGGAGCACTTCGGGCTCGGGCTCGGGGGTCAGCTCGATGACCGGCTCGGGCATCAGCTCGATGACTGGCTCGGGCGTCAGAGACTCCGCGCTCGAGTCGGGCCCGGGGCCGGCCTCCATCCCCAGCTCGGCCCCCCCACCTCCCAGCGGATCAGCTGAAGGATCGAACTCCTCCAAGCCGAAGGCGGGCGCCGACGACACGCGCGCAGGAGCGTTGCTGGGCGCGGCGCGCGTCTTCTCCTGGATGAGGTGCGCCAGGCGCTCCTCGACGTCGCGCCGGCCCGGCGTGATCTTCTCGATCCGCTTGAGTATGGCGATCGATTTGGCGCCGAACCCGTCCTGGGCGTGCTCGTCGGCGAGTCCCATGAGGATGGGCGCCGCGTCCCGGCCGCGGCCCGCGAGCACGAGCGTATCGGCGAGCTGCAGGCGCAGCCGCTGATCCTTCGGCCGCGCCTTGAGCCCCTTCTGGAGGAGCTCGACGGCCTTGGCGTATTGCTTCTTCGCGATGAGGTCCTGCGCGGACTCGCCCATCGGTTTCTCGCGGAGTTTATAGCACGCTGCTGCTGACTCGAGTCGTTACGACGGCCCGAAAACACGGAGAAACGGGAGATCGGTAGAGATCGGCTGGAGAGCACGGAGAACCGGTTCTCTCGGTCCGTGACTCTCTTCCGTTCCTCTCGGTTCTCAGTGTTCGCGGGCCAGCTGGTTCGTGGGTTCCACGCGAAAGTTGACTTTTTTGTCTAGATTCAATACGATCGATCTGGTACGGAGCCATGAGTCGAGAAACTCAGACGCTACAGGACTTTACGAGCCGCGAGTACGGCGCCGGCTTCGTCACGGACATCGAGTCCGAGTCGGTTCCACCGGGTTTGAATGAGGACGTCGTCCGCCTCATCTCGAGCAAGAAGAACGAGCCCGAGTTCCTGCTCGAGTGGCGGCTCAAGGCGCTGCGGCACTGGTTCACGATGAAGGAGCCGACCTGGGCCAACGTGAAGTACGGGCCCATCGACTACCAGTCGATCGTCTACTACGCGGCGCCGAAGCAGAGGAAGGACGCGCCCAAGAGCCTCGACGAGGTCGATCCGAAGCTGCTCGAGACCTTCGAGAAGCTGGGCATCCCGCTGCGCGAGCGCGAGAAGCTGGCCGGTGTCGCCGTGGACGCGGTCTTCGACAGCGTGTCGGTCGCCACCACCTTCAAGGAGAAGCTCGAGGAGGTCGGCGTGATCTTCTGCAGCTTCTCCGAGGCCGTGCGGAAACATCCCGATCTCGTCGAGAAGTGGCTGGGCACGGTCGTCCCCTACACCGACAATTTCTTCGCGACCCTCAACTCCGCGGTGTTCTCCGATGGCTCGTTCTGCTACATCCCCAAGGGCGTGCGCTGCCCGATGGAGCTCTCCACCTACTTCCGGATCAACGCAGCGAACACGGGGCAGTTCGAGCGGACGCTGATCGTGGCGGAGCCGGGCAGCTACGTGAGCTACCTCGAGGGCTGCACCGCGCCGATCCGCGACGAGAACCAGCTCCACGCCGCCGTCGTCGAGCTCGTGGCCCTGGACGACGCCCAGATCAAGTACTCGACCGTGCAGAACTGGTACCCGGGCGACAAGGACGGCAAGGGCGGCATCTACAACTTCGTCACCAAGCGCGGCAAGTGCCTGGGTCGCAACTCGAAGATCTCGTGGACGCAGGTCGAGACGGGCTCGGCCATCACCTGGAAGTACCCGGGCTGCCTGCTGGTCGGCGACAACTCCGTGGGCGAGTTCTACTCGGTGGCGGTCACCAACAACCGCCAGCAGGCCGACACCGGCACCAAGATGATCCATCTCGGGAAGAACACCCGCTCCACGATCGTCTCCAAGGGCATCTCGGCAGGCCACGGCCAGAACAGCTACCGCGGGCTGGTGAAGATCGGGAAGTCGGCCGACGACGCCCGCAACTACTCGCAGTGCGACTCGCTGCTGCTCGGAGACAAGTGCGGCGCCCACACGTTCCCGTACATCGAGGTGCTGAACTCCACGGCCCAGATGGAGCACGAGGCCTCGACGTCGAAGATCGGCGAGGACCAGATCTTCTATTTCCAGCAGCGCGGCATCTCCGCCGAGGACGCCGTGAACATGATCGTGAACGGCTTCTGCAAGGAGGTCTTCAAGGAGCTGCCGATGGAGTTCGCCGTGGAGGCGCAGAAGCTCCTGGGCGTGAGCCTGGAGGGCTCGGTCGGGTAGGCGGCGCGACGGAGCACACGGAGAACACAGCGAGATGCTTGAGATAAGGAACCTTCGAGCGCGCGTGGCAGACCGGGAGATCCTGAGGGGCCTCAGCCTGAAGGTGAACGCGGGGGAGGTGCACGCCATCATGGGGCCGAACGGCTCGGGCAAGAGCACGCTCGCCCACGTCCTCGCGGGCCGGCCGGGCTACACGGTCACGGGCGGAGAGGTCATCTACCGCGGCCGGAACCTGCTGGAGATGAGCCCCGAGGAGCGGGCCCGGGAGGGCGTGTTCCTGGCCTTCCAGTACCCGGTCGAGATCCCCGGCGTCAGCAACGTCTACTTCCTCAAGGCCGCGCTCAACGCGATCCGCAAGCATCGTGGCCAGCCCGAACTCGACGCGATGGACTTCCTGAACCTGGTGAAGGAGAAGGCGCGCGTCGTCGACATCGACGAGAGCCTGGTGAAGCGGCCCGTCAACGAGGGCTTCTCGGGCGGCGAGAAGAAGCGCAACGAGATCTTCCAGATGGCGATCCTCGAGCCCCGCCTCGCAGTGCTCGACGAGACCGACTCGGGCCTGGACATCGACGCGCTCCAGGTCGTGGCGCGCGGCGTGAACCAGCTGCGCGGGTCGGAGCGGGCCATGATCGTGGTCACCCACTACCAGCGCCTGCTCAACTACATCGTCCCCGACTTCGTCCATGTGCTGATGGAGGGCCAGATCGTGCGCTCGGGCGGCAAGGAGCTCGCCCTCGAGCTCGAGTCCAAGGGTTACG
>DATFEN010000271.1:0-11800 GCA_035251085.1 Vicinamibacteria bacterium | reverse complement strand
CGGCGCGCCCGGAACCGCGGGCTCGAGCGGCGCGGGCGCGGCGCCTCCGGACGTGGGCGACGGCCGCGACGACGACGTCGTGGCGCGGCAGATCCGCGAGGCGGCGATGAAGGAGCAGGATCCGGACATCCGTGAGAAGCTCTGGGACGAGTACCGCCGGTACAAGGCCAGCCGCTCCGGGAGCGGCCCGTGAGGAAAGCAGCGATGCGACCGAAGCGCAGCTTCCGCGTGAAGGGTATCCCTGCACTGGCGCTGGCCTTCGCCGCCAGCCTGGCCTCCGCTCAGTCACCCGGGTCCGACGAGTGCGGCACGCCGAGCGTTCTGCGGCAGCCGGTCAGGGACTCGGCGACGAGCGGGAACGGCGTTCGAACACACGGTCGATCACCTGGGCCCGTTCCGCGCGCCGCCGGACCCGCTCCACTGGTTGCTTCTCCGGCCGAGCTTCCCGCGGCAGGCGTTGGCGCGCCTCCGGTCACGCCCACCGACAGTCAGGAATCTCCACCGCCCCCGTCGCCACCCCCTCCGGCCGTCCCCGGCATCCCGAAGGCCGACGAGAACAACGACGATACCGGTCGTCCGCGCGTCGCGGCCATCCAGGCCAAGGGCGACGTGCCCGAGGAGCGCCTGCTCGACGTTGGCGTCGAGATCTTCCAGCCCGTCGCCGATGCCGGTCAGCAGGAGAAGCTCATACGGGTCGGGGTCGCTCCCGAGGTCCGGCGCTCGGAGGCGCGCTACATGGCGTTCCATCTGCGCAAGACGCTGGAGAGCACCGGAAACTGGGGAGCGGTGCGGGTGGTACCCGGTCCCGGGGAGGGCCTCGATGTCCTCGTCTCCGCGGCCATCGTCGAATCGAACGGCAAGCGGCTCGCTCTCGACGTCGAGGCGCACGACGCGCGAGGCCGGCGCTGGCTGCGAGAGCGCTATCGCGGCGAGGCCGACACCTCCGCGTATCGGGGCGAGACCGGGACGCGGACCGAGGCCTTCCAGGAGGTCTACAACCGCATCGCCAACGACCTGCTCCACGCCCGAGACGAGCACGACACCGCCGAGCTCACGACGGTGCGCCGCGTGGCGACCCTGCGCTTCGCTGCCCAGCTCGCCCCGGACGCCTTCACTCCCTACATCAAGCCCGGGAAGAACGGCCGCTTCGAGCTCCTGCGGAGCCCGGCCGAGGACGACCCGATGATGCGGCGCATCGCGAGCATCCGCGAGCGCGACATGATGTTCGTCGACACGCTGAACGACTACTACCTCGGGTTCTACGACCGCATGAGCGGTCCCTATTCCGACTGGAGGAAGCACAGCTACGACGAGCAAGCCGCCCTCGATCGCATCAATCGGGAGTCGCGCCTCAAGAAGTTCCTGGGCGGCGCCGCCGTGCTCGCGGGGCTCTTCATGCCGCGCGACTCGCGGGGCTCCGACATGGCGGGCGACGTGGCCATCATTGGCGGGACGCTGGCGCTCCAGGCGGGCTTCGAGCAGGCGAAGCAGAAGGGCATGCACGAGACGGCCCTCAAGGAGCTGGCGAACGCCTTCGAGTCCGACACGACGCCGCTGCTGGTGGAGGTGGAGGGCCAGCAGCACGAGCTGAGCGGCTCAGCGGAGGCGCAGTTCGTCGCCTGGCGCGAGCTGTTGCACCAGATCTTCTCCGTCGAGACCGTGCCCGACGACCCGAACCGCGTGGTGGCGGCGCCTCCGTCGTCCTGAGGAGGCACGCCTTGTCCCGCGCACCCGCGAGCGGACCCGTCCTGCTGCTCGCCGGCCTGGCCCTCTTCGTTGCGTTCGTGATCGCCGTGCTTCCACGCTGGATGGCGCCGCCCGTGCTGACCACCGGCTCCCCGACGGCTTCGAAGCCGAGCTCTCTTCCCGCGACCTCTTCGAGCGTGGCGGCCTCCCCCGCCGCGAGCACGCCGGCCCCTCAGCCCACGGAAGAGTCCGTGCCGCGCCGCGTGGATCCGCTTCCGCACGCATCGTCGCCGGCCGCGCGCGACGACTGGTCCGCAGCGGTGTCCGCCGGCTTCGCGGCACTCGAACGCGGTGCCTTCGCCGAGGCCCTCGACACGTTCACGCGCGCGGACGCAGCACGGCCGGGGACGGCAGCCGTGGCCGACGGGCTCGTACGAGCTCGGGCCGGCCTGCTCGAGGAGGCGCTGAACGAGCATCGCAGCAAGGCCGAAGCCGCCGAGGCGCGGGAGGAATGGCCGGAGGCGCTGGCCGAGTACGACGCGGCGCTCCGTCTCGAGCCCGCGGTGGCGTTCGCGGTCGATGGGCGGACGCGCTGCGCCCAGCGCGCGGCACTCGACGAGCACCTTCGGCGCTATCTCGTCAAGCCCGAGCGCCTGTCGGCCGAGGCCGTGGCGCGGGAGGCCGCGGCCGTGCTCGAGCAGGCGGGCGAGGTCCAGCCAGCCGGCCCCCGCCTCGTCGCGCAGCGCACCGCTCTCGAAAGCCTGCTGGCGGGGATGCGGCAGCCGGTGCCCGTGCGTCTGGTCTCCGATGGCCTCACGCAGGTGACGATCCTGCGGGTCGGCCCGCTCGGCGCCTTCAAGGAGCGCGCCATCGAGCTGCGTCCAGGGTCCTACGTGGTGGTGGGCGCTCGGACCGGCTATCGCGACACGCGGCGAACCCTCGTCGTGCCGATCGGCCGAAGCCCAGCAGCGCTCGACGTGCGCTGCGACGAGGCGCATTGAGCGACGACGGCCTCATCCATCCCGAGCCATTCGAGCCCAGGCCGCTGCGCCTGGGAGCAGAGCCGCGGGCACGGCGTCGCCTTCCGAGGGGCATCCTCGGCGGTGCGCCGCTGATCCTGCTCGTAGCCACGGCGTTGTTCGCCGCCCGCGCCGTGGAGATCGAGGTGGAGCCGGAGCCGGACCAACTGACGATCAGCGGGCTTCAGCTCCGCCTGGGAGGTATTCACCTGCTCTTCACCGGCCCGCACACGCTCCGGGCCGAGAAGGGCGGCTATCGTCCCCTCGAGGCCGCGTTCGAGGTGACGCGCGACCCGCGACAGGTCGCCCGCTTCGAGCTCGAGCGGCTGCCCAGCTTCCTCGCGCTGGAGGTCGAGCCCGCGAGCGGCGTCCGGGTCTTCGTCGGCGCGGCCGAGCGGGGGACAACGCCGATGGGGCCGATCGAGCTTCCTCCCGGCGACCACGAGGTGGTCCTGCGAGCCGAGGGATATGCCGCGTACGTCGCGCGGATCACGGCCCAGGGCGGCGGCGACACGCCGGTGCTGCGAGCGACGCTCGTGCCCGATCGCGCGAGCGTGCGCTTCGCCTCAGAGCCCGCAGGGGCCGAGGTTCGCGTCGACGGCGTGGCTCTCGGCCAGACGCCGCTCGCGGTGGATCTGACGTCGGGCGTGCGGGGGCTCGAGGTCGCGTTGCCTGGGTTCCGCAAGGCGACGCGGCGCATCGAAGTGATCGCCGGGACGCCGCTCGTCGTCCCGATGTTCCGCCTCGAGCCCTTGCCTGGGCGGCTGTCAGTGACCAGCGAGCCGCCGGGGGCGGTCGTCAGTGTCGACGGCGCCTTCCGCGGCGAGACGCCGGTGGAGCTCGAGCTCCCCGCCGGCCGCGCGCACGGAGTGAAGGTGACGAAGGTCGGGCACGACGGAGCCGAGGCCCGTGTGACCCTCGCCCGCGGCGAGGAACGGACACTGGAGCTGCGCCTCGTCCCACAGCTGGGCGAGGTCCAGGTGGTCGCGGAGCCAGCCGACGCAGACGTCATCGTCGACGGAGAGCTCAAGGGCAGCGGCAGCCAGACGTTGCGGCTGACGGCGGCTCCCCACGAGATCGAGGCGAGACGCGAAGGTTACGAGACGCAGCGCGCCCGCGTCACGCCGCGTCCCGGGTTCCCCCAGACTCTGGGCCTGCGGCTGCGGACCCAGAAGCAAGCCGCGGTGGCGGCGCGTCCGGCCGAGCTTCGGCCCGCGAGCGGGCACGAGCTGCGCCTGCTCTCCGGAGGACGCTTCCAGATGGGGGCGTCGAGGCGCGAGCCCGGCCGGCGCGCCAACGAGACGCAGCGCGAGGTGGAGCTCGCGCGGCCGTCCTATCTCGGCACGCACGAGGTGACGAACGTGCAGTTCCGGCGCTTCAGTGCGGCGCACGACTCGGGCCGCATCGGTCCCCACGACCTGGGGGGCGATACTCATCCCGTGGTGCAAGTGACCTGGGAGCAGGCCGCGGAGTACTGCAACTGGCTGTCGGCGCAGGAGGGCCTCCCGCCGTTCTACGCGACGCGCGACGGGAAGCTCGTGGCGGCGAGCCCGCTCGGAACCGGCTACCGCCTCCCCACGGAGGCCGAGTGGTCCCGCGCCGCGCGCTATCCTGGCGAAGGCCCGCTGAAGTACCCGTGGGGCCCGTCGCTGCCGCCTCCGCCACGAGCCGCGAACCTCGCCGACGGATCCGCTCGCTCCCTCGTGTCCCTGGTCGTGCAGGGTTATGACGACGGGTATCCTGCGACCGCTCCCGTCGGCAGCTTCTCCGCGAACGCTCTCGGGGTGTTCGACCTCGGCGGCAACGTCGCCGAGTGGGTCCACGACATCTACGGGATCCCCGCGGCGACCTCGGCCGTCGAGCGCGACCCGACGGGCCCGGCCGCGGGCGATCTCCACGTCATTCTCGGCTCGTCCTTCCTCCAGGGATCGGTGAGCGAGCTCAGGCTCTCCTACCGTGACTACGGGATGAAACCTCGGTCCGACGTGGGCTTTCGTGTCGCGCGCTACGCAGAATGAGGAAGGGTAATGGGATGAGACGAGCCTCGCGAGTTCTCCTGACCGCCGTGCTCCTGGCCAGTGCGGTCTCCGCGCCCGCCGCGCGCCTCGAGCAGGCCCCAACCGCCGAGACGCCTCCACCCGCGTCCCCACCGGCCACGGCGGCGCCCGATCCTCTTCAAGAGTTCGTGCCGCGCGAGAAGCTGAAGGCCGACAGCGTCGTGGCCCTACCGGTGGACATCTAGGGCATGACGAGGTTCTCGGCCGGCAGCGGCTTCGTCTTCCAGGCCGCCTCGCTCATGGCGGCGGTCGTCCTGGTCCACGCCTTTTACGTGACGGCGGTCTGGCCGCGCAGCGAGTCCCTGCTCGCCGCACAGCAGGCGCGAATGCAAGTGGACCCGGGCTACGTCCAAGAGCGGTCCCTCTGGGTGATCCTCCGCGACTACGAGCAGGAATCGGAGATCGTCCTGATGCTCTGGGCGCTCGCCATCATCGCCGACAAGGTGGCACGCCTGCGTGGCGAGCGCCGTTTGTTCGGCCGCGACTACGTGCGCTTGAGCGAGGGCATGCGGATCCTGCCGGCCGACGTCCGCGAGCACGCCCGTGAGATCCAGGCGCTGCCCGCCGAGGAGCGCGACGCCCTGCTGCCGCGCTCGCTCCTGGCCGCTCTCCACCGGTTCGGCGCGACGGGCAGCGTGGCCGACGCCTCGGCGTCGGCCCACGACGTCTGCGACGGGGAGGCCGACCGGCTGGACTCGGAGCTCTCGCTCCTGCGCTACATCGCCTGGGCCATCCCCGCCATCGGCTTCATCGGGACCGTGCGCGGCATCGGCGACGCCCTCGCACAGGCGCATCGCGCCATGCAAGGGGACCTCTCGGGCGTCACCCAGGGCCTGGGCACGGCGTTCAACTCCACGCTCGTGGCGCTGCTGCTGACCCTCGTGCTCATGTTCCTGCTGCACCACGTGCAGGCCGAGCAGGAGCGCCTGGTTCGGGACGCGGAGTCCTACCTGGACGAGCGGCTCCTGCGGAGCCTGCGGGCCGCCTAGCCGATGCCCGCCGTCGCCCTCGAGTTGAACGACGCCGGCCTTCTCCTTCTGCGGGAGGGCGAGCCGCGGCCGGCGCCGGAGAGCCCCGGTGTGGCGCTCTTCGAGGGCCAGGCCGTGGTGGTCGGCGCCGCGGCTGCAGCCCGCGCGTGCTTGGTGCCTCGGGCAGTTCACGACCGCTTCTGGGACCCGCTCGGACCCGAGTCCCTGGGCATTCACTTTCCGCCCGGCCTGCGCCGAGCCGACGTGGCTCACGCTCACCTCCGCTCCTTGCGTGACGCGCTTCAGGAGCCGGCCACCGAGGTCCTGCTCGCGGTCCCCGGCTTCTGGCAGCGGCCTGCGCTGAGTCTCCTGCTGAGCCTCGCCCGCCACGCTGGCCTGCCAGTGGTCGGTCTCGTCGATGCCGCCGTCGCCGCCGGCGCGTACTTCGCCCGGGCAGAGTCGTTCCTGCACGTGGACATCACGCGGCATCGCTCGGTCCTCACGACCCTGCGCGGAGGCGAATCGGTGGAGCGGGTCCGTACCGTGGATGCCGACTGCTCGGGTCAGGCAGCGGCCGAGCGGCTCCTGCGCGAGGCGATCGCTCGCCGCTTCGTCCTGGAGACGCGCTTTGATCCGCTGCATTCCGGCGCTTCCGAGCAGGCGCTGCAGGATGCCCTCACTGGGTGGCTCGCGGAGCTGCATCGCGAGGAGACCTGCCCGGCCCGGCTCAGGGCGGGGCGCCGCGAGCACACGATCGAGCTGTCGCGACGCTCCCTCGCGTCGGACCTCGACCCGCTCTACCGGACGCTCCTCGCGCAGGTCGCCGCCGAGGCGCGGCCGTCGGCCGGCCCGCTGCTCGTCTCGGCGCGGGCCGCTCGGCTTCCGGGCCTGCTCGAGCGGCTGCGGACCGAGGTGCGCGGTGAGGTGATCGAGCTGCCCCCCGACGCCGCCGTGTCGGCTGCGCTCCGGTTCCGCGCCCGGATCCGGCATGCCGGCGAGGCCGTGCCCTTCGTCACGCGTCTGGCCATTTCCGAGTCGGAGGCGGACCGGCGGCCGGGGCGGCGTCCCACGCACCTCATGAACGGCGGCGTCGCGCACGCCATCGGCGACGGAATCGCGATCGGGACCGCGCCTCCTTCGGGGCGGCGCGGCCTCGGCCTTCGCCATGCGGGAATCGCAGCGCATCATTGCTCGCTGCTCGTCGAGGGGGCCGAGATCCGCCTCGAGGTCCTTCCCGGCGGGATCACGCTCCTGAACGGCGAGCCCGCAGAGGACCGCGCGCCGTTGCGCGCGGGCGACCGCCTCAGCCTGGGCGAGGCGGGCGTAGTCCTTCAGCTCGTGGCCGTGGAGGAGGGGCCGTGAGGCGGGCGAAGCGGCGCGCGGAGATCTTCGGCCTCTCCTTCATGGACTGCATCTGCTGCGGCTTCGGGGCCACCGTGCTGCTCTACATGATCCTCAACAGCGGCCAGGACCGGCGGGCGAAGGCGGCCCTGGGACCCGTGCGCTCCGAGACGAGTCGCCTGGAACAAGAGGTGCTCGAGGGACAGGCGGGCCTCGTGGAGCTGCGCAACACGCTCGAGCGCGTCCGCCAGGACGCCGTCGCGACCCAGGGTCTCTCCCAACGACTGATCGAAGTCGTGAACCAGTCGCAGCAGGAGCTCGCGACGTTCGAGCAGGACACCCTCGCGCGCCGAGAGCACATGAACAAGCTACAGGCCGACCTGCGCTCCCTGGAGGAGGGCGCGAAGCGGCTCTCGGGCGGGAAGCCCAGCGACGAAGTGCCGGGGGACAAGGTCCGCGCTTTCGTCGGCGACGGCGACCGCCAGTACCTCACCGGCATCAAGCTCGGCGGCCGGCACATCCTGCTGCTCGTCGACGCCTCGGCCAGCATGCTCGCGGATACGGTGGTGAATGCAGTGCGGCGGCGGCTCCTGCCGGAGGCGGACCGCATTCGCGCCGACAAGTGGCGGCGGGCGGTGCGAGCGGTCGACTGGCTGACGAGCCAGCTCCCGCGCGACGCGCAGTTCCAGCTCTACGTCTTCGACACGCAGGCCCGGCCCGTACTCCAGGACACCGAGGGCAAGTGGCTCGAGACCAAGGACCGTGCTTCCCTCGACTCCGCCGTCGCACGTCTGAAGGGCACGGCGCCCCAGGGCGGCACCAGCCTGGAGAGCGCCTTCGCCGCGGCGGCCAGCCTGAGCCCGCCTCCGGACAACATCCTGCTGATCACCGACGGCCTGCCCACGCAGGGCCGCACGCCGCCTCGCGAGCGGACCATCTCCGGGAAGGACCGCCTCAAGCTCTTCAATCGCGCCGTGCAGCTTCTTCCCAAGAGCGCTCCGGTCAACACCCTGCTCCTCCCCATGGAGGGCGACCCCATGGCCGCGCCGGCCTTCTGGAAGCTGGCCATGGCCACCGGCGGCTCCTTCCTGACGCCCTCGAGGGACTGGCCGTGAAGCGAGAGCGGCGCGGCCTCGACCCGTTCAGCCTGTCGTTTCTGGACTGCATCTGCTGCGGATTCGGAGCCATCATCCTGCTGCTCACCCTCACCCGCATGCGCGAGCCGCAGGCGATCGAGGAGGCGAGGCAGGAGCTCGACGGCCAGGTCGCGCAGCTGGAGCGAGAGCTCCACGAGATCCGCGGCGAGTCGGAGCGGATCCGCCGCGAGCTCAGGGGACGGCGCGAGCAGCGCTCCGAGGAGCAGGCCGGCGTCGCTCGGCTACAGGGGGACCTGTCCCGGCTGCAGGGCGAGTTCCGGGCCAGCCGCGAGCTCTCACAGGTCCAGGACATCATCGAGGGCCGCTTTCTCGCCGCTCAGCAGGAGCTCACCGAGGAGATGAAGCGCCTGCGGGAGGCGCCCGCGCGCGACGCGTCACTCGTGGCCGGAATCCCCGTGGACAGCGAGTACGTGGTCTTCGTCATCGACACCTCGGGAAGCATGAAGCGCTTCGCTTGGCCGGCCTTGCTCCGGAAGATGGGCGAGACCCTCGATGCCTACCCGAAGGTGAAGGGCATGCAGGTCATGAATGACGAGGGGGTCTACATGTTCTCCGCCTACGCGGGCAAGTGGATCCCGGATACGCCGGCGCGGCGGCGGGCCGTGATCCAGCACCTCAGCGGCTGGAACGCCTTCAGCAACTCGAGCCCGGTGGAAGGCATCGAGGCGGCCATTCGCACCCTGGCCATGGGCACCCGCAACGTTAGCATCTACGTGCTGGGCGACGAGTTCACGGGCCCGTCCATCGAGGCCGTCCTGAACGAAGTCGACCGCCTGAACGCGCGGTCCAGCGGCGGCCGCCGCGTGCGCATCCACGCGATCGGCTTCCCGACTTTGTTCAGCCAGTCCGAGTACCCGGAAAACACGACGGTGCGCTTCGCCATGCTGATGCGGGCGGTGTGCGAGCGCAACGGCGGGACGTTCATGGGCCTCAACAGCGCGAACCCATAGGTGCTTGCCGTGTCGGGCCGACGCGCCGCCCCGCTGCACATGGAGCGACGCGCGCGCGGCCGTATCCTGGTGTCGTGCTCCGATCAAGTCCTCGAGGAGTGAACATGAAGCTCTCGTCTCCACGTGCGTCGGCTTGGCTGCTCTCTTTGTGCGCGCTCGCGTCGGTAGCGGGTGCGGCGCCCGAGCCCGTGTCCACGAAGGCCGGCAGCGTCGTCGGCCTCGTGACGGCGGACGGCGTGGTGCGGACGTTCCGCGGCATCCCTTTCGCCGCGCCGCCCAGCGGAGAGCTTCGCTGGCGCGAGCCCCGGCCGGCGCCCGCCTGGGAGGGCGTGCGCCAGGCGACGGCGTTCGGCCCGCGCTGCGTGCAGGGGCCGATCTTCGACGACATGGTGTTCCGCGACCAGCCGAGCGAGGACTGCCTCTATCTCAACGTCTGGACCCCCGCGCACGCGGCGAGCGAGCGCCTGCCGGTGATGGTCTGGATCCACGGCGGCGGCTTCCAGGCCGGCTCCGCGTCGGAGCCGCGCCAGGACGGCGAGCGGCTCGCGCGCAAGGGCGTAGTGGTGGTGGGCGTGAACTACCGCCTCGGCGTCTTCGGCTTCTTCGCGCACGCGGGCCTCACGGCCGAGTCGGGGCGCGGGGCGTCGGGCAACTACGGCTTCATGGACATGGTCGCAGCGCTCTCGTGGGTGCGCGACAACGTCGCGGCCTTCGGCGGCGACCCCGGGAACGTGACGATCTTCGGCGAGTCGGCGGGCTCGTTCGCCGTGAGCGCGCTCATGGCCGCGCCGCCCGCACAGGGCCTGTTCCACAAGGTGATCGGCGAGAGCGGGGCGTACTTCCGGCCGGGCGACGCGCCGCTCGCCCCGAAGACGCTCGCGCAGAGTGAGGAGCACGGTGCTACGTTCGCGACGCTCCTCGGAGCGGACTCGCCCGCCGCGCTGCGAGCGAAGACAGCCGACGAGGTGCTGCAGGCGGCGCTCAAGACGCAGCGCTGGTTCAGCCCGACGATCGACGGCTACGTGCTGCCGAAGAACGCGCCCGAGGTGTACGCCGTCGGGGCGCAGAGCCGCGTGCCGCTGCTCGCGGGCTGGAACGCCGACGAGGTGCGCGCCGATGTGGTGCTCGGACGACAGAAGACGACGGCCGCGAGCTTCTCCGCGCAGGCGCGCACCCGCTACGGGGCCGCGGCCGAGAAGCTGCTCGCCGTGTACCCGGCCGGAAGCGACACCGAGGCGGTCGAGTCGGCGGCTTCGCTCGCCAGCGACACGTTCGTCGGCTTCGCGACCTGGAAGTGGCTCGAGGTGCACGCGAAGACGGGCGGCGGCGCGCCGGTCTACCGTTTCCGCTTCGACCGCAAGATCCCAGTTGCTCCAGACACGCAGGTAAATGGCCAGCCCGCCACGTCGGCGGACATCGGTGCGCGCCACGCGGGCGAGATCGAGTACGTGTTCGGGATGCTCGACACGATCGAGGGCGTGACCTGGCAGGAATCCGACCGGAAGCTCTCGGACCTTATGATGAGCTACTGGTCGAACTTCGCGCGCGCGGGCGATCCGAACGCGCCGGAGCTGCCGCAGTGGCCGCGCCAGTCCGAGAAGGACGGCTTCCCGGTGATGCACCTGGACGAGACGAGCCGCGCAGCGTCGGACTCGCTCAGGAAGCGGTACGAGACGCTGGATGCGATCCTGAGCGCCGCTGCGGCGGCGGCGCAGCCTGCGGCCCGGCCGTAGCCGGGGGAGGTGACCGGACTCAGCACGCGCTGAATGACTTCGGTATCATGGCCACTGATCGGCAGGTCGACATACCGACGTTAGAGTGGGTGGCCATCGGTGAAGGGCGAGCGGATCTCCCATTACCGCCTTGGCGAATCTCTGGGCGCGGGTGGGATGGGCGTCGTCTACAGCGCCGAGGACGTACGCCTCGGGCGGCAGGTGGCGATCAAGTTCCTGTCGGAGACCTGCCAGGACCGTGCCGCCCTCGCGCGCTTCCAGAGAGAGGCCCGCATGGCTTCCTCCCTCAACCATCCGAACATCTGCACGCTCTACGACATCGGCGAACATGATGGCCGTCCGTTTCTAGTCATGGAGCGTCTGAAAGGCCAGACCCTGGACCGGCGCCTTCGCTCCGGCCCCCTGCCCCTCGACCTCGTGCTCGAGACGGCGATGGAAGTTGCCGATGCCCTCGCCGCTGCCCATGACCAGGGGATCGTCCATCGCGACATCAAGCCGGCGAACCTGTTCCTCACGGATCGAGGGCACGTGAAGGTCCTCGATTTCGGTGTGGCGAAGCTGAGCACGTCCGACAGTGCAGCCAGCGACGCCCGCACGACCACCGCCGTGTCTGAAAGCGCCACCTTGACCCGTGAGGGGACGCTCGTCGGAACGCTCGCCTATATGTCACCCGAACAGTCACGCGGCGATATGGTCGACGCCCGCACGGATATCTTCGCGCTCGGCGCGGTGCTCTACGAGATGGCGACCGGGCGCGCATGCTTCACGGGCGTCTCGCCCGCCTCGGTCCGCGACGCCATACTCAGCCGGACACCGGACCCGATCACACGGCTGAATCCTGGCCTGCCACAGGCGCTGGAGAGCGTCGTCGAAAAGGCCCTCGAGAAAG
>DATFEN010000270.1:0-10114 GCA_035251085.1 Vicinamibacteria bacterium | reverse complement strand
GCGCCGGGTCGCTCTTCTTCGAGGCATCGCAGCAGCCCCTCCGCCTCGCCAATTTGATGCGGATGCCGGTGCTGCTCCTCCACGGCGACCGCGACACCGTGATTCCGAAGCGCGCATCCGAGGACACCTTGAAGGCGCTGCGACGGTTCGCCCCAGACTCGCCCGCGAGCCTCGAGGTCCTGAAGGGCCGAGGTCACGACTTGACGGTCGGGAGCGACGACGGCCGTGCGCTGGCCTTCCTCCTCGACAAGGTGCGGCCCGCCTTCCCGCGCCAGCTGGTCTTCGAGACGCGAACGGCCGCGCGCCGCGACTGGATCGAGGTGGCGCGCAAGAAGGACGGCGTGGCCGAGGTCGAGGCGTCGATCGGGGAGGACGACGTCGTGCGCGTGCGCACCCGGCGCGTCGCGGAGCTGAAGCTCCTGCTGCGGCGGGAGCTGTTCTCGGGCAGCGGCGACATCGCCGTCGAGATCGACGGCCGGCAACGCTACGCCGGGCCGCTCGTCGAGGACTGCGGGACGCTGCTCGAGAGCTGGCGGCTGACCGCGGATCCCTACCGGGCCTGGGCGGCGGAGCTGAGCTTCGTTCCCTAGTGCCCCAGGGTGCGGCACTGGCCGCTCTGGACACAGGGCCGCGACGGGTCGAGCACGCAACGCCCGTCCGTCGAGCCGCTCGGGACGTCCAGGAGCTGATGGCTCGGGTGGATCACCGTCAGGTTCACCACGACCGGCGCCTGCCGGGCCGGGGCCGCCGGCTTCGGGGACGCCTCGTTCCGGCCGAGCTGCGCCATCACCTCGTCGCTGAGCTGCTTGATGCGACCGTCGTCCACCGGACCACTCTACCCCTGCAGGTCCACGGCGTCGACCACGCCGACCACGGCGGCGTCCACCGCCGAGGTGCCCTTGCCGAGCACGAGCTGAGCCGCGCGGCCGTCCTGCACGACGAGCACACGATCGCCGGGGCCCGCGTCGACGCCATCGATGGCCAGGATGGTCGTGCCGCGGTCCTTGCCCGCGAGGTCCAGGGGCTGGACGAGCAGCAGCCTCGTGCCCTCGAGCTTCGCGTACTTCTGCGTCGCCACCAGGTTGCCCACCACACGTCCGATCAGCACTTCAGCTCCCGGTGTGGATTCGATCCACGATGCCGACGATGGACGCGTCGGCGGGCACCTCGGCAGGCAGGAACGGGAAGGAGGCCTCGCGGCCGCGCACGTAGATGACCTCCTCGTCCGCGCCCGCGCCCACCGCGTCCACTGCGACGAGCGCCTTGCCGTGGGGAGTGCGGTCCGTCTTGATGGGCTGGATGACGAGCAGCTTCGTGCCGGTCAAGCCCGCGTCCTTGCGCGCGCACACCACCGTGCCAACGACCCGGGCCAGCAGCACGGCTACTCCTTCACGTCGACGGTGTCCACGACGCCCACGATCGCGGCGTCGACGGGACAGTCCTTGAGGCCGGACGCCATGCGCGCCGAGGAGCCGGTCACGATCAAGACCCGGTCGTCGGCGCCCGCGTCCACGGTGTCCACCGCGACCATGTACGCTGTGTCGTCCTTGCCGTGCGGGTCGACCATGCGCACCACCAGGAGCTTCGCGCCCTGGAGGCGCTCGTCCTTCCGTGTCGAGACCACGGTGCCGACGACGCGGGCCAGCTGCATGGAGGCCGTGGGCGGCGCGAGCCGCCCCGGGGCTTACTTCGCGGTGCCCTTGCCGATCGGCAGCACGCCCTCGAGGTTCGCGTGGGGCCGGGGGATCACGTGGACCGACACCAGCTCGCCGACCCGTCGGGCGGCCGCGGCGCCGGCGTCGGTGGCGGCCTTGACCGCCGCCACGTCGCCGCGCACCAGCGCCGTGACGTAGCCCGACCCGATCTTCTCGTAGGCCACGAGCTCGACCTTCGCGGCCTTCACCATCGCGTCGGCCGCCTCGATCAGGGCCACGAGGCCGCGCGTCTCGATCATCCCCAGTGCTTCGCCCATGTGGCCTCCCGTTTGCGACGGCCGATCTTACTCCAAGGCGCGCTAGCCCCGCTTCCGATAGGGCGCCGTGTCCAGAGCGAGCAGGCTCGCGACCTTGTCGCTCGCCAGCGGCCGCGCTCCGCCGAGAAGGGCGGCGAGGAGCGAGACGCGCGCCAGGTGCTCGAGCGTCTCCATGCGCTCGAGCGCGCGTGACAGCGTCTCCCCGAGCGTGACCGCGCCGTGGTTGGCGAGCAGCAGCGCGTCGGCCTGCCGCGCGGCATCGGCGACGGCGCGGGCCAGCGCCTCGGTGGACGGCGCCTGGTACGGGACCACCGGCACGGGGCCCAGGAGCAGCACGGCCTCCGCCAGGATCGGCTGATCGAGGGGAATGCCCGCGACCGCGAACGCCGTCGCGTACGCAGGGTGTGCGTGGACGATGGCGGCGACATCGGGTCGTGCGGCGTAGACGCCAAGGTGCAACGGAAGCTCGGATGACGGCTTGAGCCCGCCCTCCAACACGCGGCCGTCGAGGTCGCTACGAACGATCGCCTCGGAGGTCAGCTCGCCCTTGCGCAGGCCTCCTCCGGTGACCAGGATCGTGTCTCCGTCCCGACACGAGACGTTGCCCTCGGTTGCCGTGATCAGTCCCTCGGCGTGGAGCCGTCCACACACCTCCACGATGGCCGCGCGGAGCTGGCTCACGAGGCGCGGCGCGCCTCGTGGAGCGCCTTGTCGCGGCAGGCCGCCGAGCAGAAGCGCTCCTCGCGGCCGGCGATGCTGGCGACCAGGGCGCGCTCGCGTGGCACGAAGGTGTTGCACATGCGGTCGCGCACCAGCTCGCTGGCTCTCGGCGAGCGCGTCCCGCGCCGCGCGTCCTCGCCGCGATAGCCCCGCACCACCGCCGCGCCGAAGCGCACTAGCAGGCGTAGCAGCACCAGCAGGAAGGCGGCTCGGACGAGGAAGGCCACGAGGGGCATCAACGGGACGCCCCTTCGTGCTCTCGGTCCATCACGGAACGATTATTCGGTCCGGTCCCATCGCCGTCAACCCTTGCGGGCCGGGACTAGAATGACGGCATGATCTCCTTGAAGAAGATCCTGGTTCCCACGGACTTCTCGGAGAGCGCGCGCCACGCACTCGTCTACGGCTGCTCCTTCGCGCGGGAGTTCAAGGCCGAGCTGCTGCTGCTCCACGTGGTGGAGGACATCGCGGTCAGCTATGCCAGCGACCTGTTCCCCGTGCCGATGGCCCACGTGTTCCAGGAGCTGTCGGGCTACGCGAAGACGGAGCTGCGCAAGCTCGCGGAGGAGTCGAAGGGCAAGGGCCTCTCCGCTCGCGAGCTGCTCGCGCAGGGTCGGCCGAGCAGCGAGATCCTCCGGATCGCGAAGGAGGAGACCGTCGACCTGATCGTGCTGGGCACCCACGGCAAGGGCGTGCTCGACCAGGCCTTGTTCGGATCCACGACCGAGCGCGTCGTGCGCAACGCCCCGTGCCCGGTGCTCACGGTGCGGCCCTCCGAGCACGAGTTCGTGAGGGAATAGCGCGCGCCCTAGCGCCACGCTACGCCGGACCAGCGCATCAGGGCCGTGCCGATCGTGAAGCCGGCGCCCACCGAGGCGAGCAGCAGCAGGTCGCCCGCCTTCAGCTTCTTCTCGTCGAGGGCGGTGGCCATGGCCAGCGGGATGGTGGCGGCCGTGGTGTTGCCGTAGCGGTGGATGTTCTTCACCACCTTCGCGTCGGGGATGCCCAGGCGCTCCTTGGCGGCGTCCACGATGCGGATGTTGGCCTGATGGGCGATGAAGCAGTCGACCTGGTCGACGCCGACGCCATTGCGCTCGAGGAGCCGCCGGCTGGCCTCGGCGAACTTGCGCACCGCGTACTTGAAAACGTGCTGGCCGTCCTGGCGCACGAAGTGCAGGCGCTGGTTCACGGTTTCGTGCGACGCGGGCAGCGCGCTGCCGCCGGCGGGCATCTTCAGATAGCACGCGCCCGACCCGTCGACCTCGTGGTGGAAGTCGATGAGCCCGCTGCCGTCGTCGCCCGGCTCGAGGAGCACGGCGCCGGCGCCGTCGCCGAACAGCACGCAGGTCGCGCGATCCTGGTAGTCGAGGATCGAGGTCATCACGTCGGCGCCGATGACCAGCACGCGCTTGTGGCTCCCGGTCTTGACGAACTGAGCCCCCATGGTGAGCGCGTACAGGAAGCCCGAGCAGGCCGCGGACATGTCGAAGCCCCAGGCGTTCGAGGCCTGGAGCTTGTCCTGGACGATACAGGCGGTGGCGGGAAAGATCATGTCCGGCGTCACGGTCGCCACGATGATCAGGTCCAGCTCGCTGGGCGCGAGGCCGCGCCGCTCCAGGCAGGCCGCGGCCGCCTTGACGCACAGCTCGCTCGTGGGCGTGCCCGGCTCCACGACGTAGCGCTGCTCGATGCCCGTACGGGTGCGGATCCACTCATCCGAGGTGTTCACGATCTTCTCGAGATCGCGATTGGTCATGACGCGCTCGGGCACGTAGATGCCGAGGGCCGTGATGCATGCCCGCGTCTCCGCCATGAGCCCTCCCTACTCCTCGTCCTGGCGCGGCATGGAGAACCGCGCGTCGTCGAGCGCCGGGTTGAGCTCGACCTTCGTGATCACGAGCTTCTGCCGCTCGGCGGCGCCCTTGGGGCCGTTCTCGAAAGCGTGGGGCAAGACGAGCCCGTCCACCTCACGGTAGTCCGAGACCAGGCTCTCGCCGACGACGGTCTCGCCGCCGACGCTGCGGCGCGACTCGCTCTTGCGCTCCAGGCAACGCTCGCCGTCGAGCCAGACGTCCTTGGTGCTGCCGTCGGGAAAAGCGATGCTGAGGCGCCACGCCGGCTCGCCCGCGAGGGTCTCCCGGGCCACGAACTTCACGTCGAGCCCCTTCTCCCTCCAGCCGATGAGCGGACCGTCGAAGTCGGACTGCTGCCGGACGGCAGCGGTCTCGTCCTCCGGGAGCCGCTCGGCCTTGTCCCGGCCGCCGTACGGCGGCAGCAGCCAGGCCACTTCTCCGTCGAAGGCCTGGACGCCGGTCATGCCCTGGACGCGAAACTCGAGGCGCACCTTGTTCGGTCGTTTCATCTCGATGGTGACCGGCGCCTCGCGTCCAGGGCCGAGCGTCATGTGGCCGGTCAGGCGCATCGTGCTCACGCTGGCGAGGCGCTCGCGGCCGCCGCGCGCCGCGAGGTTCCTGGCCAGGAGCTCGTCCAGCCCGGGCGGAGCGGGCGCCGCCTGAAGCGCGATCAGCGCGAGCAGCATCGGCTGGGGCACGGACACCGATTCTACTGGGTTAGAGTGCCGCACGTGCGTCTCTTGCTCCTGCTGGCCATGCGCAACCTGCTGCGCCACAAGCGGCGGACCCTGCTCACTGCCTCGGCCCTCGCCCTTGGCATCGCGCTCATGGTGCTGGGCCGCGCCTGGACGAAGGCCATGGAGCTCGCGGTGGTCGAGCCGGCGAGGAACGGCACGCTCGGCCACGTGCAGGTGTTCCGGAAGGACGCCGCTGTCGACGAGGGCGGCAGCATCTCGTTCATCCTGCCGCAGAACAACTACCGCCTGATCGAGGACCCGCGCGGCCTGATCGGGCGCGTGCTGGCGGCCGAGCCGCGCCTCCGGGCCGGTCTTCAGCGCCTCATGGTGGGGGCCTTGCTCTCGAACGGCGATGCGTCGCTCGAAGCCGTGCTGATCGGGATCGATCCCGCGGCGCGGCCGCTCGTCTATCCCGCGGTGGGGCTGCGCGAGGGCCGCCACTTCGCCGCGGGCGAGAAGGGGGTCCTGATCAACCGCGGCGTGGCGAGGAAGCTCGGCGCGGGCGTCGGCTCGACGGTCGTCGCTCTCGGCAACACGACGGACGGCCGGATCTCGGCGGTCAAGCTGCTCGTGACGGGGATCTGGGTGGTCCCCGGCCTCGAGGCCTACGAGTGGGGCGCTTGCTACACCGACCTCGCGGCCGTGCAGGAGCTGCTGGATTCGGGCGACGCCGCGGGAGTGCTCATCTTCCGGCAGCGCGATCCCGCCGAGCGCTCTGCCTCGGTGGCGGCGAGCCTCAACGCGCGCTTCGAACGGGAAGGGGTCAACGCCGTCGCCTTCGGCTGGGAGGAGATGGGCGGCCCCTTCATCGGCGGCATGCTGCTGACGCGCTTCATCGCCCGGATCATGGACCTGGTCATGGCGCTGATCGTGGCGGCCGGCGTCATGAACACCGCGCTGATGGCGGTCTTCGAGCGAACCCGAGAGATCGGAACGCTGCGCGCCGTGGGCGCCCGCCGCAGCCGCATCCTGGGCATCTTCCTGCTCGAAGCGCTGCTGCTGGGCGGCTTCGGGGCCGCGGGCGGTGCGGTCGGCGGCGCGGGCCTCGTGGCCTTCTTCGGCAAAGCCGGCATCCCCGCCTTCAGCGAGGCACAGCGGTACTCGTACGGCGGCGACTACCTGTATCCCGCTCTCAACCCCGCCGACGTGATCTCGGTGCCGGCCGTGATGATGGTCGTCTGCCTGATCGCGGCCATCGGCCCTGCGATGATGGCGTCCCGCCGCCGGCCAGCCGACGCCCTGCGCTACGTATGATGCTTCCCCTTCTCCCGATCGCCTTCCGCAACCTGTTGCGCGCCAAACGCCGCAACGCGCTCTCGGGGGGCACGATGGTGCTGGGCACGGGAGCGCTGATCCTCGGAAGTGGCCTCAGCGACGGGATCGCACGGCAGCTCACGGCGAGCCTGGTTGCGGTGCAGACCGGACACCTCCAGGTCGTGGTGCGGGCCGACGACTGGGAGCCGCAGAACAGCCCGTTCGACGCGTATGGCCAGGACGAGCTGCCGCAGGCCGTGGCGCTCGCGCGACGGCTCGAGGCCGAGGGCGCGGCGCTGGGTGTCGTGCGGGCGGTGCCCTACCTGCATGCGCGCGGGACCGCCATCGCCGGCAGTCGAACGAGCCTGGCCGTGATCGTGGGCATCGATCCGGAACGCGAGCCGGAGCTCCGGGCCGCGCTTCCGCCCGCGGCCGGCGGCTTCCTTCCTCCGGGGGACGCGTTGGCAGTCTACATCGCCACCCCGATGGCGCGGAAGCTTCGGCTCGGAGTCGGTGACACGGTCTCGTTCGTGATCCAGACGCCTCGGGGTGCGATCAACTCCCACGACGCGATCGTGTGCGGCGTGTTCGCGAAGAGCGCGCCCTGGTACGACAACACCTTCTACGTTCCGCTCGCGGCGGCCCAGGCGCTTCTCGACTGGCCCGGTGGCGCGACGAACGTGAAGGTCACCCTGCGCGACGGCAGCGTCGCGGCCGCCCGTGCCGCCATCCCATCGCTCGCCGCGCTCGTGGCGGGCACGGACGTCGTCGCGCCCGAAGGCACCCGCGTCCGCGTGGAGCCGCGCGACAAGGCGGGCCGCTTCTCCTACTCGATCATCGAGGCCAACCAGACGGCGCTCGCGATCCTCTCGGGCTTCCTGTTCGCCGCCGCGGCGGTGGGCATCGTGAACGCGATGCTGATGAGCGTTCACGAGCGGACGCGCGAGATCGGCACGCTCCGCGCGCTGGGCCTGCGCCGCGCCGGCGTCGTGCGGCTGTTCCTGCTCGAGGGCGTAGCGCTGGGAAGCGTGGCGGCGAGCCTCGGCATCCTGATCGGCGGTGGGCTCGTCCTCTACCTGGGCGCGCGCGGAATCGTGATGGACACCATCACGCTCGCCTGGATGGCAGGAGGCGACCGGCTCGTGCCCGTGCTCGAGCCGGCGAGCGTCGCTCGCGCCGGCCTCGCGATCGTCGTGCTCTCGACGCTTGCCGCGGCCTACCCGGCGCGCGTGGCGAGCCGACTGGAGCCCCGCGAAGCCCTCCAGCATGTCTAGCCTGCTGCTCGCTCTCGTGCTGGCCGCGCCGGCTGCCGACGAGATCGTGCGGCGTGCGGACCGCGCGGTGCTGGGCGAGTCCGCGACGTACGCGTTGAAGATGACGGTGGTGCGTCCCGGCAAGAGCGAGCGCGTGGTCGAGATGAGGGGCTGGAAGAAGGGCGACGACCATGGCCTCGTCCGCTACACTTCTCCTCCAAAGGAGCGCGGCACCGCCTACCTTCGCAACGGGGACAGCACCTGGCTGTTCCTACCCTCGGCCGAGAAGGTAGTTCGCGTCGGCCCGAAGCAGAACTTCGGCGGCGGGGACTTCACGAACGGCGACATCTTCCGGCTCTCGTTGATCGAGGACTACAACCCCGTCCTCGTGGGCGAGGAGGAGATGCTCGGCGAGGCCTGCTACAAGCTCGAGCTCCGGGCCAAGGACCGGTCGGTGGCTTATGACAGGGTCGTCTACTGGGTGCGCCGCGACGGCACGTTCTACCCCGTGCGTGCCGATTACCACACGCTCTCGGGCAAGCGCCTGAAGTGGCTGGAAGCGTCGAAGGTCGCCAAGCTGGGCGGCCGCGAGCGGCCCACGGAGCTCGTGATGGAGAGCGCCCTCGAGACCGGCGCGCGGACGCGGCTGCAGTTCTTGAGCATCGAGGACGATGCGCGGATCGACGACCGCGTGTTCGCGCCCAGCAGCCTGGAGCGCGGCGAGTAGCGGATGCGGCGCCATGCGCTGGCCCTGGCCCTCGCCGCGGCTCCGGTTTTCGGCGAGGGTCCGGAGATCGAGGTGGGCGTCGAGAATCTCTTCTACCGCACCGCCGAGACGCCGCTGAATCGCGGCAATGTCCTCGGCCTCGACGAGAGCGAGGACCTTCTGCGCGCCAGCCTGAGCGCGAGGCAGCGGCTCGGCGAGGCACGCGTGGTCTTCCGCGGCTACGTCGAGCGCAGCCTGGGGGGGACCGGAAACGAGACGCGCTGGCGCGCGCGCCAGGCGTACGCCCAGTACGGCTTCGGCTCCGGGCTGCAGCTCCGCTTCGGCAAGCAGCGCATCGCCTGGGGCTCCGGCTTCGCCTGGAACCCCACGAACCGCCTCGAGCCGCCGAAGAACCCCGTGAACACGGGTCTCGAGCAGGAGGGCGCCTGGGCGGCGCGCATGGATCTGATCCCGGCGTCGTGGGCCGGCGTGATCCTGGTGGCCGCGCAAGGGACGACTAACGTGGGCGACCTGCCGTTCCCGACGCGCGAGGCGGAGCGCACCAGCGGCGCGATCCGAGCGCGCTTCCTCGTCCGCGACACCGACCTCGCGGTCGTCTATCTCGGAGGCAAGAACCAGAAGACGCTGCTCGGGCTCGACGCCGCTCGCGACGTGTTCGGCAGCGTGTCGCTTCATGCCGAGGCCGCGCTCCATCGCGGCAGCGAGATCGATCCCCTGCGCCAGGACCAGACCTTCTTCCGCGTCGCGGCGGGTGCGCTTCACGCCGAAGGCACCACCTCCCTGTCCCTCGAGTACTTCTTCAACGGCGAGGGCCTGAGCGATGCCGCGAACGGACGTTATCTCGCGGCGCTCGAGGCGAGCTACGCCGCCTCGCAGGACCCGCTCCTCCCCCCGGACGCGCGCGAGGAGGCGCTCGGCCGCTACCTTGGCCTCGCCGCGGTGCCATTCTCCGGCGCGATGGGCCTGCGCCGCCACTACCTCCAGGCGGCCTTCTCGCGCAGCGAGGTCGGGGGACAATGGACGCTCGCGCTGCGCGCTGCGATGGGGCTCAGCGACGCCGGGTTCGCCCTGACGCCGGGCGTCGCCTGGGCCCCGCGCCCCGACACGACCCTCGGCCTCGACGGGGTGGTGCTGCTCGGACCGCGAGACAGCGAGTATCGTCTCGCCCCGGTCAAGGGGGCCGTGCAGGCGCGGGTGAAGGTGGCTTTTTGAGCTCGGTCAAGGTCGTGGACGTCACGAAGACGTACGAGCTGGGGCGAACGAGCGTGCCGGCCCTGCGCGGCGTGAGCCTCGAGGTGGAGCCCGGTGAATTCATGGCCGTGGCGGGTCCCTCCGGCTCGGGCAAGTCGACGCTTCTCAACTTGATGGGCTGCCTCGACCATCCCACATCCGGAAAGGTCTTCGTCGAAGGCGATGACGTGCAGCGCCTCGACGACGACGCGCTCTCCGACCTGCGCGCGCACAAGATCGGCTTCATCTTCCAGACCTTCAACCTGATCCCCGTGCTCTCCGCTCTCGAGAACGTGGAGTTCCCGCTGCTGTTTCGCGGCGGCAACCACGGCGGCCGTGCGCGCGCCCGGCGGGCGCTCGCGGAGGTG
>DATFEN010000244.1:0-18148 GCA_035251085.1 Vicinamibacteria bacterium | reverse complement strand
CCTCCTGGCCCGCCAGGCCCTCCAGGTCGGACGAGAGGATGCGCAAGCGGAAGGACGGCGCTGAGGAGCGGGCCGGGCCGCCGCCAGGCTTCGCCGGCCCCTGCGTGGTGCTCATCCGTGCGCGATCAGGTCCCGGTGGGGACCATCGACGTCCTTCATCTCGTCGTGAGTTCCCTGGCGGACGATCTTGCCGCGCTGCTTGCGTGCCCACGACGCTCCACTCGAACCGGGCGACCGGGAGGTCCCAGCTCTGCGCCACACGACGGAAAGCTGGTAGTTCCCGGTCAAGCCGAGGGCCGCTGTCGGCTGCGTGAAGTCGACGCCGCCGATCGAGCAATCGAGAAGCCCCGTTAGGAGCAGGACGCTCAGTCCTCGCTTCATGGGCGCCGAGACATTATTCACATGCCGGCCGGGACTTCAACGACGGCCTAGGCGCTCGTGAGTCTCCCCAGCGTGAAGAGGATGCTGAGGAGCAGCAGGATGACCGCAACGAGCACGACGGCGAGGCGCCAGCGCGGAGGTGGGTTCTTCTTCGTTCTCGTGACGGCCGCCAGGATCCCGCCCGCGAGGAGGCGCTCCTGACAGCGAGCGCAGGCGGCGACGTGGCCAGCCAGCTCCGCGGGCGCCTGGCCCACTGCCGCTTTCTGCACGGCCATGAGGCCCGCCGGAGTGAGGCAGCCCTTGTCGTCGCGCAGCGGCTTCACCACACGAAATATACTCCCGGGGCCATGAGATTCGAACCCTCCGCGAGCCGCGTCTGGAAGAAGCTGCCGCGCGAAGAGCGGCGCCTGGCGGCCGCGGCATTCCTCCGCGATCCGAACCCGGCGCTGCACGCAACGGCGCTCGCGGCGATCGTGCGCGCACGCCGCCTACGTCCCCAGGTGGCTCGCGCCATGGCCCCCGACGCGCAGGCCGGAGCGCTGTCGGGAATCCTGGATCCGGGGGAGCCGCTGGCGGGCTCACTGCTCGTCGCGCTCCACCTCGGCGAGCGCCGGCCGCTGCTCGCGGCTTTTCTCGACGCGATTGGTGTCCCGCATGAAGACGGCGTCATGAAGGAGGAGGCGGAGGGGCGGCCGCTCGAAGCGGCCACGGTCGAGCAGGCGGCGCGCGAGGTGAAGACGCGCTTTCCGGCCGAGCAGGTCGCGCTCTACTTCAACGTGCTGCTGCTCCAGGACCCCGAGCGCTGGGCCGCGCTCGAGGCGATGGCCTACTAGCTGTCGGCGACGAGCCGATCGCCCGCGTCGAGCACGACGCGGCCGGCCCCGCGGCCGGCGTCGTCGCGGGAGGGCAGCAGGAGCCAGTAGCGCTCCACCCAGTCCTTCCCGCCCAGCCGACGTGCGTAGGCCGCCGAGAGCGCCAGCAGCCGCCGCAGCGCGCGCGGCGGCGCGCTGCGTCGCTGCTCGAAGCGCCGCGCCGCATCGCGAACCGCTTCCAGGCCCTCCGCCGCCTGCACGACCGGCTGCACGCGGATGCCGAACGCCTTGTGGGGCTGCCACGCCCGCGTGTCCCACCACGCCCGCGCCGCGAGGCGGGTCAGCGCCATCCTCTCCCGGACACCGCGCCACTTCTCCCGGCGAAGCGGGACCGCGTTGTAGCGCACCAGGAAGCGCGCCAAGCCACCCTCGTGAGCCACTCGCACCGCACCCGGCGGCAGTCGCGCGCCGATCTCGCCCAGGCGCATGCGCACGGCGCCGGGCACCAGCGCCTCGGGCCGTTCCTCGTAGAAGCGGACGTCGCAGCCCGGCTGCGGCGGCAACGCCTTCAGCCCCGCCTCGTGGGCCACCCTGTGGTCCACGTGACCTCCCACGCCGAGGGGCAGGTAGATCTGGCGCGGCCGCGTGCGCTGGAAGATCTCGTCGAGAAGATGCGTCGCAGCCAGGAGGCTGTCGTCCTCCACTGCGCTGTGCCCGAACAGCGCCTCGGCCAGCGGCGCGTAGTCGGCGCTACGGTGGGGCGCATCGGGCAGCCCGAGCGAGAGGCCGTCGAGATCGGCCTCCTCGTCGGGAGCTCGGAACAGCGTGACCACGAGCGTCCGGCGCCCGCGCCGGCGCTCCGCGTCGATCCGCGCCGCGCAGGACAGCGCCGCCTCACCCTCGTGAGCCGACACGAAGACCGCGTCGCACGGTCCCAGCCGCGCGACCGTGGGCGGGGTATTCACTCGAGCACCACGTCGCGGGTGACGGGCAGCAGACAGCGCTCCTCGTCGCACGCCTGATAGGTCAGCGCGACGACCGCCGGCCGGCCCTCCGGCGATTCGACCTCGCCCTCAATGGTGACGCGTCCCTCGTAGCGGTCGGTCTTGGGATAGCGCAGCGCCCGCACCTCGCTCTCGAGGCCCCGCACTTCGGTCGCGACCATGAAGCGGAGCAGGGGCGGGTTCGCATTCAGGTGAAAGCCCCCGCGTATGGCGAGGTCGAGCTTGAACGGCTTCCAGGGGCCGGACGCGGAGCGGTCGACGCTGCCCTGGACCGTCACGACCTCGGTCGCATCCTCGGCGGGCTTCGCAGGCGCGGGCGCGGGCGCGGCCACGTCCCGCTCCCGCCTCGCCGGCCTCAGGCGCTCACCTCCGTGCGGCGCAGCGTAGCGCGCGGCGGCGCGCACCAGCGACACGTGGCCGAGCGGGTACTGCCGCGCGGAGCGGCCGAAGGCACGGAGCAGAGTCTCGGCGCGCGCGCTGTATCGGTCTTCCCCGGTACGATCCGCGAGCGCAACGAGATTCGATGCCGCGACTCCGTTGGCGGACGCCACGGCGCCATCGTGTGCGGCCTTGGAGCGCACCAGGAGCCGTGGGTCGTCGCCGGCGTTGAAGTAGCCGCCGCCGGCCTCATCCCAGAGTCGCCTGTCCTGCTCGTCGTGCAATCGGCACGCCTCATCCAGCCAGGCGCTTTCGCCGGTCGCGTCGTGAAGCTCGACGAGAGCCTCCACCATGAACGCGTAGTCGTCCAGCAGGGCGTCGACCTTGGCCCGCCCCGCGCGCCAGGCGTGGGCCAGCCGGCCGCCTTCGTCCAGGCGCAGCGTCTCGAGCACGAAACGCGCGGCGCGCGCCCCAGCGTCGAGAAAGCGCTGCTCGCGCAAGAGGGCGCCGCAGCGCGTCATCGCGGCGATCATCATGCCGTTCCAGTCGGCGAGCACCTTGTCGTCGACGAGCGGCCGTTTCCGCAGCGCACGCGCGGCGAGCAGCGCGCGCCGTCCAGGCTCGAGGCGCCGCAACAGCTCCTCGACGCTCACGCCCCCGAGGCTGCGCGCTCGATCGGCGAGCGGCTGGGGCAGGTGCAGCACGTAGCGCCCGTGTTCGAAGTTCGGTGGACCGTCGAATCCGTATACGGCCGCAAACAGCTCGAAGTCCTTCGTGCCCAGCGTCCCGCGCAGCTCCTCGGCGGTCCACGTGTAGTACGCGCCCTCGTCTCCGTCGGTCTCGGCGTCGAGGGCGGACAGGAAGCCGCCGTGGTCTCCGTGCAGCTCGGCGAGGACGAAGTCGAGGGTGGCGCGCGCGACGCGCTCGAAGCCGGCCGCCGGCGCGTGGGGCGCGGCCTCGGCGTAGAGCCGCGCCATCGCCGCGTTGTCGTAGAGCATCTTCTCGAAGTGCGGCACCAGCCATTGGGCGTCCACGGAGTAACGATGGAAGCCGCCGCCGAGCTGGTCCTGGATCCCGCCGCGGGCCATGCGGTCGAGGGTGACGACCAGCATCTCGCGGGCCTTCGCATCGGAGGCCGCGCGGTCGAGAAGCAGGAAGAGGTTCGAGGGCGAGGGAAACTTCGGCGCGCGCGAGAACCCGCCCCAGGTCGCATCGAAGCGCCTGGACAGGAGGGCCTGCGCCTCGTCGGCGAGCTCGGCGTCAGGAAGCGCGGCGCTCTGGTCGGCCGCGGCCTGGGCGCGGATGGCCTCCGCCAGCGCCTCGGCCTGCTCGACGACCTCGACGCGCCGGAGCGCCCACGCCTCGCGGATCGCCTGCAGGATGCGCGGGAATCCGGGCCGGCCCTGACGGTCGGAGGGCGGGAAGTACGTCCCCGCGAAGAACGGCTTCAGGTCGTGGGTCAGGAAGAGCGAGTTCGGCCAGCCGCCGGACTGGGTGAGCAGCTGGGTGGCGGTCATGTAGATCTCGTCGAGGTCCGGCCGCTCCTCGCGGTCGAGCTTGATGGAGACGAAGTGCTCGTTCAGCTCACGCGCGATCTCCGCGTCGGAGAAGCTCTCCCGCTCCATGACGTGGCACCAGTAGCAGGTCGAGTACCCGACCGACAGGAAGATGGGCTTGTCCTCCCCGCGCGCCTTCTCGAAGGCCTCGTCGCCCCAGGGATACCAGTCCACGGGGTTCTCGGCATGCAGGAGCAGGTAAGGGCTGGACTCGCGGGCGAGTCGGTTCGTCACGCTCGATGAAGTCTACCTTGGGAATAGCGACCCTCCGTCGCTTGTAAGGCTGGGCAGAGACCGAAGGTCTCGGGAGGCGCTCATGAAGCGGCACGTGTCTCGGACGGTCCTGATCCTCGCGCTCGCCGTGCTCTCGGCCTGCATGTACGCCCGCAAGAACACCACGAGCACCACGACGAGCTCACCCGCCCCGGCGGCACCGCGTCCCGAGCCGCAAGCGATCGCACCGACGCAGCCGCCGCCCGAATCCAGCGTCGGCGCACCGCGCGCAAAGGCCGCCTTAGCCGCGCCGATGGAGCTGCGCTCGCTGGCTCACTTGAGCAGCCGGGGCGACGAGGAGTTCGTCACCGAAGCCTACGACCGCATCCACGACAACGTCTTCCTGGCGGCAGCCACGAACCCCGCTCTCCACGTTCTCGATCGACGTCGATACCGCGTCCTACGCGAACGTGCGGCGCTTCCTGGCGGGCGGCCGGCTTCCGCCCAAGGATGCCGTGCGCACCGAGGAGCTCCTCAACTACTTCCGCTACGACTACCCGGAGCCGATCGGCGACAAGCCGTTCTCGGTGACGACCGAGCAGGGGCCGTGCCCGTGGCGGGCCGAGCATCGCCTCGTGCGGATCGGACTGCGCGGCCGCTCCATCGACCAGGAGAGCGTGCCACCGCGCAACCTGGTGTTCCTCCTGGACGTCTCCGGCTCGATGATGCCGGCGAACAAGCTGCCGTTGCTGAAGGCGGCCATGGGCCTCCTGGTGGAACAGCTCCGGCCCCAGGATCGCGTCGCCATCGTGGTCTACGCCGGCGCCGCGGGCCTGGTCCTGCACTCCACACCGGGCAGCGCGAAGGACACGGTTCGCGAGGCGCTCAACGCCCTCGAGGCGGGCGGCACCACGGCCGGGGGAGCAGGAATCCAGCTCGCCTACCAGATCGCTGGCGAGGCCTTCATCGACGGCGGCATCAACCGCGTGATCCTCGCCACGGACGGCGACTTCAACGTCGGGATCACGAGCCAGGGCGACCTGCTGCGGCTGATCGAGGAGAAGCGTGAGACGGGCGTGTTCCTCTCCGTCCTCGGCTTCGGCGAGGGCAACCTCAAGGACTCGATTATGGAGAAGCTGGCCGACGCGGGTAACGGCAACTACTCCTACATCGACACGCTCGCCGAGGCGCGCAAGGTCCTGGTCGCCGAAGCGGGCGCTACGCTCGTGACTCTCGGGAAGGACGTGAAGATCCAGGTCGAGTGGAACCCTGCGCGCGTCGAGGGGTATCGGCTGATCGGCTTCGAGAACCGCCTGCTCAAAGCGGAGGACTTCAACGACGACAGCAAGGACGCCGGCGAGATCGGAGCGGGCCATACCGTGACCGCGCTCTACGAGGTGGCGCCGAAGGGTGTGGCCCTCGAGCTGCCGGGCGTCGATCCCCTGAAGTACCAGGCGCCGCCCGCGCTGAACTCGGGAAGCGACGACCTCGCCACGGTCAAGCTCCGCTACAAGCAGTCCGACGGCGACGTGAGCCGGCTCATCAGCGTGGTGGTGAAGGATGGCAGCCCGAAGCAGGCTTCGGCCGACCTCCGGTTCGCGTCGGCCGTCGTGGAGTTCGCAATGCTGCTCCGTGGCTCGGTGTTCCGCGGCAGCGCAAGCTACGAGCAGGCGCTCGAGCTGGCGCGGGGAGCCCTCGCGGTAGACCCGTCCGGCCTGCGCTCCCAGTTCGTAGAGCTGCTTCAGAGCGCACGGCGGCTCTCGGGCCCGCCCCACATAGCCCAGGTGCGCTGATCGCGGCGTCAGGCGAGCGCGTATCGGCCAAGGCGCATGACCAGCGACTGGAGCCCCTCCGCGAAGGTCGGGTGGACGCATTCGGCGTCCACGAGCGCACGGGCCGTCGCCCCCGCCTGCATCATCACCACGAAGACATGGATCAGCTCGCCGGCCTCGGCGCCGACGACCGACGCGCCGAGGATGCGCTCCGAGGACGGGTCGACGAGCACCTTCATCGTACCGGCCCGTTCGTCCAGCTCGATGGCGCGCGCGATGTGCCCGAAGGGCATCGACGCCGCCTCGTAAGCGATGCCCCGGGCTTTGGCCTCCTCCTCCGTCAGGCCCACTCGGGCCACCTGTGGATCGGTGAAAGCCGTGATCGGAACGAGCCGGTCGGCGCGCTTGCGCGCGGGCCGGCCCATCAGGTGCTCGAACAGCACGCGGTGGTCGTCCCACGAGGCGTGGGTGAACTGCGGCCCGGGCGTGACGTCGCCGACCGCAAAGACGCCCTCCGCGCTCGTCCGGTAGCGATCGTCGACGGCGATGAAGCCGCGCGCGTCGAGCTGAATGCCCGCCGCATCGCAACCGAGATCTTTCGTGTTCGGCGTGCGGCCAACGGCCACGAGGAGGTGGGAGCCCTGCACCGCCTTGCCGCTCTTGAGCCGCACCCGCACGCCGTCGCCATCACTCTCCACCGCGGCCGCGGCCTGGCCCAGCTCGAGGGCGATCCCCTCCGCTCGGAAGACCTCGGCCAGGGCCGCGGACGTGTCCGGGTCCTCGAGGCCGAGCAGCCGGTCCAGCACATCGACGACCGTGACCGTGGCGCCGAAGCGGCGGAACATCTGGGCGAACTCGCACCCGATGTACCCGCCCCCGAGGACGAGGAGGTGCCGAGGCAGGACCTGCAGGGCCATCACCGACCGGTTGTCGAGCCACGAAACCTCTGCGAGGCCCGGAATGGGCGGCACCGCCGGCCGGCAGCCGACGTTGACGATCACTGTCTCCGCCGAGTGGCGCTGGCCGCCCAGCTCGATCTCACGCTCCGCGACGAAGCGCGCGCGTCCACGAACGAGCGTGAGCCGCTCGCCGGCGCGGCTCAGGCTCTTCGCGACGCCGTCGCGCCACTGCCGCACGATGGCATCCTTGCGATCGACGACAGCTCGGAGGTCCACCTCGACGCCGCCGGTGCGGACGCCGAGCCGGCCGGCGCTCCGCGCGACGTGGGCAGCGCGCGCGCTCGCCACCATCGTCTTCGTGGGCGTGCAGCCGTCGTTGACGCACGTGCCGCCGAGCTCGCCCGCCTCGGCCAGGAGCACGCTGCGTCCAGCTCCGGCGAGCCGTGTCGCAAGCGGCACTCCCGCCTGTCCGCTTCCGATCACGATGACGTCGGTCTTCATGCCTCGGCTCCTTCCAGGATCCGGGCGAGCGCGGTGGCGTCGATGTTCCCTCCGGACACCACGCAGGCGATCCTGCCCGTGCCCGCCTGGCCGCCCAGCGCAGCGGCCACCGGCGTCGCGCCCGCTCCCTCCGCGACGATCCGGTTCCGCTCCAACAACAGCTTGACCGCCCCCGCCACGTTCGCGAGCGGCACGACGAGGGAGCCGGCGAGCAGCGCGCTGGCGAGCGGCCACATCTCGGCCAGCACCGTCTTGCCTCCGATGCCGTCGACGAAGCTCGGGATGTAGTCGATCGCCTGTGGCGCTCCGGCGCGCAGGCTTGCCGCGAGCGGCGCGGCCGTCGCGACCTCACAGGCGTAGACGCGCACTCCGGGCCGGAGCGCGCGGGTCGCGGCCGCGATGCCGCACGAGAGGCCGCCACCGCCGTACGGGACGAGGATCGCCTCGACCTCGGGCAGATCCTCGAGGATCTCGAGGCCGATCGCGGCGTTGCCCGCGATCACGGCCGGGTCCGAGACCGGGTGGACGAAGACGCCCGCCATTCCTGGGTAGCTGCGCTCGACGAGCGTCTGCCACCAGCGGTCGAAGGACACCTTGTGCGTCCGGGCGCCGAGCCGCTCGATGGCGGCGAGCTTCGTCGCCGGCGCGTGTTCTGGAACGATCACCGCGCAGGGCACGCCGAGCCGGCGCGCCCACCAGGCGACGCCCTGGGCCATGTTCCCGGCGCTCGCGGTGTACACGCCCTCGCGCAGCCGATCCGGGTCGGCCGTGAGCAGCGCGTTGCCAGCGCCACGCAGCTTGAAGGACCCGATCGCCTGCAGGCTCTCGAGCTTGAGGTGGATGTCACCGGCGGCCTCGGCATTCAGCCCAACCAGGGGCGTGCGCAAGACATGTCCCTGCAGCCGGCTTCGGGCGGCGCGGATCTCCTCGAGCGCGGGCACGTCTAACGCCTTCATGGCGTGTGCTTCAGATTGTAGCTGCGCCGTTGAACCCCCTCCGTGTACTGTGAAGGTGTGCCGGCCGGGCGCGGTCGCTACCTGCTGCTGTGCCTGGCGCTCTTCGCGCTGCTCTGGGCGCATTCGTGGAGCGACGCCTGGCTCGGCGACTTCTGGATCTACACCGCCACGGTCGCGGAAGTCGCCGCGAGCCCGCTGCACCCGCGCCACCCGCTGTTCGGCAACGACTACGCCTTCGCCTTCTTCTCCCCCTACACATGGATCCTGGGCCTGGCGACGCGGCTGAGCGGGCTGAGCCCGTTCCAGGCCGTCGTGATGCAGGGGTTCGTCAACCTGGCCCTCCTGGCCGGGGCCGTGTACGCGTTCGTCGCGACGTGGCTTCGGCGTCCGGCGGCTTCCTTCTACGCTCTTCTCTTCATTCTCCTGGTGTGGGGCCCCGAGGCCTGGCGGTTCAGCGGCTTCTTCCATCTTCGGAGCCTGGTCTTCGTCCTCCCGTACCCCTCGACCTTCGCGTTCGCCGTGGCGCTCGGCACGCTGGCGTGGTTCCCGAAGCTCGCCCAAAGCGGCGGGCCGGCCTGGGCCGGTCTCGTCGTCCCGGTGATGGCGGTGCTCTGGATCCTGCACCCGGTGAACGGCCTCTTCCTGACGGTCGGCCTGGTCGTCGCTTCGGCGGAGACCGCGCGAGCCCGCCGACATTGGGTGATGCTCGCGCTGGCGTTCGCTGCCAGCCTGGCGCTGGCGTTTGCGTGGCCGCTCTTCTCGGTCCCCGACCTGTGGTTCGGACAGCTCGGCCGCGTCCACGAGGGGAACGACACGATGTACGGGGGGCCGATTCCGAAGATCGCCCCTGCCCTCCTCGCCGCGCCATGGCTGCTCTTGCGGCTCAGGCGCTACCGGCGGGACCCCCTCGCCCTCCTCACGCTCAGCCTCTGCGCCATCGTGGTGTTCGGTGGGCTCTCGCGCCAGTGGACGTTCGGCCGGCTGATCGCCCATCTCGCGATTCTGCTCCTTATCGCCCTGGCCGACGCGGCCGCGTCCCTCGAGAACAGGCTGAGGGAGCGCCGCGCGGCCCTGGCCCCTTTTCTCGCGCCCGTTATCGCGGCGCTCCTGATCGCCGCCTCGTGGCCTGCCAAGATCGCGCCCACGCTGAAAGAGTCCTGGCGTGGGGACACGGCATGGCTCAGCTTCCTCGAAAGCCGCGTCCAGCGCTACGACGTCATCCTGACGGACACAGACACGTGCTGGTACGTGCCCACGTTCCGCGGCAAGGTCGTCGCGTTCCCGATGCAACTGCCGTTCGTGCCCGATCACGCCGAGCGGCTTCAGGACGTGGCGCGCTTCTTCGAGGCCGGAACCGATGAGGTCGAGCGCTGCGAGACGATCCGGCAGTACGGGGTCAGCTATCTCCTGTTGCCCAAGGACCATTTCGCCGACTCGCCGGAGTTGCTCGAAGAGCTCCGACCGATCGGCAAGCCGATCTTCGCGAGCGCTGAGTACGAGTTGATCGACGTGAGCCCAGCCTGTCGCGAGGCGCGGCGCTGAGCCAGACGGGCTATTGGAAGTCGCGCGGGATCGTGTCCTGCCACGTCTTCTCGCGAACCAGCTTGCCGTCCTGGAGCAGCCGGCGCTTGTTGACGTAGTGGAAGCTCTCCGCGTCGCTGCGCATCTCGACCTCGCTCTCCCAGAGAAGGGTCCGGTCCTTCAGCGTCACCGTGATCGTGTACTCGCCCTTCATCGAGGTCGAGGCGGGGTCGTCGTCCCGCGCCTCGTGGACGATGCTCTCCGTGAAACGCTGCGTGCCCCAGGGGTACTCGGTCCCGCTGCCGTTCGGCGCGAACACCCGCGTGCTTCCGCGCCCCGTGTCGCGCTCGAGCCGCGCGATCTCGCCGTAGCCGGAGATCGTGCGGTCCTGGATCGAGCGGTAACGTTTGACCACGGGATCGGCCGCGGGCGGTAGGAACTTCGGGCGGGGCCGGTCTTCGGGGGCGACCACTGGAAGCGCCACCCGGCTCGGCTCGGCGCCGCCGAGATGGAGCGAGGACGTGAAGGGGTGGGGGGTCGGCCAGATCATCGGCCAGAGCGCGTTGTTGATCGCGAGGCGGATCCTGTGCCCCCTGGGAAAGACCCAGGAGGTGAAGTGCAGCTCGATCTCCAACGGAAACTCGCGGCCGGGCTCGATCGGCGCCGGGTTTTCGGCGGACAGCCGATGCGTCCCGTTGAAGCCCGCCGCGGCAACCTGGGTCACGGCGCCGTCGGGCGCGACGTCCGAGAGCCGCGCGAACCAGTTGGCCCGGGGCGCATCGGCCGAGACCCTGAGGGTCGCGCGCGGCAAGCCGAGGATCTCGAGATCCGCCGGGAGCGGCTCGGTGTCGTAGACGAGACTGAACGCGTCGGTGGGGCGTTGGTCCGGAGCGACGTCCCCGAACCACATCACGGGCCCGCCAGCCTCGATGCCGGTCGTGGGGACGTAGCGCAGCTGATGGACGTCCGGCGGAGCAGCCGCGTCGGCGAGCGTGTGGTTCGGCTGCGGGTAGAGGAGCTTCTCGCGGACGCGGCGGATCGGCCAGCCGTCCTCGAAGCGCCACTCGCCGGACACTTCCTCGAGCACCGGTCCCGGCCGGTGCCAGCTCCTGACGAAGACCGCGAAGCGCGGCTCGTCCATGATGCCGGTGTCGCGCCCCTTCAGCCAGTGGTCGAACCAGCGGACGGCTTCGTGCCGCCACTCCATCTGCGGCTTCGGGTAGGCGTTGTGCGGATAGGCATGGTGCCACGGCCCGACGATCGCCTTGATGGGCGCCTTCAGGTGCTCGAGCATGCGCGGCACGCTGTCCCGATAGCCGTCGTACCAGCCGCCGATCACGAAGGTGGGAATGCGGATCGAGTCGTAGCGCTCCTTGAGCGCGGTCCGCTTCCAGAAGGGGCCGTCGCGCTGCTGCTTCTTGTAGGTGAGCATCCAGGGCGGCGTGTCGAAGCGGTCCTCGAAATACCGGTCGTCGATCCTGTAATCGGGCGCACCGGGAAGGAGGTTGCGAAGGTCTTGTCCCATCTCCCACGAGTCGACGTGCATCATCCCGTCCATGAAGTGCACGTCGTCCTGGTAGAGGTCGTCCGTGGCGTCGACGGCGATGATCGCCTTCAGCGCAGGCGGGTTGCGCATCGCCATGTGGATCGAGTTGAAGCCGCCCCAGGAGATTCCGAACATCCCGACCTTCCCCGTCGAGAACGGCTGCCGGGACAGCCAGTCGATGACCACTTCGCCGTCCGCCTGCTCGACCTCGCTGTACTCGTGAGGAATGAGCCGGCCCTCGCTGTTGCCTGTGCCGCGGATGTCCACGCGCGCGACGGCGTAGCCGCGCTGGACGAAATAGGAGTAGAGCGCCTGGCTTCCGTCGCGCGCCTCCGTCTTGCGATACGGAAGGTACTCGAGCAGCACGGGGAAGCGCTCGCCGGCCCGGCCGCCGGTCGGCAGGTAGACGTCCGCGGCGAGCCGGATTCCGTCGCGCATCGGGATCCAGGCCTCCTGCATGGCGAGGCCGTAGGCGGGGGCTGAAGGCTCGCGCTTGGGCGCTGCGGCCATCAGCGCGAGCGCGACTCCCGTCACGGCCGGCCGCCGGACGAAGCGTCCCAGGTATCTCATTTCGGGGCGCGATTCTAACCTCATCGCGCCGTCACGATCGGGCTCGGCTCACTTTGTGTCGCGTTCGGCCACGATGAATTCCACTTCCTTGAGCTCGCCGCCGCGGATCACGCGGAGGCGCGCGCGCTCCCCGACGCGATCCTCGTCGAGCGCGCCCAGCAGATGCAGGGGTGATGTGACCGGCTGACCGTCCACAGCCACGACGACGTCGCCGAGCATGATGCCCGCCTGCGCGGCCGCGCTGCCGGGCACGACCCGAACCACCAACAGCCCCGTCGCCTGGCCGAGGCTGGCCTGCAACGCATCCGGCAGCGCGACCGGCTGCGAGCCGATCCCGAGGTAGCCGCGCTTCACGCGGCCGTGCTGCAGTAGCGTCGCCACGACGCGCCGGACGGTGGTGGCGGGAATGGAGAGAGCCACGCCGCGCAGGAGCCCGCTGCTGGAGAGACCCAGGGCGCGGCCCGAGGCGTCGGCCATCAAGCCGCCCGAGAAGCCGGGCGAAAGCGGGAGGCTGGCCTCGACGTAGCGGTCGATCCGCCCGCCAAAGCGCGTGCGCCAGGCATCGCCCAAGGCGCCGACGATCCCGAGGCTCGCGCGTGTGTTCCGACCGGGCCGGTAGACGCCCAGGACGAGCTGCCCCACGCGAACTCCATCGAGATCGGCCCAGGTCGCCGGTGCCAGGCCGCTGGCCTCGGCCTGCAGCAGGGCGAGGTCCGTTCCCGGATCGCGCCCGACGACCCGCGCCCGAACCGAACGACCTTCGGGAAGGCCAAGCTCGACGTCCTCGTCCCGCTCGACCGTGTGGCTGACCGCAACGACCTGCCCGTCAGCCGAAACGATGCTCCCGCTGACCGGCTGCGCGCGTCGCTCCACGCGCACCACGCTTCGGCCCACGCTCTCGGTGATTCCGGACAGCTCGACGGAGAGTTCGATCGCGCTCATCGCCTGCACCTCCTCGTCCTCGAGAGCAAGAGTAGCGATCGAAGCCGCACTCGCACATCATCCGGAGGTGCGGCGCTCAGCCGATCGAAAGGAGAGGTGGCTTTCCGAGCGGACGGCTCACAGCGCGACGAGGCCCAGCCGGAGGGCCTGCACGATCGCTTCCGCGCGGCTCTCGACGCCGAGCTTGCCGAGAATCGCGTTGACGTGGAACTTGGCGGTCGACTCGGTGATGCCCAGGCGGAGGGCAAGGGCCTTGTTGCCGAGGCCCTCTGCGAGGAGCGCGAGGACTTCATGCTCCCGAGGGGTGAGCGGCTCGACGAGCGGCTCCAGAGCGGCGGTGCGGCGCAGGAGCGCTCCGGCCAGGGCTTCGTCGACGCCGAACAGGCCCTCGCTGGCGGCGTGGAGTGCCGCCGCGATTCGATCGGGCGGCGCGTCGCGCCGCACGACGCCGCGAGCGCCGGCAGAGAGCGCAATCGCCGCCTGGCGCTCTCCGGCGACCAGCACGACGCTCGGCCGTTCCTCGGGCAATTCGGCGACCATCCCCTCGAGGCCGGCGTCCCATAGCAGCACGTCGGCGTCGCGCAGCGATCGGCCGGCCTCGCTCGGCAGGGCTTCGCCGAGCATCACCAGCTCTTCGCGCCGAGCGAGTAGTGCCATGAGCCCCGCCCGCGCCAGCGCGTCGGCGCCGACCACGAGAACGCGCACCTCCTCATCCTACGTGACGAGATCGGTGCGCGTGCCCGTCGGACGTCGGGCGAGGACGCTAGCGTTCGGCCCGATCGGGGCGGGCCAGGTTCCAGCCCTCCCAGTCCATGGCGTGACGACGCCGGATCTCCCGCATGGTCCCCGGCAGCAACACCTCGTCCGCCGACTCCTCGGCGGCCGCCATGCTCGCGTTGATCGATGCGCCGGCGTCGACGATCTCGTTGAACATGTCTCGGCAGAAGCCGCTGGAGAGATCGGCGACCACCCTTCCGTCCCAGAGCCCGAACCATTCCCGCGCGTCGACGTACTGTGACGATGTCCTGACGTCGCAGGCCGTGCGGAACTGGCCCCAAAGCAGATCGACGGCGTTTGCCCTGGCAGCCAATGCCGACACCTGCTGGCTGAACAGCGAGCGTGTGCCGAGGTCGAACTCGCTGTTCAGCGGCGGCATGGCGGCTGTCGTGTCCGTCGTGTCGAGGTTGGCCTGTGGCTCGCTCGGCGGAAGCGCGCTCGTCCGCAGCTCGGTCGAACGCCGTGACACATTGCTCTTGAAGAGCGACGACGCCCGGGCCATTCCGGGCTCTTCTCGAATGGTCAGGATCACGCGATCGCCGGCCCTCAGGCTTCCGAATCCGGCGACGATGTCGTCCAACAACACCTGACGCCTCGCTCCGTCCGGTCCTCGAATCACCATGATCCGGCTCTGGTTCTCGAAGGAAAGGACGTCGGCGGTGATTGCGGTGGTCGCGAGCGCCTGCCCGCTGGCAGTCTGCACACCGGCCACCGCGTGCAACATGAACACGAGACACGCGATCGGCAAAAAGCGCTTCATATACAATACCCACCCCTGTTCGTAGCAAGCACAATGCCAGATGCCCACCGCGATTTCGGCGCTCCTCCGTATACGGGATGAGGTTTCGCGTGCGGCCAGGCACTCGAGATCGCTCTCCGATCTCGAGGCTGGTCCTCAAATTACAATCTTGTCGCTCGACCCGTGGTACACGATGGCGGATTGGGGAAAGGTGGAGCCATGAGTCTGCTCCGTTCCGTGGCGTGCGCCCTCGCCCTCTATCGGATCTCGGACCCGCCGCGACGGTTGTCGCGGACGAAGCGATTCCGCGCCGGCATGACGACTCGAGGGAGGGTGTCCGCGTCCATGACCGCATCCTCTGGCACGATCTCGTTGAGGAAGAGCAGGTAGGCCACGAGCGCATACACCTCGTCGTCGCCGAGGGATCCTGGCGCGATCCAGGGCATGGCGCGGCGCGTGTAGTCGAACAGCGTCGTCGCGTAGGGCCAGTAGCTGCCGATCGTCCTCTTGAGCGACGGATCGCGACCGAAACCGAAGCCCTCCCGCGGCTCGCGACCTACGAGTGGGTCGAACGGCCCGTCGCGGCCACGGTCACCGTGGCACGCGGCGCATTTGAGGGTGTAGATAGAGGCCCCTTGCGCGACGGTTCCCCGCCCCGCGGGCAACCCCTGGCCGTCGGGCCGCACGTCCGTGTCCCATGCCCGGATCTGCTCCTCCGTCGCGGGCAGGCCGAAGCCGAATGAGTCAACGGTGGGTGCAGGCTCGTTCGCTTCATCGTCGCGCACGACGCCTCCGCGACTGCGGCCGCCAGCGCCACCGTGCGCCAGGCCCTCAAGCGGATCCCAAACCGAAGAGAACGCGTCCGTCTTGTCGAACGCCCCAGGCCAGGACATGGTTGTAGTGGTACTCGGTGCCGCGGCCACGCGCCGCCTCCACTTCACCTGGGAGTTCCCCTCCCATCCGGGAAGTACCAGCCGAGCGGGATAACCCTGCTCGGGTCGCAAGGCCTCGCCGTTCTGCGCATACGCGATCATCCCGTCGTCCCACGCTTTCTTCATCGGGATGCTGCGGGTCATGACGGCCGCGTCCATTCCCTCCGCAAGGAACCACGTCGCCCGCAGCTCCACGCCCACCTCGCGAAAGAGCGTGGCAAGCGCGACGCCGGTCCACTCACTCGTGCTCGTCAGACCATCCAGGTTCTGAGGCGTAATCTCCGCCGCAATGTTTCGATAGCCCCTGGAGCCGTTCCCGGAGCATTCGATGAAGCAGATCCGGGAGCGGCTCGGAAACCGCTTCAGGTCGGCCAGCGTGAAGACGGTGGGACGTTTCACCAGCCCATGGACCAACAGCCGATAACGCGCGGGATCGATCGCGGGGACGCCGCCGTGGTGGCGCTCGAAGTGGAGATCGGCGGGAGTGATGATTCCATGAAGATCCTGCAGCGGCGCGAGCGACACGTCGCCGTCGTACGGCAGGCGGCGCGGCCGCTCGAACGGCGAGCGCTCGCCGAGTTCCCTCCAGCCGCGGCCCTGGATCTTCGTCGGGTCGGCCGGGATCTCGGGCTGTTCCGCCGGCGCTCCCTGGCCGAGCATCGGCCTTCCCAGGAGAGCCGCGGCACTCGACACCGCACTCTTCAGCGCGGTGCGTCGGCTGAGCTTGAACATCCCCCCTCTTCGCGCCGCGCGATCCTAGCACGCACCCTCGGTTGCTGTTCTACTCGCCTGGTCTACACTGCCCGACGGGAGGCAGAGGTACATGCACCGTCGCGCGCTGGGCATCCCGTTCGCTCTCTCGTTCGCCGCAGTGGCCGTGACCGACTCGCCGGAGCTGGCTGAGCGCTTCCGCTCCGACGTGGCCGCGCTGGCCGCCGACGAGATGGAGGGCCGGGGCCTGGGCACGGAGGGCTTGAAGAGGGCGGCGGCCTGGATCGAGGGCCGGCTGCGGCAGATCGGCCTGAAGCCAGCATTCGGAACGTCCTGGCGGCAGCGCTTCCCGGTGAAGACGGGCGTGGCGGTGGAGCCGGGGGGTCTGCTTGAGGCGGCCGCGGGAACCTCGCCTCCTTCGCCCGTGGACGCCGCCTCGTGGACCCCGCTCGGGTTCTCCAGCTCGGGCGCGTTCGAGGGCGAGCTGGCGTTCGCGGGCTACGGGATCGAGGCGCCGCCCCTCGGCTACGAGGAGCTGAAGGGGGTCGAGCTCCGGGGCAAGGTCGCGCTCGTGCTGCGCTACGAGCCGCAGGAGAAGGACGAGGGCTCGCCCTTCGACGGCCGGCGCCCCAGCCGCTGGTCGGGCCTGCGCTACAAGGTCCACCAACTCCGCGAGCGCGGCGCCGTGGCCGTGGTCTTCGTGACGGGGCCGCTCCAGGACGACGGCAAGGACCTCCTTCCCGCCCTCCGCAACGACGGCCCGGAGAGCGCGGCCGGCCTCCCCGTGATCCAGGTCCGGCGCTCGGTGGCGGAGACCTGGCTCGCCCCCTTGGGCGTCGACCTGCGCCGGTTCCAGGAGGACGTGGACCGCGACCTGCGGCCGCGCTCGCGGGCGGGCACGGGCGTGCGCGTGCGCGGGCGGGTCGCCCTCCGCGCGACCTTCGTGGAAGCGGAGAACGTGGCGGGCGTGCTCCCCGGCCGCGGGCGGCTCGCGGACGAGGCCGTCGTGGTGGGCGCCCACTACGACCACCTCGGCTTCGGCGGCGAGCGCTCGATGAAGCCGAACGTCCGCGGCGTGCACAACGGGGCCGACGACAACGCCTCCGGCACGGCGGCAGCCCTGCTCGCCGTGGACGAGCTGAAGCGGCGGCTGGCCGGCGTGGCCGAGCACCGCACCATCGTCTGCGCGCTCTTCTCCGCGGAGGAGGTCGGCCTCGCCGGCTCCGCGCGCTTCGTCGAGCAGTCGCCCGTCCCCATCCCACGCGTGGCGGCCATGGTCAACCTCGACATGGTCGGGCGCCTGCGCGACGGCGGCCTCGTCGCCTTCGGCACGGAGTCGGCCCCGGAGTGGCCGGCCATCGTCTCGGCGGCGGCCACGGAGCGCGGCCTGAAGGTGGCGACGCGCGGCGACGGCTACGGCCCCTCCGACCAAACGAGCTTCTACGCGGCGCACGTGCCCGTCCTGCACTTCTTCACGGGCAGCCACGAGGCCTACCACACGCCGGACGACGACGTGGACGCGATCAACGCCGAGGGCGGCGCGCGCGTCGCCCTCCTCACCGCCGACGTGGCCCAGGCCGTGGCCTTGAAGGCGCGCCCGACGTACGCTCGCGCCACGTCCGCCCCGGCCATGGAGGGCGACAGCCGCGGCTACGGCGCCTACCTCGGGACGGTGCCCGACTACCGTGCCATGGAGTCGGATTCGGGCGGCGTCCTGCTCGGCGACGTGCGGCCGGGCGCGCCCGCGGATCGGGCGGGCATCCGCGGCGGCGACGTGATCGTCGAGCTGGCGGGCACGAAGATCGGCAACCTGTACGACATGACCTTCGCGCTCCAGGACCACAAGCCGGGAGAGACGGTGGACGTGGCCCTGCTGCGCAACGGCGCGCGCCTCGTGCTGAAGGCGACGCTCGGCTCCCGCAGCGAGCGCGGCCGGGA
>DATFEN010000227.1:0-7280 GCA_035251085.1 Vicinamibacteria bacterium | reverse complement strand
CCAGCGCCACCCAGTCGGTTTCCGCGAAGCGGACGGTCTGCACCCCGCGCGTGCCGGCGACCCGCTGCAGGACCCCGCCGTGCTCCCGCGGCAGCGTCGAGGCGCACAGCCGGCCGTCGTTGGTGATGGCGATCTCGCTGTCGGTCGCCGCCTTGAGGCGCGCGGCCTCGGCATCGTCCACCACGAAGCCGAGGCCGAGGCTCCCGAGGATCTCCGTCTCCAGTGCGATCGGCACGGTGAGGATCTCGACCACGCCGTCCTCCGCGCTCTGGAAGCGCACGCTCTCGCGGCCCTCGAGCGCCGCCGTCACGTCCAGCGTCTCGCGCTCCACCGGGCGGCCGACGCTGGCCAGAAGCGCTCCGTGGCGGTCGGTCACGAACAGCACGGCCGCCTTCACGCGGCCCAAGTAGTCGAGGGCGATCGGGCGGATCGTCGCCGGGTCGCCGGTGTCCGCGGCCGCCTTCAGCTTCGGCAGGTCGGCCACCAGTCCGGCCACCGTGCGCAGCGTCTCGAGGCGCGCGGCCTGCTGCTCCGCCAGCACCGTCGAGGCGCGCTCGAGGTCGCGGCGCAGCTCCGCCTCCGCCTCCCGACCGGCCCGCGAGGTCACGAGGCCAAGGGCCAGCGAGAGCGCGATGGCGGCCACGACCGCGGTCGCGACGAAGATGCGGCTGCGCAGGCTGCGGAGCGCCATCACTCCACCACGAAGTCCTCGCCGAGCGTCTCCGCCTCGTCGCCGACGTGGAGCGCCCGCGTCCCGCGCACCTGGCCATCGGTCCACACCGCCAGGCTGTAGCTCCCCGGCGGCACAGCGTCGATCCGGAAAGCACCGCTCTCGTCGGTGGTGGAGAAGAAGCGATGGGCGAAGACCAGGATGTAGGCGCTCATGTGGGAGTGGATGTCGCAGAACACGCGGACGACGCCCGGACGGTCGAAGCGCACGGACTTGGATTGGCCGCGTGCGTAGCGCCCCAGGTCGAAGCGCCGGGGCTTCGAGAGCGAGAAGACGTTGTGATACGTCGCATCGCTGTTGATGAAGTCGACGGTCGTGCCCACGCCGATCGCCAGCACGTAGGGCAGGAACGCCTCGCCGCGCTGGTCCAGCACGACGCGCGGGCGCTCGGGCTCCTCGAAGGCGCCCTGCGGAGCGCGCTCCAGGTACACGACGCTCCTGCGCCTGTCCGGCGTCTCGCGAGGAGCGCCCTCCGACAGCGCCTGGGGCGCGGGGCGCACGATCGGGGGGCGCACTTCGAGGCGCACGTCGACGCGCCCGCGCAGCGTCGCGGCGCTCGCGCCCGGAACCAGCGCGAGCAGCGCCAGCGTGGACGCGCGCCTCAGAACCACAGCACGGCCTGCGCCCCGACGAGATCGTTTCCGCGCACGAAGCCGTAGTCCCGCGCGTTGCGCTGGTAGGCCGCCTTCAGCAGGATGTGACGGCGGGGCGAGAAGCCGAGAGCGGCCTCGAGGCGGCGCGCCGGCGCTTCCCACGGCTCGGGGCCGTGGCTGCCGCGGATGTCGCTGAAGCCGAGACTGTCCCAGCGCGCCGCGACGTGCCAGCCCGGAGCGAAGCGCCAGCGCGCCTCGACGTAGAAGCCGGCGGCTGCGAGCGGCCCGTGGAACGGTGGCCGGCCCGTGGGCGGAACGTCCCACTCCGAGTAGATCGCTTCGGCGCGCGCCAGCAGGTGGCCCCAGGCCAGCTCGGCGTCGAGGCCGTACGCACGCTGGTCGTAGCGCCCCGGCGGCAGCGGAACGGACGCGTCGAGGAACTCGCCCTGGGCGGCGGACGCGCCGAGGACGACGCTCGGCGCGGGGCGCCAGGCGATGCGGGCGGAGAGCTGCTTGCCGTCGTTCGTGTCTTCGAAGCGCGGCTCCGAGAGCGTGCCCTGGGTCAGGGCGACGGCCAGCTCGAGGGGACCGTCGGCGTAGCGCGCCTCGACGCCGGTATCCCAGCGCGCCGCAGACGCCGTCGGCACGCCCGCCGCCGCGCCGTAGCCGGGAGACGGGACGCGCCAGCCGCTGCCGCGGACGAGGAGTAGAGCATCGGGGCCGCGCGGCGGCGCTTCGGGACGCAGCGTCGTGGGGTACTGCCACACGAGCGGCCACGAGATGAGCGGGTTGTCCTGCGCGTAGCGGCGCCGCGGGAACGTGCCGAAGACGGGCGGGATGCGGCCCGCCTGGAGGTCGAGCTCGCGCGACGCGAAGGGACGAAAGCGCAGATACAGCGCGTAGGCGGTCGGGGCGTCGAGATTCTCGCTGCGCAGGTCGGCCACGGCCGTGAGGCCCTTCGCCAGCCGCAGCGAAGCGAGCAGGTCGAGCCGCGCGAGGCGCAGCAGGTTGTGGCCGTAGGCGGCGTCGTTGAAGAAGCCTCTGTCCTGGTTCGAGAACGAGAAGCTGGCCTCGCCGCCCAGGGCCAGCCGTGGCCCGGCCGCGTCCTCGCCCCGGGCGCTGGCCGCCAGCACGAGTAGCGCAACGGCCGGCGCAGCCCGCATCCTCCAGGCATTCTAGTGTCTCGTACGGAGGCGTGCGGCTTCGAAGAACGTCTAGGCCATCAACAGCCGGAAGCTGCGTGCCAGGCTGGCCTTGAGCTCCCGGCGGTCCACCACCATGTCGAGCATGCCGTGCTCGAGCAGGAACTCCGAGCGCTGGAAGCCCTCGGGGAGCTTCTGTCGGATCGTCTGCTCGATGACGCGCGGCCCGGCGAAGCCGATCAAGGCCCCGGGCTCGGCCACGTTCAAATCGCCGAGCATGGCGAAGGAGGCCGTGACGCCGCCCGTCGTGGGGTCCGTCAACAGGCTGATGAAGGGCAGCCGCGCCTCGTCGAGGCGTGCCAGCGCCGCCGAGATCTTGGCCATCTGCATCAGCGAGAGCGTGCCCTCCATCATGCGCGCGCCACCGGAGCAGGAGACCACGAGCAGCGGCAGGCGCTCTTCGAGCGCCCGTTCGATGGCGCGCGTCACCTTCTCCCCGACGACGACGCCCATGCTGCCGCCGATGAAGGCGTATTCCATGACCGCGACCACGCTGCGCACGCCCTCGATCATCCCGATGGCCGAGACCAGGGCGTCCCCGGACTTGGTCTTGGCGCGTCCGTCCTTGAGGCGCGCCGCGTACGTCTTGGTGTCGCGGAACTGCAGCGGGTCGGCGCTGACCAGGGAGGCGTCGAACTCCTCCCAGGCGCCGTCCATCAGCAGCTCGAGCCGCTCGCGCGCCGGGATGCGGAAGTGGAAGGCGCACTTCAGGCACACGCTCTGGTTCTCGATGACCTCCTTGCGGTAGAGGATCTCCTTGCACGATCCGCACTTGACCCACAGCCCCTCGGGGATGCGGCTCGCCTGCTCGCCGGGGGTGATCGCCGTCTCTTCGCGACGGAACCAGGCCATGGCCCGCTCCCGCGTCTACTCCACCGCTTCCTCTTCCTGCTCGAGGTCGTTCTCGACGCCGAGGATCCGGCAGGCGCCGTCGTAGATCTGCTTCGCGGCGTTCTTGGCGTTCTGCAGCTCCGCCAGGCGCTCCTTGACCTTGGCCAGCTCTTCCTCGATCTGCGCGTTCAGGTCGCCGATCTGCCGCTTCGTGATCTCCATCGTCTGTCGATAGAACTGCTGCTGGTCGTTCGAGAGCGCCATCTGCTCCTCCGTTCTACGTGTCGCCGTAGCTGTCGTGGGCCTTTTCGTCGAAGTCGATCTCGAAGGGCTGGGCGCCGTCGGGGGCGGCGCCGCTTTCCTCGGGAGCGTCCTTGATGCCGCGCTCGTCGCGCTCGAAGAGCACCTCCATCAGGCGCGCCAGCTCCTGCGAAGTGGTGGGCTTGAGCTCGAGCAGCGCGTGCTCGAGCTCGCGGTGCATCTCGCCCGCGTCCTCGTAGCGTTGGTCCGGATCCTTGGCGAGCGCGCGCCCCACGATCCGCTCGAAGCGCTCCGGGACCCGGCTGTTCCACTTCGAAGGCGGGTCGATCTGGCACTCGCGCACCATCTCGAGGATGCCCTTCTCGGAGGTCGCGAGGAACGGCTTGCGGTCCGTGAGCATTTCGTAAAACACGATGCCGAGGGAGAAGACGTCGGAACGGCGGTCCATGGGCTGGCCCGAGGCCTGCTCGGGGCTCATGTAGAGCAGCTTGCCGCGCAGGGCGCCGCGGTCGGTGGCCTTGGCCTTCGTCGCCGCCTTGGCGATCCCGAAATCGGTGAGCTTCACGTCGCCGTCGAAGGAGATCAGGATGTTCTGTGGGCTCACGTCGCGGTGCACGATGCGCATGGGCCGGCCCTGGTCGTCCTTGCGCCGGTGGGCGTGGTCGAGGGCGGCGCAGACGCGGCTGACGACGAACGCCGAGAGGTCAAGGGGCACGCGCAGGCCGCGGTCCCTGGCGCGGCGCAGGATCGTGCGCAGATCGCGGCCGTGGACGTATTCCATGGCGATGAAGTAGGTCTCGTCGAGTTTGCCGAGGTCGAAGATCTGGACGATGTTCGGGTGCGTGAGCCCCGCCACCACCTTGGCCTCGTCGATGAACATGTCGACGAACTCCTGGTTGTCCAACAGGTGGTGGAGGATGCGCTTGACGGCCACGATCTTCTCGAAGCCTTCGACGCCAGTGCGCTTGGCCTTGAACACCTCGGCCATGCCTCCGCCGGCGACGCGCTCCATGAGCGTGTATGGCCCGTACACGTCGCCGACACCGGAGCGATTGGCCTTCTCGACGGGCGGGGCAGGCTGGTTGAGGGCGTCCTCGGCCAGCGCGCCGAGGTCGATCAGCATCCGAGACTCGACCTGGACCTCGATCCTCGGCTCGGCAGCCTGGAACTTCGTCTCCAGGCGGCTCGCTGGCGGGGGCAAGTCCGAATCCAGCGAGTCGGTGCGCGCGCGCGTCTCGGAATCGAGCGCGGCGGAGGGCGAGATCACACCCTCCAGCAGGTTGTCGAGGTCCGTGGGAGGGCGCTCCGACTTCGGAGCGGCCTTCGCAAAGGGCGAGATCAGGCTCCCCGGAACGAGCGTTCGCGACGTGTCGTCCTCGGTTGCCGTTGGGACCGGCGGAGCCACGGCCTCCTCGCCGCCGCCGAGCGCGTCGAGCAGCCCGCTCACATCCTCCTCCGCGGCGTTCTGGAGGGGCGATTTCGGCTTCGGCCTCGGGGCCGGCTGAGCGGGCGCCGGCTCCGGAGAGGCCTCGGGCGCCTTGGCCTCCGCCTTCTCGGGAACCGCGTCCAGCTTCGACAACAGCGCGTCGGCGTCGATCGATTCCTCGGCAGCGGCAGCTTCGAGGGGCGACATCGGCTCCGCCGCGCCGAACGCGTCGACGAGCGCGCTCATCTCCTCGGGTTTGACGTCGGGCGCCTTCGGCTTGGGCGGACCCGCCTCGCCGTTCTCGCTGACCTGGACGCGGATCGGCGCGCTCGCCGCACGACGCGCCGCGGGCTTCGGCTCGAGCGGCGCATCCACCATGTCGCCGAAGAGATCCTCGGACGTCAGCAGCCCGTCCGCGGACCCCGCCCGATCAGCGGGAGCTTGAGGCGGACGGTCTTTGGGCGCGCGTGTGCTCACGGGAAGACAAACTGGGACGAGGATAGCGGCCGCAGCGTCTTAAGTCAACGAACCACGGGATTTAGCTTGCCCGCGCACGGCTGCTATAATCGCGCCCCGCGCCCTCCGGCCCCGGGAACGAGGAGGCCCCTCCCAGCTCAATGGGTTTCATCGCCGAGATCCTCAACAACGACATCGCCCTCGCTGCCATCGGGGTCGCGATCATCTACCTCGTGGTGAGCCGGCTGCTGCCGAGCCTGAGCCTGGGCCGGCGTCGAGGGAAAAGCCGCTCCAGCTCCAGCGGAAGCGGCTTGAACCTCGATCCGATCTTCGCCGCGTTCCTGGGCCAGGGCTATCTGGACCGAAAGCTCCACGGCGCTGCGCAACGCGAGAAGAACAGCGGCTCGTATCTGACGGCCGGCCGCATGTACGAAGAGGCAGGCAAGCTTCAGCAGGCCGCGGACGTCTTCATCGAGGGCGAGGAGTTCTTCGCTGCGGCCACGGTCTACGAGAAGCTGAACCGGCTCGATCGCGCTGCAGAGCTGTACCTGCAGGCGGGCGACCACAAGAAGGCCGCGCAGGTCCTGATCGACGCCGGCAAGCCGGGCAAGGCCGGAGCGCTGTTCCTCGAGAAGGGCAACACGCTCGAGGCGGCGCGGCTGTTCGGGCTGGCGAACGAATGGGGCAGGGCCGCGGACCTGTTCCTGAAGGCCGGCTATCCGCTGCGAGCCGCCGAGGCCTTCGAGAAGAACGGCGATTTCCTGCGCGCCGCCGAGTGTCACGAGAAGCACTTCATGGAGCACGTTTCGTACTCGACCACGTACTCGGCGACTGCGGCCTCCGTCGACCAGAGGAGCGCGCTGCTCGCGGGGCGCCTGTATCAGAAGGGCGGCGACCTCGCGCGGGCACATCAGATCTTCACGAAGGGCGGCTACTTCAAGGAGGCTGCCGCCGCCCTCGAGGGCATAGGCGAGCACGCGAAAGCGGCCGAGCTCTTCATGCGCGCCGAGGACCCCGACGCGGCGGCACGTGCCTACGACAACGCGGGCGACCGTGTGAAGGCCGCGAACCTGCGCGGCGAGGTCGCCCTGAAGCAGGAGAGCGTCCCCGAGGCCGCGCGCTTCTTCCAGGCGGGGCAGGACTACCTGCGCGCCGCCGAGCTGTTCGAGTCCGTGGGCATGCTTCCAGAGGCCGCCGGCGCCTACGAAGCGGGCGACAGCTGGGTCGCGGCCGGCGGCGTCTACGTCCGTGCCGGGCAGAAGGAGCGTGCGGCGCAGAGCTACGAGCGCGGCGGCGAGTTCGAGACCTCCGCCCGCTTCTACGAAGAGGCCGGCAACAACGCCAAGGCCATCGAGCTGTATGAGAAGGCCGGGCTCACCTTCAAGAGCGGAGAGGCCGCGGCGAAGGCGGGCGAGCGCGACCGCGCCATCGCCCTGCTGCAACGCGTCACCGCCAACGACGAGAATTACCGCACCGCCACGGAGCTCCTGGCGCGTCTGTTCATCGAGGCGCGCATGCCGACGCTGGCGGTCGAGCGGGTGCAGCGCGTCCTCGGCTCGGACCCGATCTCGCCCGCGAACCTGGACCTGTACTACTGGCTCGCCGCCGGCCATGAGGCCGGGGGCAACGTGGCCCAGGCGCTGCAGCTCTACAAGCGCATCCTGGCGGAGGACCTGCGCTTCCGTGACGTCGAGCAGCGCGTGAGGCAGCTCCAGTCCCACGGCTTGGCGGCGTCCACGCCGCTGCCCCCGGCCTTCCCCACAGTCGCCCCGGCACACGCC
>DATFEN010000211.1:0-7239 GCA_035251085.1 Vicinamibacteria bacterium | reverse complement strand
CGGTGCCCGAGCTCTCCTCATGCGCGGCAGGCGGCGGTGGCGCCGGCCGCGGCGGCGGTGCTGCCGCTGCGATCGTCTGCGCGCGCTCGACGGTGCTGCCCGACGATGTGCGCGCGACGGCGGGTGCAGCCTTCGGCGCCGAGAGGAGGTCGATGCTCTTCGCGGCGAACAACACCAGGATCTCGATCAAGCTGGCGTCGCTGATGGGGATCTCGTCCTGCGCGCTGTCGCAATAGAGGATCGCCGCGAGCTTGTCGCGCTGCAGCAGGAGCGGGACCGCCAGCAGGGCCTGAGGCTGGCCGCCCAGGCGCGACATGGCCTGCGCGGTACCGGGCGTATGCGACATATGCCCGCGCATGGCCTGCCGCGAGTGGGAGACGTTGCGGAAGACAGTGTCGGCTGTGAGCGCGATGTTGACCTGTTTGACGGCCTCCGCCGGCTCGATGCCCTTCGCGTACCAGCCGATCGCGCTCGGTCCCTTGACGATGAACATCGCCGTGCGCTCGGAGTAGGTCGCGACCTCGTTGACGAGGAACGTCAGCACCTCCGAGAGGCTCGTGCCCTTCTCGATCTCCGACAGGGACGCCCGGAGGCGGTCCATCCCGGGGCCGGGGGGAGCCGGCGGAGGGGAAGCGGCAAGCGCTTGCGACATGGCCTGGGCGATCGACGCCTCGTCGATCTTCTCGTCGTAGCGCGCCGTGGACTCGGAGAGCTCGTCGAGAGCGCGGACGAGATTCCCCTGATGCTCCTGGATCTGGCGCTGGATCACGACGACCCAGCTCGCCATCTGCTGGCTGATAAGCGCGAGCGCTCTTGCCTTCAGGTCGTCTTCCAGGCTCATCTCACTCCTCGACGTAACGTCGAAATCGAAGCCTCGTTTGGACTTACGCTGCGTTGCGATTATGCGGGATGGCGCTCCGGGATGTCAATTTTCCGGTTATCTTGCGCTGATGGAACGGCTCGCGCGGATCTACGGGAGACTGCGCCGAGCGTACGGTCCCGGCGGCTGGTGGCCGGGCCGCAGCGGCTTCGAGGTCTGCCTCGGCGCGATCCTCACCCAGAACACGGCTTGGACCAACGTCGAGCGGACGCTGCGCGGCCTGCGCCGGCGACGCCTGCTGAGCTTCCGGGCGCTGAACCAGCTTCCCGCCTCGCACCTCGCCCCGCTGCTTCGCGCTTCGGGCACCTTCAGGGTGAAAGCCCGCCGTGTGCGGGCCTTCCTGGACCTTCTCGGCCGCGAGTACGGCGGGCGCGTCGCGCGAATGACACAGGAGGAGCCAAAGCGACTGCGCGAGCAACTGCTAGCCGTCCACGGCATCGGCCCCGAGACCGCGGACGCGATCGCGCTTTATGCGGCGGGCCACCCGTTCTTCGTCGTGGACGCGTACACGCGGCGTGTCCTCGAGCGCGCGGGGCTGCTGAGCGGCGGCGAGAGCTACGACGCCGTGCAGGGCCTCTTTCATCGGCGCCTGCCGCGCAAAGCCGCGTTGTTCAACGACTACCATGCGCAGCTCGTGCGGCTCGCCAAGGAGGCCTGCCGCAAGGTCCCGCTGTGCACGAAGTGCCCGATCGAGACGCTGTGCGAGAAGCGCGGCGTGGCGGAGGTGCGAGCGTGAGGAAGATCCTGTTGCTGCTGATCCTGAGCCTCCCGGCGGCTGCCGACGATTTCTGGGCTCATTGGGGCGACGGCAAGGCCGAGCTGAACGGCTATCGCCTGACGCAGCCGCGTTACGGGGAGAAGCGCGCCGGCACGGCGGTCCTCGTGTACGTCACCGAGGATTTCTCCGGGTCGCTGCGCGTGAAGGCCGAGTCGAGCCGACATCCGCAAACCGACGTCTACCCGGTGCTGAAGCTGAACGCCGTGCGCGACTTCCAGACCGGGATCTACGACTACAACGTGATGACGTCAGTGTTCGCAAGGATCGCACCCGGATGGCCTCTCGCGAAGCTCAGCTTCTCCAGCCAGGAATGGTGCGGCCATGTCTGGCATCAACTCCTGCCGCGCGGCGGCGTGGCGCACTCGGTCCGGCACAGCTACTTCGACGGCGAGGCGGACGCCGAAGCGGAGCTGCCGATCCCGCCGGACGGCGTGTTCGGCGACGTGCTGCCGATCCTGCTCCGTGGCTGGGGCGGAGAGTACCTGAAGCCGGGCGAGTCCCGCTCGGTCGCGTATCTTCCGAGCCTGCTCTCCCGACGTCTCGGCCATAAAGCCTTGGCTTGGAGCCGGGCGACGATCGCGCGCGCCCGGGAGCCACGCACGGTCGAGGTGCCGGCGGGCCGGTTCGAGGTGGTCACGTGGACGGTGGCCGTGCAGGGCGGTCCCACCACGACGTTCCTCATCGAGTCGCGGCCGCCCTTCAGGCTGGTGCGCTGGACGACCGACGATGGCGAGGACGCGGCGTTGCTCGGCTCGACTCGCCAGCCCTACTGGCGCCTCAACAAGAGCGGCGGCGAGAAGTATTTGAAGGAAATGGGCCTGCCCGTTCCGGTTCGGACCCCGTAGGCCGCTGTCGCGCGCTAGTCTGCCTTGTGCGCTTCCTGCACACGTCGGACTGGCATGTCGGCAAGACCCTGCGCGGCCGGTCGCGCCAGGACGAGTTTGCCGCGGCTCTCGACGAGGTCGCGGGCCTTGCGGCAGAGGCGAAGGTGGATGCGGTCCTGGTGGCGGGCGACGTCTTCGACTCCACCGCGCCGCCCCCGGAGGCCGAGCGCCTCGTGTTCGACTTCCTCGCGCGCCTCCATGGCGAGGGGATCGCCGCGATCCTGATCGCGGGGAACCACGACCATCCCAAGCGGCTCGGCGCTCTCGCGCGGCTGCTCGAGAGCATGCGCATCCACGTGCGCTCCGAGGTGCGCCGTGCGAAGGACGGCGGCGTCGTCGGCCTGCAGAGCCGCGACGGAAAGGAGGAGGCCTGCATCGCGGCGCTTCCCTTCGTTCCGGAGCGGCGGCTCTTCGACGCGTGCCAGGTGATGGGCCCCGAGGAGAAATGGTACGAGGCCTACACGACGGGCATCGAGAAGATGCTTCACGCCCTGACGCGCGGCCTGACGCGCGCGACGGTCAACCTCCTCATGGCCCACGTCTTCATTCAAGGGGCCCGCGTCGGAACCGGCGTCCGGCCGCTGCACCTCGGCGAGGTGTACGGCCTCGACGCCGGCCAGCTCCCGTCCAACGTGAGCTATGTCGCGCTGGGTCATCTCCACCGGCCGCAGCAGCTCCAGGCGCCCGCGCCGACCTGCTATTCGGGCTCGCTGATCGAGCTGGACTTCGGCGAGCAGGAGCAGGACAAGCGCGTCGTCATCGTCGAGGCAAAGCCCGGAGCATCTCCCCACATCGAATCGGCGTCGCTCAGCGCCGGACGGAAGCTGCGAGAGCTCACCGGGACCCTGCAGGAGGTTCGCGCCGCGGCGAAGTCGGTGGGCGACGCGTGGCTGCGGGTGAACGTGCGGGTCGTGGTGCCGACGCCCGGCATCGCGGAGCTCGTCAAGGAGCTGCTGCCGAACGCGTTGGAGGTCGGCGTCGAGTTCCCGCGCGAGAAGCTCGCGAGCGAGGGACGCTCGAAGGGCCTGCGACAGCAGAGCCCGGAGCAGCTCTTCGCGGACTACTGCACGGAGCGCAACGGCGCGGCGCCCCGGGCGGAGCTCCTGGAAGCGTTCCGCCGACTCCACGACGAGGCCGCGCGCGCGTGAGGCCGCTCCGCCTCGAGATCGAGGGCTTCACGTCGTTCCGCGAGCGCGTCGCGGTCGACTTCGAAGGCCTCGACCTGTTCGCGATCACCGGGCCCACGGGAGCTGGCAAGTCGTCGCTGCTCGATGCGATGGTCCTGGCCCTGTATGGGCAAGTCCCGCGCGTCGCGAAGGAGTACAAGCAGCTCATCAGCCACGGCGCGGAGCGCATGAGTGTGCGGCTCGACTTCCGGGTCGGCGAGGCGACTTACCGCATCGCGCGCACCGTGCGCGTGTCGGGCCAGCCGCAGTTCCGGCTCGAGCGGGTGGAGAACGGCCTGGCGGTCGGAGTCGCCGACCGTGCGGCCGAGGTCGCGGCTGAGGTCGAGCGACTCCTGGGCCTCGACTACGACGCGTTCGTGCGCTCGGTGGTGCTGCCGCAGGGACAATTCGACGCGTTCCTGAAAGGCAAGCCCGAGGAGCGGCGGAAGATCCTGGTAGCCCTGCTCAACCTGGACGTCTACAGGCGCATGCTGGAGCTGGCGAACGCGAAGGCGAGCGACGCGCGGCGACAGGCCGAGTTCCTGGGCCGGGAGCTCCAAACGACGCTGGCCGGAGCGACGGCCGAGGCTGCAGCCGCGCGCCGAAGCGAGGTGCGGGACGCCGAGGTCGCGCGCGGCGAGGCGGAGCGTTCGGTCACCGTGCTGTCTGCCATGCGGCCGCTCGCCCAGCGCGTCCGCGATGCGCGGCGGGATGTCGATCGGTTGGCCCGTGACTTTGAGGCCGAGGAGGCTCTGCGCCGGCGCTGCGAGGTGACGCTGGCCGAGGTGGAGGAACGAGGGCGTGCCCTGGGCGTGGAGGCCGAGGCAGCGACGGCCGCGCTCGCAGGGTTCGATGTCGATGCACAGCGCCACCTCGCCTTGGTGGAAGCGCGGCCGAGGCTCGAACAGCTCGGTGTGCTCGTGGCCCGAGTCTCGGCGCTCGCCAGGGATGCGAAGGCCAGCAGCGAGGCCGCTGGCGGGACACCGGAGGCGACGGAGCGAGCCGCGGCGGCTGTGACGAAGGCCGAGGCCGCGGAGCGAAAGACGGCCAAGGCTCTCGCCGATGCCGAAGCGGCTCGGGACGAGGCTCAGCGGCAGCACGCCGCGCACGCATTGCGGCAGCACTTGGAGCGGGGCGATCCGTGTCCTGTGTGCGAGCAGGTCGTGAAGAAGCTGCCGAAAGGCGGCGTGCCTGCGGTGGGCGAAGCCGAAAAGGCGCTGACGGTCGCCAGGGCTGATCACGAAACAGCTCGGCGTGCGCTCGAAGCCGCGCGGGTCGCGGCCGAGCGCGCCGCGCTGGAGGCGCGTCGAGTCGAGGCGGAGGGGGAGCGTCTGGCCGGGGAGGCCGGAGTGGCTTCGAAGGCGCTGCAGGAACTGCGGCGGCCTTTGTCGCGGGTCTTCGCTGCCCCTCGGCTGGACGAGCCGGAGGCGCTGCTTCGCGAAGTCAGCAGCGAGTTGAAGGCGCTCGAGGGCGCGCGCTCGGCCCGCGAGCGGATCCAGGGCGAATCGCGGCGCATCGAGAGGGCGGCGGCTCAGCATCAGGCTGAGCGAGCGCGAGCCGAGGGTGCGGCGAAGGACATTGAGGCGCGCCTTGCGACCCTCGCCCGGAGCAGGCAGGGGTCGGATCGCGAGCTGGCCGATGCGCTCGAGGCGTTCGGGGCGCCGGAGAACGCGGTCGAGCAGCTCGACGCGCGCATCGCGGCCGCCCAGAGGAGTGCTCAGGACGTGGCCGTCCGCGCGGCGAGCCTACGCGCCGAGGCGGATCGTCTGGCGGAGGATGTCGCCCGAGCGGACGAGCTGCGTGCGCGCAAAGTCGCCCTGGACCAAGAGGGGGGGCTCTTCGCGACGCTGGCGCAGCACCTCAAGGCCGATCAGTTCCTGGCATGGGTGCAGGAAGAAGCTCTTCACCTGCTCGCCGAAGACGCCTCGCGTCACCTGCTGGCACTGTCGCGGGGGCGCTACTCGCTGATCTGGAAGGACCAGGACTTCCTGGCCAGGGATCACTGGAACGCGGACAGCACCCGATCCGTGAAGACCCTGTCGGGTGGCGAGACGTTCCTCGCCTCGCTCGCGCTGGCGCTGGGCCTGGCCGAGCGCGTGGCCGCCCTCGCCGCCGAGGCCCGCGCGGGCGACGCGCTCGAGAGCCTGTTCCTGGACGAAGGCTTCGGCTCGCTCGACGCCGAAGCGCTCGACCAGGTCGTCGACGCCCTCGACGAGCTGCAAGGCGGCCAGCGCATGGTCGGGGTCGTGACGCATCTTCAGGCCCTGGCCGAACGGCTCCCCGCTCGCGTCGACGTGAAGCGCAGCGACGCCGGGTCGCGCGTGAGCGTGGCGTGATGGTTGGTGGAGGCGGCGGGAGTCGAACCCGCGTCCGGAAACGCGCCTGCGGGAGAGCCTACAGGTTTAGTCCGACCTGGTGTTTCGCCGTCGCCGTTGAGGCCGGACGAAACCGGCGGCGGCTAGTCCGATTGATCTCGCCTTTCGCCTACGGACCGAAGGCCAGGGCCAGCCCGCTTTGATGACGTCCTTTCCAGATCCCGCGGGCGGGGCCCCGGAAGAACGGGTTGCCTAGTTAGGCAGCCAGCGCCAAGTTATCGTTGGCAGCTATTGGTTTCCCACCGGATTTACGAGCCGGTAAGCACGCTCGACCTGCATCTCCCGGGGTCACAGTTCCCGTCGAAACCGTGGCGCCCCCACGAAACGATCGTACCACGGCGTGCCCTATACTCGCTCGGTCCATGAAGGCGCGCACAGGAGCAGGGGCGGTGGCCGTGTTGGCGCTCGCGGCGAAGCCGTAGGCGGTCCGAGCCGACGTGCTAAGATCCGCTCCGGTGACGCGCTTCACGCTCGCCGCCGCCGTCCTGCTTCTCCCCCTCGACGCCCTCGCCGCCCCTTCCGAACCCGTCGTTCTCCTCACCGAGGGCCAGCGCCGTGAGCTGGCCGTCCAGACGCGCGGCGACGCGGAGATGCTGCCGCTCGACGCGGTGCTGTCGGGCTTCGGCGTGACGCTGCGCTCGGGCGCGGCGGGCTCCGTGACGTTGGCCTACCAGGGCCGCGAGGCGACGCTCTACAACAAGAAGAGCCTCGCATCGGTGGGCGGCGACCTGCGCCTGCTCTCCGCACCGGCGCTCCTCGAATCGGGCATGTGGCTCGTGCCGGTGGACGCGGTGCCGCGGCTGCTCGGCCCGCTCCTTGCGGTGCGCAGCGAATGGCGCGCTGCCTCGCGGGTGCTCGTCCTGGGCAATGTCGGTGCGCCGCGCATCACGGTGAACACGTACGTGTCGGGCGACGTCGTGCGGGTCGTGCTCACCGCAAGCGAAAAAGTCCCGTTCCAGGTCCAGCAGGAACAGGGTCGCGTGGCGGTCAAGATCGCCCGGGACCTCGTCGACACGAGCTTCACCCAGGAACGCCTCACGGGGGGCATCGTGGACTGGGTCCAGTACCTCGGCGGCCGCGAGAACGTGTTCGCGATCACGCCGGGCAAGCGCTTCCTCGAGGTGCAGGCCCAGGAGCAGGACGGACCCCCGCGTCT
>DATFEN010000199.1:0-4229 GCA_035251085.1 Vicinamibacteria bacterium | reverse complement strand
CGAGGCCTTGGAGATGGCTCGCCGGCGGAGCGAGCGCGGAGTCGAGGCATGGGTGCTTCGGCTCTGGGGAGAGATCTATACGGGCCAGGAGCCTCCGGATATCGAGCACGCCGAGGCGCCGTACGCGGCAGCGATGGAGCGGGCCAATGAACTCGGCATGCGCCCGCTTCTCGCCCACTGCCACCTCGGTCTCGGCAAGCTCTACCGGCGCACGGGCAAGCGCGAGCACGCGTTGAAGCGCCTCACCACCGCGGCGACGATGTACCGCGCGATGGAGATGACGTACTGGCTGGAGAAGGCGGAGGCCGAAGTGAAGGCGCTGGCCTGAGCTGTTTCCACTTCCTGGGTGAAGTCTGGGCCTCCGCGGTGAGGAGATTGGCCATGAACGGACGACGATGAGTGGCCACGCTGTAGACGGCGTGCAGCAACTTCCGCATCGCCGCCACCAGCAACTTCCTGGGTAATTCATGGGTGAAGTCTTGGCGGTATGATCTAGTCGCCCACGGAAACAGCGCAGGGTTCACCCGCGTGCCCTGCTACTCGAACTCCGCACTCGCCTTTTCCAGCCAGTACGTCATGCCCATCTCTCGGTACATCGTCCTCGCGTTGGTGAGATGCTCCCGGGCCCCCGCGCGTTGGCCCGTGCCGAGGTACACCCGGCCGAGGCCGAGGTGGCAGTGGGCGACGAGGGGACGCATGCCGAACGAGGTCGCGAGCACCATCGCTTCGCCGTAGTCGGCCTCCGCACTCTCGGGATCGAACGCCTCGGGGTGCATCGCAACGTCGCCGCGCAAATGCAGCGCGTGGGCCGCGTCGGCAGGCCGGCTCCGAGAGTATGCGAGCCCACGATCGGCGGCTCGCCGCGCATCGGCCGGCCGATCCAGCAGCAGCTGAGCGCGGCCGAGCGCGTGATAGGCCCGGATGTTGTTCGCAACGATCTGCCGCGATTCACCTGTTTGCAACACGGTCTCGGCTTCCCGGAGCCGTCGGACAGCCTCCTCGGCTTCGCCCAGTTGCGCCAGAACCCAGGCCCCGCACGCGATAGCGCCCGGTAGCGTGAGCACGGCGTCGGCCGTCTCCAGCGCCGCGGTCCCGTGCTCGATCGCACTGCGCGCCCGCATCCAGTCGCCCCGCATGAGCCAGAGGACCCCAGAGGCCCAGTAGGCCATGCCGATCGCGTACGCGTACTGGCTCGGCTCGGCCAGCTCGATTGCTTCAGCGGCGTACCGGGCTGCCTGGTCGAATCGGCCCAGCTCCGCGAGGCTTCGCACGAGATACACCCGGTCGTAGATGGACGTCGGTGCGAATCGTCCAAACGACTCGCCGAGCCAGCCAACGGGCAGGATCGCGAGGTTCTCGATGGCGAGCTCGACGATGCGCTCGAACTCGCCTCGAGGGGAAATAGCCTGCTCGAGAACATTAGTCGCGAGGAGCCGAAGCTTCGGATCCTGGACGCGCTCGGCGATCTCCCGAGCGTCACTGGCCGCGGCAACGGCCTCGTCTACCTCGCCGAGCACGAAGTAGGCGACCGACATGAACGCGCGGACGCGGCCGCGCCGGCAGTCGTCCTCCAGCTGCCGGGCCAGGGCCTCGGCCTCGCGCAGGAGCTCGAGGACGCGTCGCATCTCCCCGAGCTGATTCAGGGCCGGCCGCAACTCGAGCCGGATTTCGAATCCCTGCTCGAGTGTGGACTGTTCTCGCGGGAGGTGGGCGAGCGCAGTCAGCGCCCGCTCGAAGCACGCCACCGCCTCCCGCTTCGCGAACCGCTCCAGCGCCCTCTTGCCGGCCCGGCGCAGATTCAGGACCGCCTTCTCCCACACCTCGCCCTCGAAGAAGTGACGGCCCAGTGCGAGCTCGTACTCCTCCGGATCGCGGGCGTGAAGGGTTTCCATCGCTTCGGCCACCCGGCGGTGAAGCGCCCTGCGGCGTGGCAGGAGGATCTGCTCGTAGACGACTTCGCGCACCCGGTCGTGGTGGAAGTCGAGGCGGTCGCCCACGCTGCGCAGCAGGCGCCGGCGGATCAGCTCTTCGACCCCGCGTGCCACGGCCTCCTCATCGCGACCCGAGACACGTTGCAGGAGCTCGAAGTCGAACTCGCGTCCGATGACCGAGGCCTGGCCCACCAGATCGCGGGCCCCGACACCGAGACGCTCGAGCTGACGACCGATGATGTCGCGGACCCGCTCGGGCACCGATAACGTCTCGAGTTCCGGCGACAGTGCCTCGTGCGCTGCGATGCGCGTGGCCTCGACCACGACGAGGGGGTTGCCTTCGCTCGCGCGCCAGATCTGTTCGCTGAGGCGCGCGACGGTGACGTCGTCGTGGCCACGCGCGAGCGCGCGGACGAGCTCGCCGGTGTGCTCGCGCGACAGGGGCCCGAGAGCGACCGTGTCCACGTGGGGCTCGCGCTTCAGCTCGGCACACGCCTGATGCAGCACGGGTGCGTCGACGAGATCTTCCTCACGTGCAGTGACGAGGACCACGAGTCGCCAGGGCTCGAGACGACGTCCGATGAACGCCAGCAGCCGGACGCTCATCTCGTCTGCCCAGTGGAGGTCCTCGAGGACCACAACGCTTGGCTGCGCCGCTGCTACCCGTTCCAGCAGCACGCTCACCCCTTCGAACAGCATCAGGGCATCGGCAGCAGACCCGTCGTCGGCGGCGCGCGACCACAGCTCGGGCAACAGGCGGCCCAGCTCGCGACGCATCGGAGCCGGCAGTCCTCCGAGCTGCGCCTCGTCGGCTGTCACCCGCGCCGCTTTCAGCACAGCCAGCCAGGGCGCGAACGGCAGGATCTGTTCGCTCTCGTGGCAGCGGCCCAGCAGGACGCGGCGGCCCGATGCATCAGCGCACATTGTCAGCTCGCTCACGAGTCGCGTCTTCCCCACGCCCGCCTCACCGACGAGGATGAGAACCCTTCCGCGGTTGCCGTGTCCGGTGACGATCGGCCGTAGCTGCGCCAGCTCCGCATCTCGCCCGATGAGCGGACTGTCGGTGGTCTGCGCCGCGACACCACGCCGCAACGTGCTCACTTCCGGTACGCCGTTGGGCGTCTCCGCCGAGGACGCCGCCGGCGGCCGACTCAACAGGTCCTGGTAGAGCTGCCGGGTGTCTTTCTCCGGCTCGATGCCGAGCTCAACCTGCAGGGTCTCGACGCACACCTGGTACTGCTGTAGCGCTGCCCCGCGGCGTCCCAGCTCGCTGTAGAGCCGCATAAGAGTGCGATGCACCGACTCCTGGAGCGGGTCGAGAGCGCTCAATCGCAACGCCGTGCGCAGGGCCTGACTTGTGGCGCCAGCCCGGCGCTGCTGCGTGAGCAGCCGGGCCATGGTCTCGAGCGCCACCTCTCGCAGCCGCTCTCGCTCGGCCATGAGCCAGTCTTCGAACGGAGTCCCCCGGAACACGAGCCCCTCCAGGAACTCGCCCCGGTAAAGATCCATGGCCCGCGTCAGGGATTCGACATCTCCAGCCGCGGCGAATCGGGTGAAGGTGAAGACGTCGATATCGACCGCGCCGCCCTCGAGCGCCACCGCGTCTCCGCTGGTAGTCAGGCATGGTGGCTCCGCTGCTGCGAGCGCTCGACGAAGTGCAAAGAGCGTCTCCCGGAATCGACCGCGGGCCTGAGGCAACGGTCGGTCACCCCAGAGCAGCGCCGCGAGCTTGTCCCTCGAGTGCGGCAGCCCAGCGGGCATCGCGAGGTACGCGAGCAGCGCCTGCGCCTTTCGAGTCCGCAGGCGCAGCGGCGGCCCTTGCCCGATCCGAGCCTGGAAGTCCCCTATCAGCGTGAGGTTGAGTCGCCTCATCTGTCCCATGTCGCAGCGAGTCATGCCGCCTGCCGGGATTCTGACGCGATGTCAACGAATCTGCAACGGCGCGGGGGGAGAGTCGGGCCCGTGGCGATTCGTCCGGACTCACGTCAACGAGAACAGCGTGGAGGGAACATGACGGACCGAACGACCGACAGACGACGGCTGTTTACCGCATCACTGCTCGTGCTCGCAGCTGCTGGCTGTAGCGCGCCGACCGGTCCGGCAAGGTTCAACCCCTCCGAAGCGCGGCCTGCCCCGAAGGCCAGGCCGTCCTACGGGTACGTCATGAGCGCGCAGGCGAACGCGATGCTCGTGATCGATGCGAGCACCCACACGATCGTGAAGAAGGTGAAGCACCCTGATCTCGTCCGGCCGGCTAATGGCAAGTTTCATCCGAACGGAAAGCGCTTCTACGCGTCC
>DATFEN010000186.1:0-8351 GCA_035251085.1 Vicinamibacteria bacterium | reverse complement strand
GCCTTTGTGGTGGGCGACCGGGTCGTCGCGGCCGCCTGGAGGTGCGCGCCCGGCTGGCGCACGAACGTGGCCCAGGGGGCGCGGGTCGAGCGCGCAGAGCTTCTCCACGCCTGGCAGGAGCTGGCCGTCCGCGCATCACGGGCCGTCGCTGCCGAGTACGCGGGGGTCGATCTTCTCCCGCTGGCCGACGGGCGCGTCTTCATCCTCGAGGTGAACAGCATTCCCGCCTGGCAGGGCCTGCAGTCCGTCGCCGAGGTCGACGTCGCCGCAGCCCTCGTCGAGCACCTCGAGGGATTGATCCGGTGCCGGTGAGCCGGGCGCTCGACGCGGAGACGATCGCGGCGCTGGCCCAGGCCGCGTGCCTGATCGAGGCCAGCTCGCCCAAGCCCGGCAACGTTACCCCCGAGCACGCGTTCTCCGACACTACGTACGAGGACTTCCTGCTCAGCGCGGCGGCGATCGGCCCGGCGTTCCTGGGCGCGACCCAGCGCGGCGTCGGGGCGACGATCCTGCGGGCCGTTGGCGACACGCGCCGCCTGGTCCGCTCCAACACCAACCTCGGTATCGTGCTGCTCCTGGCCCCCCTTGCGCGCGCCGCGGGCGAAGGCGAGGGAGCCCTTCAGGCGCGCGTCCAGGGCGTCCTCGATTCGCTGACGCTGGCGGACGCCAGGGACGTGTTCGCCGCCATCCGGCTCGCGTCTCCGGGGGGGCTGGGAAGCGCCGATGCGGAGGACGTCCGCGACGAGCCAACCTTGACGCTTCGGGAGGCGATGGCCCTGGCAGCGCAGCGGGACAGCATCGCGCGCGAGTACGCGGATGGCTACGGGCTCACCTTCGGAGTGGTCGTGCCGGCACTGGTGGAGGCGCGGAGGAGCGGCCTGTCTTGGTCGTCTGCCGCCCTCGACGCCTACCTTCAGACCCTGGCGGCCGTCCCGGACACGCTGATCGCGCGCAAGGAGGGCTGGAGTACCGCCGAGTCCGTGAGCGCGGCCGCACGGCGCGTGTTGGAAGCGGGTGCGGCACGCCCGGCCGCCATCGCGGCTTTCGACGTCGAGCTGCGAGCCCACGGCAATCGTCGTAACCCGGGCACCACCGCCGACCTCGTCGCGGCCGGGCTCTTCGTTGCGCTCGTCGAAGAGACGGCTTGAGCTCGATCAGGCGATCGGCGCTGGGTGCGGCAGCGCGCCCGGCACGAGCGCCTCGCGAAGCGCTCGGACACGTGCCCCGCTGACCCGCCCGGCTCGGCCCCCGTCGCAAGCGCTGCCCCGCACGCCCACCACCTGCGCGCCCAGGGCCGCGATCCGGAAGATCTCCCGAAGGCGGAGGGCGCCGGCCAGGGCCGTTTCGAGACCGAGGGACCGAGCCTCCTCCAGAAACACCGCTACGCCTTTCTCGCCCAGATGATCCAGCGTCGAGGCTCCGTCCTTCACCGCCGTGTCCAGCATCACCCCGTGGACGCCGGCGCGGGCCGCAGCCCGCGGCAGCTCGCCGGGCGGAAGCCCGCCCACGCGGAGGGCGTCGGCATACGCGACGGCGACGACTCGCGTCGCGGTGCGGCCTCCCGTTGCGGCCCGCTGGACCTCTCTCAGCAGGGTTACGGCGTCGTCGGGGCGCGAGGAGCCGAGCAGACCCACCTTGACGTACTCCGCGCCGCATCCGGCGGCGCCTGCGGCTGCAAGGGCGAGCGTCCCCGGCAGATGCGGGGCGTCGCCGAGCGCAGCGCTCAAGACGGCCCGACCCTCGACGCGCCTGCTCACTGCGCGCAGGAGGGCGGGCGACGGCGCTCCGAGCGAGCCCTCCGCAGGGTTCTTCACGTCGACGATGTCCGCTCCCCCGGCGAGCGCCGCCGCCACTTCTTCGACCTCGAACACGCTGACGAGGAGGCGCGGGATCATGGATAGCGCAAGGGATTATAGACAGGGCTGCTTGTATAATGACGGCACCGGCAGAGCCATGGAAGTGAAGCGCTTCATCATGAACGCGGGCCGAACGACGAAGCAGGGCCAGCAGATCAACGTCGGCAAGGACCATCCCGAGTACCAGGCCATCGTCGGCACCTTGACCATGCACCCCGAGGACATGAAGGCCGTGGGCGTGGCATCGGGCGGCAACGTTCGAGTCCGGTCGGCAAACGGCGAGGCCAGCTTCCGATGCGTGGAAGGCAAGGTCCCGCAGGGGATGATCTTCGTCCCGTACGGTCCGCCGACCTGCCGTCTCATGGGCCAGAGCACCGACGGAACGGGAATGCCGACGTCGAAGGGATGGGAAGTCGAGGTCGAACCGATCGCGTCTCCACCGGCGTCTGCACAGCGCGCTTCCTGAGACGCCGCCGCGAATGAAAGGGGTGGGATGCTGAGGATCGAGAGCCGCGGAGAGCCCGAGGCGCCGACTCGTACAGACCGGGAGCACGAGGCGGAAAGCGTGCGGGCGTGGGAGCAGATCGAGGCCGGCCGCTACATGCCGCGGCGCATCCGCGGAAGCTTCCCCGGGCGCGAGCTGGGTTGAACGTTCATCGTGCCGCCCCGTGCGGGCGGGCCCGACACGCGACCGAAAAGGAGCACGCCATGAGCCTCACCGTGGTGCCCAACGCGACGTGCACGTTCTGCGGCTGCGTCTGCGACGACATCGAGCTGCACGCCGATGGCGACCGCATCGTCAAGGCCAAGAACGCGTGCAGCCTGGGTGAGGCCTGGTTCCGCAACCACACGGCTGAGCGCCTGTATCCCGACGCGCTGATCGACGGCAAGCCGGCCTCCGTCGACGCGGCGGTCGAGGCGGCGGCGGATCACCTGTACGACGCCAACATGCCTCTGGTCTATGGTCTCAGCAACATCACGTGCGAGGCCCAGCGCGAAGCCGTCGCCCTGGCCGAGCTGATCGGAGGTGTGATCGACAGTCACACCTCGCTTTGACACGGCCCTACTGAGATAGCCGCCCAGTTGGGTGGCAAGGTCACATGCACGCTGGGCGAGGTGAAGAACCGGGCGGACCTCATAATCTATTGGGGCGGGAATCCCGCGGAGTGCCACCCCCGGCATTTCACGAAGTACACGCTGATGCCGAAGGGCAAGTTCGTCCCCGAGGGGCGCAAGGGGCGGACCATGGTCCTCGTCGACATCCGGGAGACGCCGAGCGCCAAGGCCGCGGACATCTTCCTTCAGATCCGGCCCGGCAAGGACTTCGAGGTGCTGACGATCCTGCGGGCTCTCGTCAAGAACCGGCAGATCGACGAGACGGCCGTGGCGGAGACCGGATTGTCCCTCGAGACGCTCAAGGACCTCGCCGCGCGGATGAAGCGCGCGCGTTTCGGGGTGCTGTTCTTCGGGATGGGACTCTCGATGACGCGCGGCAAGCACATGAACTCGGCCGCGGTCCTCACCCTCGCCGCGGAGCTCAACGCCTACACGAAGTTCGTCTGCATGCCGATGCGCGGCCACGGCAACGTGACGGGGTCGGACATGGTGCTGCGCTGGACCACGGGCTTCCCCTTCGGGACCAACCTGAGCCGAGGCTACCCCCGTTTCAACCCGGGGGAGTTCTCGACCGTCGACCTGATCGTGCGCGGCGACAACGACGCCGCGCTGATCCTCGGCGCCGACCCGGGGGCGACCATGCCCCAGCCGGGCATCGACCACCTGGCGCGCATCCCGACGATCGTGCTGGACCCCAAGGTCACGCACACGAGCCGGCTGGCGCGCGTCCACATCACCACGGCCGCCACGGGTATCTCCGCGCCGGGGACCGCCTATCGCATGGACGAGATCCCCTTGCCGCTGCGTCCGGCGCTGAAGTCGCCCTATCCGACCGACGAGGAGATCATCAAACGCATCCGCGCGGCTGTCGCGGCCAAGCCGGCTTGGACGCCAGCACCGATCCCGGCGCGGGCCACGGCCTGACGCGGCCTGGCATTCCCCCCACCACATGCTGCGCATAGCCGGGGGAAGGGTCTACGATCCCGCGAACGGGATCGACGGCGTCGTCCAGGATCTCTGCATCGACGGCGGTCGTGTCGTCAGCGAGATCCAAGGCGGACGCTCGATCGACGCCGGCGGCATGGTGATCTTTCCTGGCGGGGTCGACATCCACACCCACGTCGCGGGCGCGGCCCTGAACTTCGCGCGCGGCTTGACACCGGAGAACTACCGCAAGGCCGTGCCGTTCCTGCACGGTCCGGAGGGGCGAGCCGGGCTTGGGGGCATCACTCCCACGACGTTCGCGACGGGCTACTTGTACGCGGCGATGGGCTGGACCACCGTGAACGAGGCGGCCGTTCCGATCCTCTCCGCCCGGCACACCCATGAGGAGCTCCGCGACACCCCGGTTGTCGACAAGTCCAGCCTCGTGCTCATGGCCAACAACGAGATCGTCCTCGACCTGTTGGACGTGGACGAGCTCGAGCGGGCCCGTGAAGTGGTCGCCTGGCTCATCTGGGCCGCCAAGTCGTACGGCGTGAAGGCGGTCAACCCGGGAGGGGTCGCGGCCTGGAAGTGGGGAAAGAACGCGAGGAAGCTCCTCGAGCCCATCGAGGGTTACACCCGCGTGACACCCGCCAAGATCATCGCCGGCCTGGCACAGATCGTCGATGACCTGCGCCTCCCGCATCCGCTTCATCTCCACTGCAACAACCTGGGCGTCCCGGGCAACATCAGCACCACGCTCGAGACGATGAAGGTCCTGGACGGCCACCGGGCCCACCTGGCCCATCTGCAGTTTCACGCGTACGGCGGCGACGGCTGGGGCACGATGCGCTCCGAGGCGAGCAGGCTCGCGGACTACTTCAACGCCCACACCACCTTCACCTGTGACGCCGGGGCGATCCTGTTCGGCGACGCGATGACGATCACGGCCGACGGACCCTGGCAGCACCTCCTCCACCAGCTCACGGGCAAGAAGTGGGGCAACGTGGACGTGGAGAACGAGACCGGGTGCGGCATCGTCCCTTACGTGTACAAGGGTCACAACCTGGTCAACGCGGTTCAGTGGGCGGCTGGGCTCGAGTTGTTGCTGCTCATCACCGATCCCTGGCGAATCTTCCTGACGACCGACCACCCGAACGGAGCCGGCTTCTGGCGTTACCCCGAGCTCATCCGCCTCCTGACGGACGTCGAGCACCGGCGGGACTGCCTGAAGAATCTGCCGAAGCGGGCCCTGAAGCGAACCGTGCTGGCGGACCTCGACCGCCAGTACACGCTGTCCGACATAGCGGTCGTCACCTCCGCGGGACCGGCTCGGGCCCTCGGGCTGACGGCAAAGGGCCACCTGGGCGTGGGCGCCGACGCCGATGTGACGATCTACGCGCAGGGGCCGGATGGCGTCTCGTTCGGACGGCCCCGCTACGTCATCAAGGAAGGCCAGGTCGTCGTCGAGGACGGAGAGGTCCGCGCCGCCAGCGAGGGCCGCGAGTTCGTCGTCCGTCCCACCTACGACGAGAAGATCGAGGAGTACTTGCGTCCCCTCTTTCAGAAGGTCTATACGATATCCTTCGACAACTACCCCGTCGAGGTGGAACGCCTCACGCGGCCGGACGTGCGTGCCTGCGAGTAGCCTCGGCGCCATGCTCACACTCACGCTCAAGGAGCAGCCGTCGGTCCCACTCGAGGCGGAGGCGCTTTCGCCGGATCTGACTGCAGGCCTTCCCCCGGAGGCCGTCCGCGCGCTTCCGGTCCATCTGGGCAAGCGCCAGCTGCGCGTGGCCGATTTCTTCGATGTGGACGGCTCGCCGGGCGACGAGCTCGTGATCCGCGGCGCGGCGGACAAGGTCAAGTGGATCGGCCGTGGCATGACCCGCGGCCGCATCAGCATCGAGGGCAACGCCGGCATGCACCTGGGCGCCTACATGAAGGGAGGCAGCATCGAGGTGTCCGGCTCGGTCTCCGACTGGCTCGGCGCCGAGATGACGGGCGGCTCGATCCGCGTTCGAGGCAACGCCGGTGGGCAGGTCGGGGCAGCCTATCGCGGCAGCCTCAGCGGGATGAGGGACGGCACGATCCTGATCGACGGCTCCGCTGGCCTCGAGGTCGGGATGCGCATGCGACGCGGCCTCATCGCGGTGGGCGGCAGCGTACGGGACTTCGCCGGGCTCGAGATGAAGGGCGGCACCATCGTCCTGCGAGGCGGCGCCGAGCTTCGCACCGGCGCGTGGATGTCGCGGGGAACGATCGTCTCCCTGCCGCAGATCCCGCTGCTGCCGACGTTCACCTACACGTCGACCTACAACCCGACGTTCCTGCGCTTGTGTGGACGCTATCTCTCGACACACGGCTTCACTCTCCCCTATGAGGAGCGCGCGGGCGCCTATCGGCGCTACCTCGGCGATTCCTCCGTGCCGGGCAAGGGGGAGATCTTCGTCTTTCAGCCCCACGCCAGCTGAGCCGCCGCGCGGTGCCCTGAGCGGCGTATGATGTCGTAGCAAGGCTCAGACACACGGCGAAGGGGACCATGACGGAGTACAAGATCGTCATCGAGAAGGACTATCTCGTCTTCGCCTGCGGCCACTTCATTACCTATAGCGAGACCTGCGAGGCACTCCACGGCCACAACTACCGAGCCCGGGTCGAGCTCGAGGGAGCCCTCGATGCCAACTCCGAGGTCTGGGATTTCGTGAGCCTGAAGCGCCTGATGCGCCGCCTGGTGGACGAGATGGACCACCGCATGCTGCTCCCGACCCAGAACCCGGCCATCGCGCTGGCCGAGCGCGACGACGAGATCGAGGCGCGCTATGAAGGGCGCCGCTACGTCTTCCCGAGGTCCGACGTGGTGCTCCTGCCGATCCCGAACACCACCGCCGAGATGCTGGCGACCTATCTGCTGGGTCGCCTCAAGCTGGAGCTCAAGCAGCTGGGGGGCAGCCGGCTCAGCGCCCTCGCCGTCGAGGTGGAGGAATCCTTCGGACAGTCTGGCTGGTGCCGACAGCGGTTCGCCGACTGAGGATCCTCGTCTACGAGCATGCGAGTGGCGGAGGCTTCGTCGGGCGGCCGGTGTCCGCCACCCTCGCGCGCGAGGGGCGGGGGATGCGAGACGCGCTGTGCGCGGATCTCGCCGCTCTCGGCCATCAGGTCGTCGTAACCGCAGACCCTCGCTTCCCTCTCCCGCGCCCTGCCTCGCGGGAGGTCGTCCTGGCCCCGCGCTCGGGCCTGCGTCTTGTCGCCCTCGCGGCGCGAGTGGATGCGGTGTGGCTAATCGCTCCCGAGACGGGGCGCCTGCTCGAGCACGTCGCCGCACGCCTCGCACGCGCCGGCGTCGCTGTGCTGGGCTCGAGCGCCGCTGCGATCCGCGCGGTCGCCGACAAACGGCGTCTGGCGGCGAGGCTGCGCCGGCTCGGCGTCCCTCATCCGGAGACGCGCATCGCTCGGACCGCGCACGCTGGGCGCTCTGCGGCGTCGCGTCTCGGCCTGCCGGTGATCCTCAAGCCCGCGTTGGGGGCAGGGTGCGAGGGCGTTTCGCTGGTCACCGAGCTCCGTGGCATCGAGCCCGCGTTCGCCAGCGTGCGTCGTGTGGCCCCGCGCGGCCCCTGTCTGGTGCAGCGCCAGACGCCTGGCCTCCCCGCGAGCGTGTCGCTGCTCGTCTCGGCCCGCCAAGCCCGCGTCCTTGCCGTGAACCGGCAGATCCTGTGCGGGAACGGCTCGCCGGTGTATCGGGGCGGCCTGACGCCCTTCGCGCATCCTCTTGCAAGACGCGCGGCGGAGCTGGCCCGTCGGGCCTGCGAAGGCGTCGAGGGCTTGCGTGGCTACGTGGGCGTCGACGTGGTCCTCGGCGAGCGCGATGTCACGGTGATCGAGGTCAACCCGCGCCTGACCACGTCATACCTCGGCCTGCGCAGAGCCTTTGATCGCAACCTCGCTGGGTCGATTCTGGCCGCCTGCCGCTCAGGCGGCTTGCAGCGGATGCCAAGAGCGGTACGCCAGGTTCGCTTTTCCGTTGCAGGCCTGGTCGGCGTGGCGGCACCTTGAAGCCGATCCTCGGTTGGGACATCGGCGGGGCGAACCTCAAGGCCGTCCGTGTGGAGGGCCGCCCGCCGAGGGTCGACGCCGTCGTCGAGCGGCCCTTCGCACTCTGGCGCGAGCCACGACGGCTCAGCGAGATGCTCCGCTGCATCGGCGCCGAGGCGGGCGCCGCGACGACGATGGCCGTGACGCTCACTGCGGAGCTGGCCGACTGCTTCGCCAGCAAGCGCGAGGGAGTGGGCTTCGTGCTGGATGCGCTCGAAGCTGCCTTTCCGACTGCCGGCCTTCGCGTGTACGGCGTGGACGGCCGATTCAGGTCGGTGGACGCTGCTCGTGCGCAACCGCTTCGCGTCGCCGCAGCGAACTGGCGCGCAACCGCGGAGCTGGTCGCGCGCGACGAGCCCAGCT
>DATFEN010000171.1:0-3113 GCA_035251085.1 Vicinamibacteria bacterium | reverse complement strand
TGTGCGCGCGAGGCGTTCGGGGGCCGCTGCGCACCTTCCGGCCGACGCTCTCGCCCGCGGTGTGGACCTCGATCGCGACCGGGCGCAGGCCTGTCGACCATGGTGTGAGCGACTTCCTCTGGCGGCACCTGCGGGGGGTGGGCGTGCCGTACCCGGAGCTGAAGCCCATCCGCGGCGTGGGCTTCGCGTGGCTCGAGGCCGGGCTGCGCGGGACCGGCCGCATCGCGACGTCGCCGATCAGCAGCGTCGTGCGCCGGACGCCCGCCTTCTGGAACATCGCCGCCGGGCGGGGCTCTCCCGTGGACGTGGTGAACTTCTGGGCCACGTGGCCGGCGGAGGCCGTGCTCGGCCACGTCGTCAGCGAGAGGGCGTTCCACGCCCTCGTCGGCGCTCGCGAGCCGGAGGAGGGGCTCGTCTTTCCCGAGGCCCTCGAAGGCGAGCTGCGCCCGCTCGTGACGCGGCCCGAGGAGGTCACGATCGACGCGGCGCGTCGCTACATGGACGTGACGCCGGAGGAGTGGTCGCGGCGCGAGATCCGGATCTCGGTCGACACCGGAGCGCTGCGCGAAGAGCTGCCCTATTTCCATTCGCTGTTCGAGACGACCCGGCGCATCTCGCTCCACCTCATGAGGGCGGGCGTGCGCGCGCAGGGCAGCGCACCCGATCAGCTGGTTCTATTCCGGCTGGTGGACATGGTGTCTCACGCGGCGCTCGCGCGCTCGGAGCTGGCGCGGCCAGCGACAGCTGCGGATCCCATGGCGCGCGCCGTCACCGAGGCGCATCGGTCGATGGACCGCGCCATCGGGGATCTGGTCGAGGCGTTTGGGGAAGGGAACGTCATCGTCGTGTCCGACCATGGCTTCGACGTGGAGCCTCGCGGAGAGGGCCTCGTGGCCCATCACAACCGAGCGCCGGACGGCGTCTTTCTCGCCGCGGGGCCGGCCTTCCGCGCGGGCCGCGTGGAGGGCCTCACGGTCTTCGACGTGCTGCCTCTCCTGCTCTACCTGAAGGGCTGGCCGATCGCCGAGGACTTCGCAGGGCGGCTGCCAACGGCCGCGCTTCGCGCCGAGCTGCTGGATGCGCAGCCTCCGGCGCACATCGCCTCCTACGGTACGCGCGAGGCGCCGTCCCTCGAAGCTCGCTCGAGCGGGACCGTCGACGAGGAGATGACCGAGCGCCTGCGCGCCCTGGGCTACGTCCAGTAGCCGCTCAGAGCGGCTCGAGCTCGCCCGCGACCAGCTCGGCGAAGCGCCGCCGCAGCTCTCGGGTGGTGGGCCCGGGCCGGCCGTCGCCGACGCCGGCCGCATCGATCCCGACGACGGGGAGGATGCCTCGCGACACGCTCGTGATGAAGGCCTCGGTGACGCCGCCGAGATCGGCCTGTGTCACGGCCCGCCGCTCGACGGGGAGCACGCCGGCGGCAGCCTCGAGGACGAGCGACCGGGTCACGCCGAGAAGCGCGCGTTCCTCTTCGGTGCGGAGGATGGCACCCTGGACCGCGAAGAAGTTGCTCGACAGGCCCTCCAGGATCGCGCCGTCGTCCCCGAGCAGCAGGCCCTCGTGGACGCCGGCGGGGAGAGCGCCGTACGCGGCCGCAGCCGTGACGATGAAACGCGTGTCCTTGGCGTGGGGGTTCTCGCGATGCACGTCGAGGGTCGCGCAGCGCACTCCCTCCTCGTAGAGCCGCTCGGGCAAGGGCTCGAAGCGCTCCACGGTGACGTAGAGTTCAGGCGGCGCCCAGGTGAGCCTCAAGCGGGACTCCGGATGGTCGGTCGCCGCCAGGGCCTTCCGCAATGCATCGCGCACGGCGGCTTCGGAGACCGTAACCTCCGAACGCAACAGGGCTGACGTCTCGTTCAACCTCGAAACGTGCTGCGCCAGCCGAACGACGCTCCGGCCGCCGTAGGTGCGGAGCGAGGTGTAGGCCCCCTGCGGGAGCCTGCGGGACGCCTCGAGCGCCGCTGCGACCTCCGAGACCTTCTCGAACGTGCCGGCCCGTGCACGAAACGTGATTGCACCAGCGCGCATAACCGCATCCTATTCAATCACATACGGCAAGGCGCGCAAGTCGATTGACACACCTACGCTCAAGTCTCTACTCTATGAGGTGGAGGACTCGGAACAGTGAGCAAGATCATCGGTATCGACTTGGGCACGACCAACTCAGTAGTGGCGATCATGGAGGGGGATAGCCCCTCGGTGATCGCGAGCCCGGAAGGCTCGCGCACCACGCCGTCGGTCGTCGCTTTCACGAAGTCGGGTGAGCGGCTCGTGGGGCAGGTCGCGAAGCGACAGGCGGTCACGAACCCCGAGAACACCGTGTATTCCATCAAGCGCTTCATGGGGCGCCGCTACTCGGAGGTCAGCGAGGAGCAGAAGATGGTGCCCTTCAAGGTCGTCGAAGCGTCGAACGGGGACGCGCGCGTCGAGATCGAGGGCAAGCTCTACTCGCCCCCCGAGATCTCCGCGATGATCCTCCAGAAGATGAGAGACGCCGCCGAGCAGTATCTCGGCCAGAAGGTCGCGAAGGCCGTGATCACGGTTCCGGCCTACTTCAACGACGCCCAGCGCCAGGCCACGAAGGATGCGGGCCGGATCGCGGGGCTCGAGGTGCTGCGCATCGTCAACGAGCCGACTGCGGCGGCCCTCGCCTACGGTCTCGACAAGAAGAAGGACGAGACCATCGCGGTCTACGACTTCGGCGGCGGCACCTTCGACATCTCGATCCTGGAGGTGGGCGAGGGCGTGGTCGAGGTCAAGGCGACGAACGGCGACACGCACCTGGGCGGCGACAACCTGGACCAGCGCATCATCGACTGGATCGTCTCGGAGTTCCGCAAGGACCAGGGGATCGACCTGTCGAAGGACAAGATGGCGCTGCAGCGCCTGAAGGAGGCTGCGGAGAAGGCCAAGTGCGAGCTGTCGACCACGGTCGAGACGGAGATCAACCTGCCCTTCGTCACCGCGGACGCGTCGGGCCCGAAGCACCTGCAGCTCAAGCTGACGCGGGCGAAGCTCGAGCAGCTCGTCGAAGACCTGATCGAGCGCTCGATGGGCCCCGTGCGGCAGTGCCTCAAGGACGCCGGCCTCGAGCCCGCCAGGATCGACGAGGT
>DATFEN010000158.1:0-5832 GCA_035251085.1 Vicinamibacteria bacterium | reverse complement strand
GCGACGATGGCCTTCGCGCTGCTCGGCATCGCCTGGAACTGGCTGCTGATCGCGCTCTGCGGCCTGGGCCGTATCCGCAGGGGCTGGGATCCTGGGCCTGAGCTACTCCAGCGGCAGCTCCTGACGATCCTCGGCGGCCGGGGCGAGGGCCGGGTTGTTCTCGAGCATGCGAGCGCAGGCGTTCCAGCGCAGTAGCGCGTCGTCGTTGCCCGGCGGCCGCAGCGCTTCGGCCTCCTCGTAGCGGCGCATCGCCTCCATCAGTGCCGCATGGATCGCCGGGTTCGAGCCCATCCTGCCGAGCCGGTCCAGCGCCTTGGCGCGCCGCTCGCTGACGATCCCCGAGTAGTACGCGCGGCCGTAGGGGTCGCTCAGTCGTTGGACGACCGCTTGGGCCTGGGCCAGCCTGTCGCCCATGCCCTCGTCGAACTGGTCGGTGAGCGCGAGCAGCAGCATGACCTCGGCGCGCTGGTTGCCCGGATCCGCCGCGAGCACGTCCGCGCAGATGCTTTCCGCCTCGGCCGGCTCGTTCAGCAGGCGGTAGCGCTCGGCCTTCTCGAGGGCCCTGGAGACTGCGTCCTTGGACAGCGGCTTCAACTGGTACATGGTCGTCCCCCTCGCGCTCCCGCCTCAGCCGCGCAGCACGCGCAGCACGCGACGCAGCGGGTCGTAGAAACGATCCACGACGCGCTCCTTAAGCGGGATGATCGCGTTGTCCGTGATCGTAATCCCCTCCGGACACACCTTGGTGCAGCATTTGGTGATGTTGCACAGGCCGATGCCCTGGGCCTCTCGCAGCTCGGGCAGGCGGTCCTCGACGTCGAGCGGATGCATCTCGAGCGCGGCGACGTGGACCAGGAAGCGCGGCCCGACGAAGCGATCGTGCTGTTTGTGCTCCCGCAGCACGTGGCACACGTCCTGGCACAGGAAGCACTCGATGCACTCGCGGAACTCCTGGACGCGGTCGACGTCGGCCTGGGCCATGCGCCACCTCCCGTCGGCGTCGGCCGCCCGTGGCTTGAAGGGCTTGATGCGCTTCTTCACCGCGTAGTTCCAGGCGACGTCCGTGACGAGGTCGCGCAGCAGCGGGAACGCCCGCATCGGCTCCACCAGCACCGGCTTGTCGAGCGGAAGCTCGGACAGGCGCGTCATGCACATCAGCCGCGGCATGCCGTTGATCTCCGCGGAACACGAGCCGCAACGTCCCGCCTTGCAGTTCCAGCGGCAGGCGAGGTCGTTGGCCTGGGTCGCCTGGATGCGGTGGACGGCGTCCAGCACGACCATGCCCTCGGCGACCTCGGTCGTATAGTCGCGGAGAGTGCCGCCCGCGGCGTCGCTCCGAAAGATGCGGAACGTCGCCTGCATCACTTCATCTCCTCGATCACCTGCTTCAGCTCCGGCGGCAGCTCCGGAAGCGGCTGGAGCGCCACTTCCATCGCGCCGTCCTCCGCCTGGCGCAACACCACGCTCTGCTTGCCCCAGGCCGCATCCTTGTCCGGGAAGTCCTCGCGGAAGTGCGCGCCGCGGCTCTCGTTGCGGGTGAGCGCCGAGCGCGTCACGGCTTCGGAGACGACGAGCAGGTTGGGGAGATCCAGGGCCGTGTGCCAGCCGGGGTTGTATTCGCGATTGCCGGTGATGCGCGCGCGCCGGGCCCGCCGGCCGAGCGCCTCGAGCTCGCTGAGGGCACGCTGCATCTCGTCTTCGTGGCGGACGATGCCGACCAGGTCCTGCATCATCCGCTGCAGGTCGTGCTGCACCTGGTAGGGGCCCTCGCCATTGCCCCCGCTCCGGTCGAAGGGCTCGAGTGCCTGCCTGGCGGCGCGCTCGATCTGGACCGCGTCGACGGCCGGCGCTCGGTTCTCCTTCGCGAAGCGGGCCGCGAACTCGCCGGCCCGCTTGCCGAAGACCAGAAGGTCCGAGAGCGAGTTGCCGCCCAGGCGGTTCGCGCCGTTGATGCCCGCCGCGCACTCGCCGGCGGCGAACAGGCCCGCCAGGCTCGACATCTGGGTCTCCGCGTCCACGCGGACGCCGCCCATCATGTAGTGGGTGGTGGGGCCCACCTCCATCGGCGCCTGCGTGATGTCGATGTCGGCGAGCTGCCTGAACTGGTGGTACATGCTGGGCAGCTTGCGCTTGATGTGCCCCTCCGCGTCGGGCAGGCGCTTGCGGATCCACGAGATGTCGAGGAACACGCCGCCGTGGGGGCTGCCGCGCCCCTCCTTCAGCTCCCGCACGATGCAGCGCGCGACGTGATCGCGCGTGAGCAGCTCAGGCGGGCGCCGCGCGCTCTTGTCGCCCTGCGTATAGCGCCAGCCCTCTTCTTCGTTGTCCGCGGTCTGGCTCTTGTACGCCTCGGGGATTGCGTCGAACATGAAGCGGCGTCCGGCGTTGTTGAGCAGGACGCCGCCCTCGCCCCGCACCCCTTCGGTCACCAGGATGCCTTCCACGCTGGGCGGCCAGATCATCCCCGTCGGGTGGAACTGGACGAACTCCATGTCGATCAGCTCGGCGCCGGCGCGGAACGCCAGGGCGAGCCCGTCGCCCGTCGATTCCCAGCTGTTGCTGGTGATCCGGTAGGCGCGGCCGATGCCTCCGGTGGCGAGCACCACCGCAGCGGCCCGCAGCAGCTTGAAGCGCCCGCGCTCGCGGTCGAAGCCGAACGCGCCCGCGACGCGGCCAGCGTCCTTCATCAGTCCGACCACCGTGCACTCCATGTGGACGTCCATGCCCTGATGAACGCCGCGATCCTGAAGTGTGCGGATCAGCTCGAGGCCGGTGCGGTCGCCGACGTGGGCGAGGCGCGGATAGCGATGGCCGCCGAAGTTCCTTTGGAGAATGCGCCCATCCTGGGTGCGGTCGAACACGGCGCCCCACGCCTCCAGCTCGCGAACGCGCTCGGGCGCCTCCTTGGCGTGCAGCTCGGCCATGCGCCAGTTGTTCACGTATTGGCCGCCCCGCATGGTGTCGGCGAAGTGGACCTTCCAGTTGTCGCGATCGTCCACGTTGGCGAGGGCGGCCGCGATGCCGCCCTCGGCCATCACGGTGTGGGCCTTCCCGAGCAGCGATTTGCAGACGAGCCCCACCGACACGCCCGCGGCCGAGGCCTCGATCGCTGCACGCAGGCCCGCGCCGCCCGCGCCGATCACGACCACGTCGTACGCGTGGGTCTCGTACTCGGCCACTAGAAGAGCCTCGGGTCGTCGAGCACACCCATCGAGAGCAGTCGGACGTAGAGGTCTGAGCCCGCCACCGAGAGCAGGCTGGCCCACGCCCAGCGCATGTGACGACGGTTCAGCACGTTCACGCAGCCGTACGCCGTCCGGCACAACGGGACCTTTGACACCTCGTCGAGGCCTCCGCCCACGAGGTGGCGAAGCGAGTGGCAGCCGAGCGTGTAGCCGCCGAGCAAGGCGACGTTCGTCGCCAGGACCAGGGTGCCGAGGCCAACGCCGAACGTCGCGCGGTCCGTCACGGGGTCGACGAACCAAAGCGCCTTCCAAACGTCCGAGGCGAGCACCACGAGAAAGAGCAGGGCGATATAGAGGAAGTAGCGGTGGAGATTCTGGAGCACCAACGGGAAAGCGGCCTCCCCGAGATACCGGGATCGCGGCTCGCCGACGCTGCAGGACGGCGGATCCGCCCAGAACGCCTTGTAGTACGCACCGCGATAGTAGTAGCAGCTCAGCCGGAACAGTCCCGGCGCCCAGAGGATCAGGATCGCGGGCGACCACGGCAGGATGCCCGGCCACCACGCGGGACGCGGCCCGAACCATGCGTGCGGTGAATCGCCGAACAGCTCGGGCGAGTAGAAGGGGGACAGGTAGGGGCCCCAGTGGTAATGCTGGGCCTGGAGCGCCGCCCAGGTCGAGTACACCACGAAGGCGGACAGCGCCAGGAACACGCCGAGCGGCTGCGCCCACCAGATGTCGGGTCGCGTCGTCTCGCCGAAGGCTCGCGGGCTCATCGACACCCGTGTGTCGCCCATGTGTCTTCTCTCCGCTAGCGATGCCGGACCGCGGAAACCATAGCCGCGGCCCGCCGGCTTTTCAAGGAGTCGGGACCGCCCGCTTCACGAGCACAACGTAGTCGCGGGTCTCGGGCGGGATGCGTACGCGGTCGCCCGGCTGCACGTCACGCTGGAAGACCTCGAACGGAACGATGCGCAGGCCGTCGTCCCGCCACTCCCCTTTCGTATCGGTCGGCGTGAAGCCGGCGGCCAGGAGCGCCGGTCGCGGCCCGCCCGCCGTCCTGAGCACGAAGACTCGAGCCGCGGCTGCGGCCTCGAAGCGCAGCTCCGTGCGGTTCCCAGGCTTGCTGAGTCGGCGCGTCGCGATCCACGCCGCTCCCCGTACAGCCTCGGGCAGCGCATCGAAGGTGTTGTCGGCCGTCCCGTCGAGCTCGTAGTAGAACGGCCATTGCTCTCGCACCGGAGCGTGAATGAAGTAGGCGCGGTTGCTCGCGTTCGTCGAGACGACATCCCGGATCGGCGCGCCGGCCTCGTCCGGCCAGCCCGCGCCCCCGGGGTCGGCGTACACGATCGCATGGTCCTCGTTCCCGTCGGCGTCGCTCACGCGGATCTCGTTGCGGCCGGCGGCGAGCGGCGTGCGCCAATAGAAGACGTTGTCGATCGTCGGCCCTTTGCCCTCTTGCCGGAACGCGCCGTTCCGCAGCGTCCCGCGCGTTTCCCCGTTGACGAAGAGCGTCAGCGCCGGCCGGTTGGAATAGGCCTTGATTCCGTTCCTCGGGTCTCCTCGGCGCAGGAAGTACGTCTGGCTGGTCACGTGCACGACCGGCGTGTCGGGGCGCAGGAAGGCCTTGTAAAGATGATAGGCATCCTTGGGCAAGCCGCCTGGCGTCAGAAGCCCCTTGGTGTTGAGCACGCCCTTGTACTTGTCGATCGGGAAATCGCGGAAGACCCAGATGAGCGAGAGAGGCACGTTCTCCGGCTGGCGCCTGAACACGACCTGCGCTTGGATCTCGGCTAGGACCTGCCGGTATTCCTCAGGCTCGAATGCGTCGACGACGTGACGCGCGGCGGCGTAGTCGGTGTGGTTAGACACCACCGCGCCCCCGCCGGCCTCGGAGAGGAAGCGCATGTCGAGCGCCTTGAACTCGAAGTCCCACGGCGCGCTCGCGTACCAACCGGGATAGCGGTTGTGCATCACGAAGCTCAAGTCGTCCTGCTTCTTGCGCAGCACGCCGGTGTTCGACGCATAGGTGATGGCTCGCAGCGGATCGCTCTCCCGGACCAGGCGGGCGTACCGGAAGACCTTCATATAGGCCGACTCGTTGCCGACCGACCACGCGACGATCGAGGGGTGGTTGTAGTTCTGGAGCACCATCTCGCGGGTGATCGTCTCGCCCGTGGTGGATGAGCTCCGCTCGGGCGTGGTGTGACCGTTCTCGGCGATCACCAGGATGCCCTTGCGGTCGGCCAGGCTGTAGGCCAGGTCCGAATGGGGGTAGTGGGCGAGGCGGATCGCGTTCACACCGAGGTCCGCCAGCGCCTCGAAGTCGGTGCGGATCTCGTCGTCGGTCACGGCCGAGAGGTTCCGCTCGCTCATCTGGTGCTTGCCGACGCCGCGCAGCAGGATCGACTGACTGTTGAGGAGGAAACCATGCCCATCGGCTCGGAAATCCCGGAAGCCGATCTCCTGCACGACGCTGTCCGCGATCTGTCCTTCGTTGAGCACCTGCGCTTCGAAACGATAGAGGTTCGGGGTACCGGGTCCCCACAGCCTCGGCGTCGACACGCGCCCCTGCAGCGTGACGACCCGGCGCTCGTTGGGGCCGACCTCGTCGCTGGCATCCATGACCAGCGCTTCGCGTCCGTCC
>DATFEN010000086.1:0-9951 GCA_035251085.1 Vicinamibacteria bacterium | reverse complement strand
GCTGAACATGACCTCTCCCTGCCAGCTCGGTCGCAGCGGGCCCTTCCGCACCGCCCCAACCACCCACGATCTCGCGCCCCTCACCGCGCCGAGCGTCTGACGGCTGACGGTGGTCGCAATCGCGGTTGAGGGCCGCATTCGGACCCCAACGTCGGCCTTCCAGGCCACCGTGAACCGCTGAAAGAGGGGCCCCGGCTAACCCCGAACCGGGACCCCTTGAGGAAGGATGGAAGTATGAAGCGGTGCGTTAGCTGGGGAGCGGCTCAGGCGTCTTCTTCTTCTGCTCCTTCTCGTCCTCGCCGTCGACCTTCAACTGGTTCTTGACGTCGAAGGCGAGGCTCTGGCGGGCGATGGAATCGATCAGGGCGCGCTCCACGTTGGAGTTGACGTAGCCCGTCAGCGTTACCCGGCCGCGGTCGACCACGATGCGGATCGGAGGGTTGGCCATGTGCGCGTACTGCACGAAGTCCTCGCTGCCGTAGATCTGGCGATACAGCTGCCGGCGCAGGCGGTCGTCGAAGAGCGACGCGGGCTGCACCTTGATCGAGTTGTGGATCTCGCGCACGCCGCGGACCTCGGCGACGAGCGACTCGATGTCCTCCTTGCGATTCGGGCGGTAGACGGAGCCGCCGAGGGTCACCACACCGTCGTCGACGCCAATCTCGACGCTGTCGAACACCGTGTAGAACGCGTAGCGCAGAACCGCCGAGCGCACGTCCTTGACGATGTCGTTGTCTGTCCGCTCGTCGGGCACAACGCGGAGGCGGTTCTCGACGGCCTTGGCCTCCTTCTTCGCCTGCCGCTCGGCCTCGCGCCGCGCGGACAGAGTCGCGACCGTGCCGTCCAGGACCACGGCCCCCCGATCCGCAGTCACGCGGACTTCGCCCTCTCGCGTCACCTTCGACTTTTCGAGGCGCGCCTCGACCTTAGCCTTCAGAGAATCCTGCGCGAGCGCGAGAGGCGCGGCCAGGAGCAGGGCCGCCGCACCAATAATGAAGAACTTGATCCGAATCATGACGTTCGTCTCCTCGGAGGCTTGTCCCCTCGCCTCCGCACTCCCTTTCAGCAAGCCCTTTGCCAATCCGCCGGGAAGCGTAACTGGCTGAGCGTTCGCTATTTGACGAAGTGACCCCACGGATCCCGATGTCCACTCCCGAGGACGCCCTGCGTCTCGTCATCGGCATGCGCGACCGCGCTCGAGAAAAGTTGGCCTGATTTTGTTGACGTTTTTCAACAGAACCTTCGACCTGGGCAGCGCGTCTAAGCGTAGGAAACCAGAAGCTTACCCGGAGCAGCCGGACACCTGGGATGAACCGGCCTCCGGTGGGGACGAACGGAGATCTCAGCAATGCAGAACCTCAAGGACCTGGTGGCCGAGTACGAGCGCCAACTCATCGAGTCGGCACTGAGCGCGCATTCCTGGAACCAGCGGCGAGCGGCCGCTGCCCTCGGGGTGCTGCCGACGACCCTCCACGAGAAGATGAAGCGGCTGGGGCTGCTCCGGCGCGAAGCCGAGGCAGCCTACGCCGAAGCGCAGGCCCACTAGGTCGCCGCGCTGCTGAAGGACGTCGCGCCTTTCGTGCTAACGTGCGAGTCGGCGTGTCATCGTGGCCACCCGTCCCCCTTCACGCCGTGACCAGAGGCGCGCCGAGATCCTGAAGAGCGCGGCCGCGGCCTTCAGGCGCCGCGGCTACCACGGAGCCAGCGTCGAGGAGATCGCCGACTCGCTCCGGATGACCAAGGGCAGCCTCTACTACTACTTCAAGAACAAGGAGGAGATCCTCTTCTTCTGTCACGACTGGAGCCTGGACCTGCTCCTCGGTCGGCTCCAGGACGCCGAGCTGCAGGACGCGCCGCCGGACGCCCGGCTCCGGCGCCTCATCGTCGCCTTCGTCCACATGATCCTCGACGAGCTGCACGGCACGGCGCTGACCCTCGACCCGCAGGCCCTGTCTCCCCCGCTGCAGCGGCGCGTGATCGCCAAGCGCGACGCGTTCGACCATGGCTTGAGGCGCCTGCTCCAGCAGGGCATGGACGCGGGCGTGTTCGCGCCCGGCGATCCGAAGCTGCTCTCCTTCGCCATCCTGGGCGCGGTGAACTGGATCACCCGCTGGTTCGACCCGAAGGGGCCGGCCACGTCGCAGGAGATCGCGGACCGTTTCGCGGACTACCTCGTGAACGGCCTGCGCCCGCAGTAGGGGCGGCTATTCGAGCCGTCCGTCGCGAACGTCCTCCCCGGACACGAGGATGAAGCGGCAGCGCGCTTCGGCGCCGACGCGGTCAGCCGGCACACGCAGCTCGACGAATTCGGCGCGCACGGAGACGCGATTCGGCAGCTCGGAATCGGCCCGCCACAGCGTCCGCCGTCTGCCCTCCTGCGTGAGGCCGTGGAGCGTGGCCGCGACGAGCGCGGTGGCGGCGCGGTGCTCCTCGGCGTCCTCCCCCATCGCCAGGGCGCTCAGCTCGATCCGGCGCTCGGCGCCGGTGCGCAGGTCCGACGATCCTTCCTGCGTCCCCGTCCGCCGGTCGTCGTCCGTATCGATGTAGACGACCGCCTTCAGGCGGCCCGAGACGGGCGTCCCATCGGGCAGCCAGAGCGCCTCGCGCACCGGCCGGTCGAAGCTGAAGCGCATCACCAGGTCGCCCTGGTCGGGAGCGGCGTGCAGCTCGAGCACCACGGCCTCCTCGCTCCTGGTGGCGGGTTCCTTCAACGTGACGAGCGCAGGCCGGGCGCCCCAATAGAACAGCGGTCGCCCTTCGGCCGCCAGCACTAATGCCAGTGCGAGGATCACGGGCAGCGAGCCTAACACGGCGTGCTATCCTCCGCCGCCGTGAAGGCGACCGATGCGCACATCCACGTGCAGCCGTGGTGGGAGCTGAAGCCCGCCGTCCTCGACACGATGACGCGCGGCCGCGACGACGTCGACGAGCTGCAGAAGATCATGAAGTCGCCGGAGCACCTGCTGCGCCGGCTCGATGCCGACGGGATCGAGCGCGCCGTGCTCGTCAACTACCCGAGCCCGGACTTGATGGGCTTCTCGCACCGAGTCAACGAGTACGTCGCGGAGTACTGCCGGGCCGCGCCGGAGCGCCTCGTGCCCATGGGCGGCGTGCATCCGCGCTTCGTCGAGGACGCCGGGGCCGAGGTGCGGCGCGCCGCCGAGCTCGGCGTGCGCGCGCTCAAGATCCACCCGCCCCACATGGCGGTGGAGCCGAACGCGTACCTCCACGGCCTCGACGCGCTCCGCGCGATCTACGAGGAGGCGCAGCGGCTGCGCCTGCCCGTGATGATCCACACCGGCACCTCGATCTTCCCCGGCGCGCGCAGCCGCGCGGGAGAGGCGATCCTCGTGGACGACGTGGCCGTGGACTTCCCCGACCTCGTGATCGTCCTGGCCCACGGCGGCCGGCCGCTGTGGATGGAGCAGGCGTTCTTCCTGGTGCGCCGTTTCCCCAACGTATACCTCGACGTCTCGAGCGTGCCGCCCAAGACGATCCCGAAGTACTTCCCGCGCCTCGCCGAGATCGCCGACAAGGCACTCTACGGGAGCGACTGGCCGGCTCCAGGAGTGCGCAGCATGGGCCGGAACCTGCGCGACTTCCTGGGCCTCGATCTCCCCGAGGACGCCAAGCGGAAGATCGTCGAGAAGAACGCCCGCAAGCTGTTCCCCTAGCCGCGCGCGCGGCTCAGGGCGACGTAGAGATGATGGGCCTCGTGCAGCAGGAAGAAATCCAGCCATGCGGCGATCGGCAGCGGGCCGAAGGTGGAGTGGATGCCGATCCGGGCCGCTTCCTCGACGCTGAGCGACTCGACCCTCGCCACGAGACGCGCCCGGAGCACGGGGAGCGCTTTCTGGACGTCGTCAGGGCTGCGCGACGCCCAGGCGGGCCAGAGCGGGTCCTCCTCGGCACGGTACCGCAGCAATGCTGGCCTGTCTTCACGCAGCATCCGCTCGATCCGCTCGAGCATGACCTCGTGGTGGCGCGCCACGTGGGCGAGGTTTTCGTGCGCCGACCATGCGCCCGAGACCGGACGCCGGCGCAGCCGCTCCTCGGAGCCGTCGCCGAGGACGACGGGAAGCGCGTCGAGCTGGCTGCGCATGCGGGCGAGCAGGCCCTCGGCCAGGGCCGCCACGGCTACTTCGCGGCGGGCTCGCGCACGCGCTGGATGCATTCGGCGGCCAGGGCCGCCGCGCGGTCCGAGCCGACGAACGCGACCAGGCCGCGCCGCATGAACTCCTGGAATTCGCCCAGCTTCTTCTCCGCGATCCCTTCGTCGATGCCGTGCTTCGCGCACATGTGCCGCGCTACCGCGTCGGCCGAGTGGGCGCCGAGGTGGGGACCCAGGACGGCTGCGATGCGATCGGCCACGCTCATCGGTTGTTGCCCCTTATTCGAGCCGCAATTCTCGCACGAGTCGCGCGCGCTGGTCCGCGCTCAAGGCTGGCTTTCGAGGACACGCAGCATTGCGGCCCGCGTTCCGAAGCACCGGGCTAGTCCCTGCACATCCCCGGCCGGGAGCCGTAGCTGTCGCAGGAGCGGGAGGCGCGGTCGAAGTGCGTGCACTCGAGGAGGAAGAGGCGCTCGCGGGCCACGCGTTCCACCAGGACGAAGCCGTTGACGTGCCGCTGCCAGGAGAGTGACAGCCGCCGGAGCAGCGGCATGTGCCACACGAGGAGGTTCGCGCGGATGCCGGGCTGCTCGCAGCACGCGGCACAGCGGTGGCAATCGCCGCCGAGGCGCCAGTGGTCGCGTCGCCGAAGCCTGCGCCACAGCTGGACGGGCGCGCGATTCAGCCGGAAGAAGACGCGGGCCGTCGCCTTCAACGCCCGCCGCCCGGGCCCGTCCCGCATGCCGCTTCAGGGCCCGACGAACCCGGCGTACGCGCCGGCCGGATCCTGGATGATGCAAAAGCGCCGGCCCTCCCCCATCTTCCGGGGCCCGTCCACGATGCGACCGCCCCGCTCGCTGCAGCGAGCCATCGCCGCGTCGAGGCTCGTCACCGCGATGTAGGGCAGCCAGACGGGCGGCAGCGCGGCGTTGTCGCCGCGAGCATGGCACACGCCCGCCGCGGGCTCGCTGGCGTCGCGCGGGACCATGTCGAAGTCCGCGTAGTCGCCCATTGTCACGGGTTCGGCGCGCCAGCCGGCGACCGCCGTATAGAAATCCCGCAGCCCGACCGCGTCACCGACCGTGATGTCGTTCCACATCACGCGGCCGGCCTCCGGGTGGCCGAGGATCTTCAAGTAGGCACGCCACGGCCCGACGGTCTCGGTATGGCGCCGGGCCATCACCCGAACGGCCTGGCCGACGTGGTTCAGGTCGTGTGCGACCCAGGTCGCGAGGAGCTGGCGCAGCGTGACCGATCCGAGCGCGGGATGGCGCCCCGGCCGCTCGAGCTCGGCGTCGCCCAGCTCCAGGCCACGCAGCACGCCCAGGTTCGCCTCGCGCTTCCGCGAGAACTCGGCCAGCAGCTCGCCCAGGCTCCGGCCGGCGATGCCGTCTCGGAAGCCGAAACGGTCGAAGGGCACGAACGGCTCGCTGTCGCCCTTCTCGAGGATGAGCCGCAGGCGCGGGACCCAGTCGGTGTCCTCGCCGTGGATCAGGTGTCCCAGCACGTCCCGCGGGCTGAACGTGTCTGGTCCTTCGCGGGTCTCCGTCCAGGCCTCGGGGGCGCCGTCGAGGAGCGCTGCCATCACCCGCGGCGTGCGCTCGAGGACCGCGACCGACTCGGAGACGAATGGGTGCATCGGCGTTGCTCCCGGGGCAGGTCTCACGGGCCTGCCTTCAGACCCCTCAGGTGCCCCCGTAACCGATCGTCACTTGATCGCCCTCGACGATCACGGGCACGCGGCGCTGGCCCTTCGTATGGCGGAGCATCTCGGCGAGCTGTTCCTGGGACTTCTTGGCGTCGCGATAGTCGATGTTGAAGCCCTTCGCCTCGTACGCCTCACGGGCGTCGGCCGTGTAGGGTCAGCCGTCCTTGCCGAAGATGATCACGCCACGCTCGGCCATGTCCCATTCTATGCCGGCGATCGTGCTATCTTCACGGGCTTCGAAGGAGTTGCTGTGAACGTGCAGAGAATCGCGGTCATCGGTTCGGGCCTGATGGGCCGGGGCATCGCGTACGCGGCCGCCCTCGGCGGCTTCGACACCAGCCTCCACGACGTGTCGAGCGCCGCCCTCGACAAGGCGATGGCGCAGATCCGCGCGGACCTCGACGAGGGCATCGCGCGCGGAAAGGTTCAGCCATCCGAGGCGAAGGCCGCGCTGCTGCGCCTGGCGCCCGCCCAGGACCTCGACGCCGACGCCGATTTCGTGATCGAGGCCGTCCCCGAGGACATCGCGGTGAAGCTGCGCCTCTTCGCGCGCCTCGACGCGGTCTGCCGTCCGGACGTCGTGCTGGCGTCCAACACCTCGGGCCTGTCGATCACGGAGATCGCGGCGGCCACGAAGCGGCCCGCGCGCGTCGCCGGCATGCACTTCTTCAACCCGGTGCCGAAGATGAGGCTGGTCGAGATCGTGCGCGGCCTCGAGACCAGCGAGGACGCGATCGGCACCGTGGCGGCGATCGCGGAGCGCATGGGCAAGGAGAGCGTCGTGGTGCGCGAGTCGCCGGGCCTCATCACGTCGCGCATCAACGCGATGATCGGCAACGAAGCGTTCTACATCCTCGAGTCCGGCGTGGCGTCTGCGCAGGACATCGACAAGGCGCTCAAGCTCGGCCTCAACCATCCGATGGGCCCGTTCGAGCTCGTCGACCTCGTCGGACTCGACACGCGGCTCGCGGTCCTCGAGTTCCTCCACTCGAGCCTCGGCGACAAGTACCGGCCTTGCCCCCTGCTCGTGCAGTACGTGAAGGCCGGCCGTCTCGGGCGCAAGTCCGGCCGCGGAGTGTACGAGTATCCCGCGAAGTGAGATGAGCTACGGCCATCTGAGGCTCGAGCGGGACGGCGCGGTCGCCACGCTCACCGTCAACCGGCCGGAGGTACGGAACGCGCTCGACTCCACGACGGTCGCGGAGTTCCACGCAGCCCTTGACGATGTCCGCTCCTGGAGGTCGACGGTGCTGATCGTGACGGGCGCGGGAGACAAGGCGTTCGTGTCGGGCGCCGACATCCGCGCGATCCGGGAGCGCCGGCGCGACGACGCCCTCGCCGGCATCAACTCGCGGCTCTTCGCAGCGGTGGAGAACCACGAGGCGGTCACGATCGCCGCCGTGAACGGCTACGCGCTCGGAGGGGGCTGCGAGCTGGCCCTCGCCTGCGACCTGCGTCTGGCCTCGGAAACCGCGATCTTCGGCCAGCCCGAACCTGCGATCGGGATCCTGCCTGGAGCAGGCGCGACGCAGCGCCTCCCGCGCATCGTCGGCCTGGGCCGGGCCAAGGAGCTGGTGCTCACCGGCGCCCGCTGGGACGCGCGCCAGGCGCTGGCGTACGGACTGGTCAGCGATGTCGTGCCCGTCGGCGAGCTGATGTCCGCCGCGCGGCGCTGGGCCGAGCGCGTCCTGGGCCTGGGGCCGCTCGCGGTACGGCTGGCCAAGCTCGCGCTCAACGCGTCGTCCCAGATGCCGCTGGGCGCCGGCCTGCTGTATGAGTCGGCGGTACAGGCGATCACGTTCGAGTCGCAGGACAAGGTGGAGGGGACCGCGGCCTTCCTCGAGAAGAGGAAGCCGCGCTTCACAGGCGAATGAGGAAGTTCGGCATCATCATGTTGCTGCTGGGCGTGGGCGTGTACTTCCACTGCGTGGGCAAGATGGACGAACTTCCGGCACCGCCGCCGGGTCTGTCGATCCAAGAGGGCTGGCGCTATCCGTACTCCCGCTACCAGGCCGGACAGTACGTTTCCGCCTTCGTCGGCTTCTTTGGTTTCGTGCTGCTGATGTTTCCGAAGGGCCGGTGAGCCGCCTCAACGCGATCACCGTCTTCTGCGGGTCGAGCGTAGGCCGGGACGCGGCCTTCGCGGCGGCCGCGGAAGGGCTGGGACGCGTGCTGGCAACCTCCGGACGGACGCTCGTCTACGGCGGCGGCCACGTCGGCCTGATGGGCCGGATCGCAGACGCCGCGCTCGCGGCTGGCGGACACGTGATCGGCGTCATCCCCGAGGCACTCATGGCACGCGAGGTCGGCCATCGCGGGCTGCCCGACCTGCGCGTGGTCGCGAGCATGCACGAGCGCAAGGCGCTCATGGCCGCGCTCGGCGACGCCTTCGTGGCGATGCCGGGCGGGTTCGGAACCTTGGACGAGCTGTTCGAGGCCGTGACCTGGGCCCAGCTCGGCATCCATGCGAAGCCGATCGGGCTCTTGAATGTGCTGGGCTACTTCGACTTCCTGCTGCGCTTCGCCGACCGCGCCGCTTCGGACGGCTTCGTCCGCGCGGCGCATCGCGCCCTGCTGGTCGTGGCCTCCGAGCCCGCTGCCCTGCTGGAAGACCTCGAGGCGTTCGAGGCACATCTCGTATCCAAATTCGCGTAGACGACGGTCCCGCCTCCAGGGCGTTTCGTCCACCGATTCACGCGACTGAACCCATTTCGGTTCCGCGGCGGCGGATTCCGCCCGATCCTGTCCGCGTTCCAGGAGGACTCATGGCCCAGACGCTCGCGATGCCTCAGACGCCCCAAGCCCCGCGCACCCTCAAGTTGCTGGTGGACGAGTACGAGCGCCAGCTCATTCTCGAAGCGCTCCGCGCTGCGGGCGGCCAGCAGCGCCGCGCGGCCGCCACGCTGGGCGTGCTGCCTTCGACCCTGCACGAGAAGATGTCCCGGCTGGGGATCCCGACGGCGCGGACCTACCACCCTTAGGACGCCGCCTCCCGAGCTCCCGCCGTCCGTCGGCCCCCGAAGGAGAGTGCTATCGTCTGGGCCTGCCACGATGGCGGTCCGGTTCGGGCGGTTCGTGTTCGACGACCTCACGAGGGCGCTTCTCCGGGACGACGCGGTCGTGCCGCTGGCACCCAAGCCCTTCCAACTCCTCGAACGTGGGACCAACGCTCGCGGAGCCCGAAGCCGCCTCTCCCGACCCGCCCACTCCTAGGATGTTTCCAGGTCGGCTCGTCGTCTCCGGCCGCGACATCCCGCTGGCCGAGGGTGAGAACCTGATCGGCCGCGCAGCCGCGGGCGCGGTCGGCATTCGGGCCGCCGAGATCTCCCGCCGGCATGCTCGTATCGTCGTCAGCAACGGCCAGGCCATTCTCGAAGACCTGGCGAGCAGGAATGGCACCTATCTTCGTGGCCAACGCATCCGAGAAACGATGGACCTCGACGACGGGGATGAGATCCGGATCGGCAACGTCACGATGATCTTCTGGGGCCGTCAGCAAGCCGGGATACGAAACGCAGGCCGGGGGCATCCGGGTCGCCGGCAACATGAGCCTTGCGTACCGGCTCGAGTACAGCGAGCGCCGGTATCCCCGGTGACCACAGGACGTTCAGCGGCGGCCGGCTGGACTTCGTGCGGCTGGGCACGAGGCCCAGCTGCGGGCGGCCAGCGACATGGCCGGGACCTGCTGCCCGTGGCCGATCCCTCCAACGCGTGCCGGTGTAGCATCCCGGCGTGACCCCCGAGCGACTCCGCGAGCTGCATCGCGCGCTGCTGCTGCCGCGCGTGGTCGAAGAGAAGATGCTGCTCCTGCTGCGGCAGGGCCGCCTCTCGAAGTGGTTCTCCGGCATCGGCCAGGAGGCCATCGCCGTGGGCGTCGCGATGGCGCTCCAGCCCGACGACTGGATACTGCCGATGCATCGGAACCTCGGCGTCTTCACGACCCGAGGCGTCGACCTGGGCCGGCTGTTCCGCCAGCTGCTCGGTAAGGACGGCTTCACCAAGGGACGCGACCGTACCTTCCACTTCGGTCATCCGCCGGCGCGCATCGTGGGCATGATCAGCCACCTGGGCGCGATGCTGCCCGTGGCCTGTGGCCTCGCGCTGGCGGCGCGCTTGCGCGGCGAGCCGCGTG
>DATFEN010000129.1:0-2598 GCA_035251085.1 Vicinamibacteria bacterium | reverse complement strand
GCAAGATCGACGGCGTCGCGGAGGTCACGTTCCAGTCGCTCGTGTCCCCGCTGCTGGGCCGCAAGCAAACCAAGCTCGCGTTCAAAGACGAGATCAACGTCTTCCGGCGCACCCTGCTCTACACCGGCTTGCCGAACTGGTCCCACTGGTACGAGGTGACAGAGCCCGGCGAGAAGGCGAATGCCCGAGCCCTGATCTACCTCAGGCGGCAGGATGGCGTCAGTGCCGGCGACCTCCGGAAGCTCATCAGCAAGGAGCTCGTGCCCGCCCTCGCAGGCACCGGCGTGCTGAGGGAACTGCGAACCCAGACCTTCCTGCCCTGGAGCGAGAAGCTCTGGGACACCCCGAACGTCGCGCACGACAACCCGGCCGGCCAGCGGTTCCACGCATCGCTGATCTTGGGCTTCGCCGACGCGCAGGAGCGGGCGGGCTTCTTCCAGGGCCGTGAGATCGAGAGCCTGTCGAACACGTTGGCCCGGCTCACTTCGGCCATCCACGCCTACGACGTGTCCGCGGTGCTGACCTACGTCAAGGACGGCACGATCCTCCCGCACTATCAGCAGTAGTCAGGCAAAGAGGGCGTGACCGTTACGTTCGCCGTTCCGTGCGTTTCGGAGAGCCTCAACGCGGACCTGGACCAGGACTTTCACGTCGTTCTTGCCGGCCAGGAATCGTCCTCCAACATAGTGACGTTGGCGATGCACCACTGGCCGACATCAAGCCTCACCGGGCAAATGGTTCTCTATCGTGTTCCCTTCGCTCGCGCGTTTCCGCCGGTCACAACGTAGCGGAGGCGGATGGAACACTGTAAGAACCCAAACGCCGCAGGTCAGGCGGTCTGGGTCGACGCTCAACACTGGGGCAGCGTCGCTCGAGTGGCCGAGGCGCGATAGATCCGTCCGCGCGCCGATCGCTCTCTGACGGAGCCCGGGTCCCGCGCATCTCGCCGAGTGCAGTCGGCCCTCACGACCTGGGGCGGAGCTGGTGAGAGTTAGGAATCGCGAATGCCCCGAGAGGGATCCAGGGCGCCTCCGCATTCTTCCACATGACGGGCGGTGCAGCGAGAGTTCGTCATACCATCGCGCCGTGCACGAGCCGGGCGAGGATCTGCTCGCGGTCGGGAACGAGGCCCTGAATGCGGGGGATTGGGTGGCGGCCTGCGACTCGTTCCGCGCCGCGCTCGATCGCGAGGAGACGCCCGAGGCGCTCGGCGGCTTGGGCGAGGCGTTGTGGTGGCTCGGGGAGACCCAGGCCTCGGTCGACCACAGGGAGCGAGCGTATGCGGGCTTCCGTCACCGGCCGGCCCCGGTCCAGGCGGCGAGCCTCGCCCTCGGGCTGAGCATCCACTACCAGGCGAACCTAGGGAACCGCGCAGCCGCGGCCGGCTGGCTGCGGCGCGCACGACGTCTGGTCGAAGGGCATTCCATCGATGAGCTCAGGGGCTGGGTCATGCTCTTCGACGCCGAGGAGGCGGGCGACCCGACCAACGTCGAAGCGCTCACCCGGAAGACGTTGGGGCTGGCACGCGATGCCAGTGACCTCGATCTCGAGCTGTGCGCGCTCGCCCAACTGGGATCGTGTCTCGTTTCTCAGGGGCGGATCGATGAAGGGGTCACGCTGCTCGACGAGGCGATGGCCGGATCCCTGGGCGGCGAGGGCGGCACGTTCGACACCGTCGTGTTCACGAGCTGCAGCATGATCGGCTCGTGCACGCGCTGCGCAGACTTCGAGCGCGCGGTGCAGTGGATCCGCGCGGCCGATCGGTTCACGGAGCGCTACGGCTGCCCGTTCCTCTACCTCTACTGCCGGGTCCACTACGGAGCGATCCTGATCGCGACGGGTGAATGGGGGGAAGCCGAGGCGCAGCTGTCGGCGGCGATTCGTGAGGCCGTGGGCTCACAGCAACCTTTGCATGCCTATGCGCGAGCGACGTTGGCGGCGCTTCGCCTCGCTCAGGGCCGGATCGAGGATGCGCAGGATCTGATCGACGGCTTGGACGAGCAAGGCGCCGCGCCGTCGGTGGTCGCGGCGATCCATCTCGCGGGCGGCGCTTCGGTTCCTGCGGCGGCGGTGGCGCGCCGGGCGATCGAGAGCGCCGACTTCCTCGACCGTGCGCACCTGCTCGAGCTGCTCGGCGAGTCGGAGATCGCGCAGGGCCACACCGACGAGGCGGTCGCGATCGGACACCGCCTTGCGGAGGAGGGTGTCTCTCGGTCGTGCGGCGTGGTCCGGGCGCGAGGCCACCGGCTCCTCGGGCGTGCGCTGGGCCGACGCGAGGATCTCGACGTTGCGATCGGGGAGTTCGCGCGGCTGGGGATGCCGTACGAGACGGCTCGAACCCGGCTGATCCTGGCCGGCGCCGCGAGAACGAGCGAGCCCGAGGTCGCGCAGATCGAGGCGAGGGATGCGTTGCGGACCTTCGAGGCTCTGGGTGCGGGCCGAGATGCCGATGAGGCGGCCGCGCTGCTCCGGGATCTGGGCGTGAGGGCGCGACGCATGGGACCGAAGGGGCTGGGAACGCTCACGAAGCGCGAATCCGAGGTCCTGGACCTGCTCGCGGAGGGGATGTCGAACCCGGAGATCGCGCAGAGACTCTTC
>DATFEN010000128.1:0-4451 GCA_035251085.1 Vicinamibacteria bacterium | reverse complement strand
TCAAGATCGCCGACATGGCCACGGAGGTCGATGCGGCGCGGCTCCTGGTGTGGCGCGCGGCCACGCTGCGCGACACCGGGAAGGAGCACACCACCGAGTCGTCGATGGCGAAGCTCTACGCCAGCGAGATGGCCGTGAAGGTCGCCCTCGACGCGGTCCAGATACACGGCGGCTACGGCTTCGTCAAGGATTACCCGGTCGAGCGCTACCTGCGCGACAGCAAGCTCGGCACGATCGGCGAGGGCACCAGCGAGGTCCAGCGCCTCGTCATCGCCCGCGAGCTGCTGGGGCTGCGCGGCATGGTGCGCTAGGGGTCGCGTGACGGGCGCAGCCCTCGCAGAGGGCGTCGTGGCCGGAGACGTCCGGGCGATCGCCCGCGCGATCTCCCGCGTCGAAGACGGACATGAGGACGCGGCCGCGTTGATCGCCGCCCTCTTCCCTCGAGCGGGGCGGTCCCTGGTGATCGGCGTGACCGGGCCCCCCGGTGCTGGAAAGTCCACCCTCGTGGACCGGCTCGCTGCGCACTACCGCAGGGAGCAGAAGACCGTGGGCATCGTCGCCGTGGATCCCACCTCGCCCTACAGCGGCGGCGCAATTCTCGGCGATCGCATCCGAATGCAGGCTCACGCCACCGATCCGGGCGTCTTCATCCGCTCGATGGCCACGCGCGGCCACCTGGGCGGTCTGGCCTCCGCCACGGGCCACGTGGTCACCATCCTCTCGGCCGCGGGTCGCGACGTGATCCTCGTGGAAACCGTGGGCGTCGGGCAGGACGAGATCGAGATCGTCTCGACCGCCGACGTCAGCCTGGTCGTGCTCGTGCCGGGCCTGGGCGACGAGGTCCAGGCTCTGAAGGCCGGCATCATGGAGATCGCCGACGTTTTCGTGGTCAACAAGGCCGACCGCGACGGTGTCGAGCGTGTGGTCGCCGAGATCCAGTCGATGCTCTCGCTCGGGAGCCATGACGGCCACCGCCCCGAGATCGTGAAGACCGTGGCGACGAGCGACGCGGGCACAACAGACCTCGTCCGCGCCATCGACGACTTCCACGGCCGGGCCGAGAGCACGGGCGTGCTCGCCCGCAAGCGGCGCGGGCAGCTCGCGCAGCAGTTCGAGGAGGCGCTGCAGCGCCTGTTCCTCGAGCGCACGCGGCAGAGGGCCCTGCCGCCTGCCGAGGCCGAGCGACTCGTCGACCGCCTGGCCGCCCGCGAGACGGACCCCTTCACCGCCGCACAAGCCGTGCTGAGCCGGATGGGACTCTGAGGTGGCGTTCCGCGTGCTCCGGATCGACCACCTCGGAATCGCCGTGCCGCGGGCCGAGCCGGCCGCGCGAGCCTTCGAAGCGCTGGGCTTCAGCGTCGCCGACACCCATCTCGTCCCGACGGAGAAGGTGAGGACGGTGTTCATGCCCGTGGGCGACTCCCACCTCGAGCTGCTCGAGCCGACGGACGCGACGTCCGTCATCGCGAAGTTCCTCGAGAGCCGGAAAGGCCTGCACCACCTCTGCGTCCTCGTGGACGACATCGAAGCGGCGCTCGCAGATCTGAAACTTCGTGGCGTTCAGCTCCTCGACGAGGCGCCGCGCGTCGGGGCGGGCGGCTGCCGCGTAGCGTTCATCCATCCGCGTTCCGCGGCGGGAGTGCTACTGGAGCTGAAGGAGGAGCCCCGTCCGTGATCGCGCTCGGCGACATCCGCGTCCACGTCCTCTCCGACGGCGGCTTCGCCCTCGACGGTGGCGCCATGTTCGGCGTGGTGCCGCGCGTGGTCTGGGAGCGGACCGACCCTCCCGACGAGAAGAACCGCGTGAGGCTGGCGCTGAACGTTGCGCTGATCGAGTCCCGGGGGGAGCGTGTGCTCGTGGACACCGGCGTGGGGGACAAGTGGGGCGCGCGGGAGCGCGAGATCTACCGGATCGACCGCTCCTCGAGCCTGCTCGCCGGGCTGGCGCGCCTCGGCGTCCGACCCGAGGACATCGACATCGTGATCAACACGCACCTGCACTTCGACCATGCCGGCGGCAACACGCGGGCGATCGAAGGCCGCGTGGTCCCGACCTTTCCGAGGGCGCGTTACGTGGTGCAGCTCGGCGAGTGGGAGGACGCGACGCGCCCCCACGAGCGCAGCCGCGCCAGCTACCTCGACGAGAACTACGTGCCGCTCGCCGAGGCGCGACAGCTTCACACCGTGCAGGGCGAGGTCGACGTCGTGCCGGGCGTGCGAGTGGTGCCGGTCGGGGGGCATACCGCATATCACCAGATGGTGGTGGTGGAGAGCGAAGGGCAGACACTCGCGATCCCGACCGACCTCGTGCCCACCGTCAGCCACCTGCCCTTGCCGTTCATCATGGGCTACGACCTGTTTCCCGTCGGGACCCTCGAGGCCAAGCGCCGAATCCTCGGCCGGGCCGTCGAGGAGCGGTGGCGTTTGCTCTTCTACCACGACCCGCGGATCCAGGTGGCGACGATTCGCAAGGAGCAGGACCGGTACACCCTGGGAGAGCCGTGCGAGTGACGACCGAGCAGGCCGAGGTCGGGATCATCGGCGGCAGCGGCCTCTACGAGATCGAGGGGTTCACGGAGCGGCGCGAGCTGGAGCTCGAGACGCCCTTCGGGCGACCCTCGGACGCGATCGTCCTGGGCAGCCTCGAAGGGCGGCGCGTGGCGTTCCTTCCCCGCCACGGCCGCGGTCACCGCATCCTCCCCCACGAGCTTCCGTTCCAGGCCAACGTCTTCGCGATGAAGATGCTCGGCGTGGAGCGGATCCTCTCGGTGTCCGCCGTCGGCTCTCTGAAGGAGAAGTACGCACCGTTGCACATCGTGATCCCCGACCAGCTCGTGGACCGCACGCTGTCCCGGCGCTCCAGCTTCTTCGGCCGCGGCCTGGTGGCTCACGTCGGCTTCGCCCATCCGTTCTGCGCGCCGCTGTCCGCGCTCGCCGCCGACGCCTGTGCGGAAGCCGGCGCTACGTACCATGCCGGAGGAACCTACGTCTGCATCGAAGGGCCGCACTTCTCGACCTACGCCGAGTCACAGCTGTATCGCGCGTGGGGCATGGACGTGATCGGGATGACGAACCTCCAGGAGGCGAAGCTGGCTCGGGAGGCCGAGATCTGCTACGTCACGCTCGCGATGGTCACCGACTACGACTGCTGGCATCCGGAGCACGACGCCGTGACGGTCGACCAGGTGATCGGCAACCTGACGAAGAACTCGGCGACGGCGAAGGCCGTGCTGCGAGGCACCCTTCGCCGCCTGCCGAGCGCTCGCGACTGCGAGTGCGCGAATGCCTTGCAGCACGCGCTCTTGACTGCCGCCGACCTCGTCCCCGAGCAAACGAAGCGCGACCTCGCGCCGATCATCGGCCGATACATGCGGTGATGGCTTAACCATGCCCATTCTCGTCGTCGGCAGCGTCGCGTACGACACCGTCGAGACGCCCTTCGGGCGCGCCGAGAAGGTGCTGGGCGGGAGCGCGACGTTCTTCGCGATGGCCGCGACGTTCTTCGCGCCGGTCAGCCTGGTGGGAGTCGTGGGCGACGACTTCGGCGACGAGCAGATGGAGGTCCTGCGCAAGCACGGGATCGACCTCCAGGGCCTCGAGCGGAGCGCCGGGAAGACCTTCCACTGGCAGGGCAAGTACTCGTACGACCTCAACGCGAGGGACACGATCTGCACGGACCTGAACGTCTTCGAGTTCTTCAAGCCGAAGATCCCGGCCGCCTACCGGCGCTGCGAGCACGTCTTCCTCGGCAACATCGATCCCGTATTGCAGCGCGAGGTCCTCGACCAGGTGGCGAAGCCGAAGCTCGTGGTCTGCGACACCATGAACTTCTGGATCTCGGGGAAGCCCGAGGAGCTGAAGAAGACCCTGGCCCGGGTCGACGTGCTGCTGATCAACGATGCGGAGGCCCGCCAGCTCTCCGGCGAATGGAACATCGTGAAGGCGGCCCGCGCGATCCGGGCCCTTGGCCCGCGCACGCTGCTCATCAAGAAGGGAGAGCACGGCGTGCTGATGTTCTCCGACGAGGGCAGCTTCGCCGCGCCGGCCTACCCGCTCGAGGACGTCTTCGATCCCACTGGCGCGGGGGACGGCTTCGCCGGCGGCTTCGTGGGCTACCTGGCGGGTGCCGGCGAGTTGAACGAGGGGGCGCTGCGCCGAGCTGCGGTCATGGGCAGCACGCTCGCGTCCTTCTGCGTCGAGGCGTTCAGCGTCGACCGCCTGCTGCGCCTGACACGAGCAGAGATCGACGAACGCTTCCGGCTGTTCAAGCGCCTGACGCATTTCGAGGCGATCTAGCGGCTAGGGTACCCGGCGGAGACTGGATCGTGCAGTGCCTCGATCCGCAGGGCGCGGCCTTCGCGCTCCACGCCGTGAAGAGCTGAGCTGCTTCGACGACTGCTGTAGACTCGCGACCGCATGGCCGCGCGCCTGGGGCGGGACGCTGCGCGGAC
>DATFEN010000122.1:0-18973 GCA_035251085.1 Vicinamibacteria bacterium | reverse complement strand
GGCTAAGTGGATCACGCAAAGTGACACGTGCCCGCCGGGATGATCTGGGTTGAGCTCGAGGAGCTTGCGGATGACCGCCTCCGCTTCATCGAAGTGTCCGGCGCACACGGCAGTCCAACCGAGGCGACTCTGGGCGTGCTTGTCCAGTGGATCCAGACCGACCGCTTCTCGGAGCAGCCGCATCGCCTCATCGAATCGGCCCAGAGTACGCGCGATGTCCGCGGCCTGCCGCAGGACCTCAGGGTTTCCCGGGTCGAGCTGCAAGGCGCGATTCAGAACGGCATCCGCCCCTGTCCAGTCCCAGTCGTAGTCGGCCTTGACTTGGCCGAGCGCCGCGTGAGCTTCGGCGAGGTTGGGGTCCAGCTGCATGGCCCTCTCGATCTCACGACGTGCCGATTCGTATCCCTCATTGGATGCCACGTGGCCGAGCTCCGCTTGACGCATGTAAGTCTTTGCCAATCCCACGGCGGCGGGACCGTAGCGGGGATCGAGCTCAAGCGCCTGTTGGTAGTAGGAGAAGGCTTTCACGAGGCCCTCCCTCGTGGCCAGGTCGGCGAAGTACTTGCCCTGGAGGTAGAGGTTGAAGGCCGCGGCGCTAGTGCTTCGCGATCGGGCCGTGTCGCGGCTCAGGAGGGTCACCTTCAGCGCACTCGCGACCGAGCGGGAGACCTCATCCTGGACGGCGAAGATGTCGTCCAGCTCTCGGTCGTACGTCCCTGACCACAGATGGAAGCCATCGCTGGCATTCACGAGCTGCGCCGTGATCCGGACACGGCTCCCGGCCTTGCGCACGCTGCCCTCGAGGAGGGTCGCGACGTTGAGCTTCTGACCGATCACGCGCAGATCCTCGGTCTTGCCCTTGAACTGGAAAGACGAGGTCCTCCCGATGACACGCAGCTCTGGGATTCTCGCCAATGCGTTGAGCAGCTCCTCCGCCAGGCCGTCGGCGAAGTACTCCTGGTCCTTGCCGGGGCTCATGTCGACGAAGGGCAGCACCGCGATCGAGCGCAGGCTGGTCGGCTCGGCCTGAGCCGGCGAGGCAGCATTCCACGTCGGGCGGTCGCGCCACAACGCCACCCCGGCGGTCAGCGCAAGGAGCGTAGTGGCGAGGCCGATCCAGGCAGCCAAGCGGATTCGCCTGGCTGGGCCGAGCGCGGCTGTCGGATCGTGCCGCAGGCGTTCGAGGTCCGTCCGCATCTCCGCGGCGCTCTGGTAGCGCTGCTCACGGTCCTTCTCCAGCGCCCTCGTGATGACCCGTTCGAGCTCGGCAGGCACCTTGGGATTCAGCCGCGCAGGCGCTACCGGCTCCCAAGCGAAGATGGCTTCCAGCATCTCGCCCATGGTGTTGCCGGGGAAAGCCTGCTTCCCCGTCGCCATCACGTACAAGACGGCGCCGAAGGAGAACAGGTCCGTGCGGGCGTCCAGTTCCCTGCCTTTGGCCTGCTCGGGCGACATGTAGGCCACGGTCCCGATCAGCGTCCCCGCGTGCGTCAGGTTCAGGGCCTGGCTGTGGGTGCCATAGTTCCAGTCCGCACGCGCCTGGGACGCGACCTGCTTGGCCAGGCCGAAGTCCAGCACCTTCGCCTGTCCCCGATCCGTCACGGAGATGTTCGCGGGCTTGATGTCCCTGTGGACGATGCCCTTCGCGTGAGCCGCCTCCAGGGCGTCGACGATCTGCACGCCCAGTTCCAGTACCCGCTCGATCTCCATGGGTCGGCCGCCCACCACGTACTCCAGCGTCTGTCCTTCCATCAGCTCCATCGCGATGAAGGAGCGGCCCTTGTCCTCGCCGATCTCGTAGATCACGCAGATGTTGGGGTGGTTGAGAGCCGACGCGGCGCGTGCCTCGCGCTGAAAGCGATCGCGGGCATGGACGTCGCTCGCCAAGACGTCGGGGAGGAGCTTCAATGCCACGTGGCGCTTTAGGCTCGTGTCCTCCGCCTCGTACACGACACCCATCCCACCGGCGCCGAGCTTCTTGAGGATCCGGTAGTGAGACAGCGTCTCGCCGATCATGCCTCGGCGCCGACCTCCGGCTTATTGGCCCGCGTTCTGGAGCGCCAGCGCGGCGACTCCGGCCGCCGCGTCCCCGATGTCGTCCCCGCCCAGCACGACGACCGCGCTCCCGGCCCGATACGACCGTGAGCGCGGGACGCTGCGCAGGCCGTCCTGGAATTCGGCAGCGTCCTTCTCGGACTCCCAGCGCGTGGTGAGGATCGTCGCGCTCCTCGAGCCGTTCGCGTAGTGCTGGTACGCGTCGCCGGCGGTTCCCGCGGCCGCGCGGTTCGTCCAGTGGGATGGTGAGACCGCGTCGGGCCCGTCCATGTCGGGCGCTCCGGTGCCCGCCATCGTGGCGAGCACCAGCTCGCCGAGGTTGCCGCCGCCGCGAAGCGACCATCCCGGCCCGATCGCGTTCGACAGGTCGACGCTGGCGAGACGGGGAGGGCTATCCTGCCGCGCCTCGTCCCAGTACTTCTCGGCGTGGAGGATCTGCTCCGTGCTCCGCGGCGGGTCCTTGAAGGCCTGGTCGAAGTCCGCGGCCGGAATGCCCAGCATGATGCGACGGGCGTCGCCTCGGAACAGGAACGACATCCCGAGCACGTACGAGGCGATCAGGCCGCGCTGGATGACGGGCGGCGCCGCCTTGAGACGCTCAGCCCGCTCGGCTTCGTTCCTCTGCATGTCCTGCATCGCCTCCATGCTGAGGCGGCCGGCGCCCATCTCGCGGACCATGAACAGCGTCATGACCGCGGTGCCGGAGCCTTCGACGACGGCGGCCGCGGCCGCGGAGCGATCGTCCTCCGCCTCGGCCGAATCCATCACCGCGTCGAGATCGAAGTGCTGGTCGTCGAGCGCATGGGTCAGCTCGTGCGCGACGAGAACGGGGGCCAGGCTCGAGGACAGCGTTCCTTCGACGACCGAGAACACGTCGGTCCCCGGGTCGTAGTAGCCGAGCGCCTGCTCCTCGAGCACGTCGAGGATGGAGCCGAGCAGGTCGAACCCGGCGGGGAGCAGCCCGAGCTGCTCGTACACCCTCTGGTCGAGGCGCAAGCGCTCCTCAGGCCACTCGGTCTTCGCGCGTTGAGAGAAGTAGGCGCGCGCCTCGGCCGAGCTGACGGTCTTCACCGTGACGGGCCGCTTGAACTTCAGGCCGCGCAGCTCCTCGACTGCGGGCTGGATGCGCGCGACCAGGGCGGCCGGATCCTCGACGCTCGGCGCCGCGCCCGAAGCCCCTGGCGCGGACACCACGGAGACATGGAGACACAGAGCAAGGCGCACGAAAACACTGCGAGATAACGGCACAGGGGGAGCATTGTACTAAGATCCCCGCCGAATGCCGGGACGGGTCGCCATCGTCGCCGGATGCCGCACGCCTTTCGCAAGGGCTGGATCCGTCTACCGCGACCTCACGGCGATCGACCTCGCCAAGGCCTGCGTCCGCGATCTGATCGAGAGGAGCGAGATCGACCCGGCCTCGGTCGAGACCTTGGCGATGGGGCAGGTGGTCGCCTCACCCAAGGCGCCCAACCTGGCTCGTGAAGTGGTGCTCGGGACCGGTCTGCCCGTCGGCACGCCGGCCCACACGATCAACCGCGCCTGCGCGTCGGCCAGCCAGGCCATCGCCGACGTGGCGTCGTCGATCCTGGCGGGCCACGTGACCTGCGGCGTCGCCGGCGGCGCCGAGAGCCTCTCGGATCCGCCGATCCTCGTCGGGAAGGGCATGCGCCGGGCGCTGCTCGAGGCCTCGCGCGCGAAGAGCCTCGATGCGCGGCTCCGGCCGTTCCTGCGAGTGCGGCCACGCGACCTGGCCCCGGAGGCGCCGGCCCTCGCCGAGCCGTCCACGGGCCTCACCATGGGGCAGTCCGCCGAGAAGATGGCCAAGGAAAACGGCATCACGCGCGAGGAGCAGGACGAGATCGCGTTCCGCAGCCACACGCGCGCGGCCGCGGGCATGGACGACGGGCGCATCCAGGCCGAGCTGGTCCGCGTGTTCCTGCCGCCGACGTACGAGGACGCGGTGGAGGCCGACAACCTGGTGCGGCGGGATACCTCGCGCGAGGCGCTCGCGGCCCTGCCGCCCGTCTTCGATCGACGCTACGGCAGCGTGACGGCGGGGAACTCCTCGCCGCTGACCGACGGCGCCGCCGCGGTCCTGCTGATGGAGGAGGAGCGCGCGAAGGCGCTGGGCTACGAGCCGCTCGCGTTCATCCGCGCGTGGGCCGTCGCGGCCGTGGACCCGGCCGGCCAGCTCCTGATGGGCCCGGCGATCGCCGTGCCGAGGGCCCTGGAGCGCGCCGGGATCACGCTGGCCGACGTCGACCTCGTCGAGATGCACGAAGCCTTCGCCGCGCAGGTCGCCTCGAACCTGAAGGCGATCGGGCCGGTGGATCCGGAGCGGCTCAACGTGATGGGCGGGTCGATCGCGATCGGCCATCCGTTCGGGGCGACGGGCGCCCGCCTCGTGACGACGCTCGCGAACGAGATGAAGCGCCGCAACGCGCGCTTCGGGCTCGTCTCGGTGTGCGCCCAGGGCGGAATGGGCTTCGCCACGGTGCTGGAGCGATGAGCGCGCTCGACGGCATCCGCGTCCTCGACCTCACGCGCTACATTCCGGGGCCCTACTGCACGATGCTGCTCGGCGACCTGGGCGCCGACGTGGTGAAGGTCGAGGAGCCGTTCGTGGGCGACCCGACCCGCGTCGTCCCGCCCGCTGTGGGGGATGACAGCGCCGTGCACGCGGCGCTGAACCGCAACAAGCGTTCCGTGGCGGTGGACCTCCGGAACGAGGAAGGCGTCGCGATCGTGCGGCGCCTGGCCGCGGCGAGCGACGTTCTCATCGAGGCCTACCGGCCCGGCGTGCTCGCCCGGCGCGGCCTCGGGGCCGAGCCGCTCCTCGCGGCGAATCCCCGGCTGGTCTATTGCTCCCTCACCGGCTTCGGACAGGATGGGCCGCTGGCGCGGCGAGCGGGCCACGACCTCACGTACCTGGCACGTTCGGGATTTCTAGGAACGAATTGCGGAGCCGACGGGCGGCCAGTGCTTCCCATCACGCAGGTGGCAGACATGGCCGGCGCGCTGGTCGCGGCCGTGGCCATCCTCGCCGCGCTCCAGGCGCGCGTGCGTACGGGCCGCGGCCAGCACGTCGACGCCTCGATGTGGGACGGAGTGAGGGCGCTCCTGACGGTACCCGTGGCGCGACGTCGGGCCGGCGGCGGGCTCGTGAACGAGCTGAGCGGCGCGTACGCCTGCTACAACGTTTATCGCTGCAAGGACGACCGTTACCTCGCGGTCGGCGCGCTCGAGCCGAAGTTCTGGGAGGCGCTCTGCGACGCGCTCGGGCATGGCGGCCTGGCGCGAGCTCAGTGGGACGAGCAGCGACAGAACGAGCTCATCGACACGCTCGCGAAGACGTTCGCCGAGAAAGACCGGGACGATTGGATCGAGTCGCTCGGCCCTCGCGACGCCTGCGTCGAGCCGGTGCTCGATCTCGACGAGGCCCTGGCTCAGCCCAATGGTCGCGGTGTGTGGGGAGCGTTGCATCTCGGGACGACGCCCGCAGAGATTCGGCACGCGGCGCCGCGCCTCGGCCAGCACACCGACGAGGTGCTGACGTCCGCCGGCTACTCGAGCGGCGACATCGCGCGGCTGCGCGGCGTGGGGGCGGTCGCGTGAGCGAGCGCGCTCTGCACCACGCACTCGGGGACGACGGCGTGCTGGTCGTGACCATCGACCTCCCTGGAGAGAAGGTCAACACGCTGGGCCGCGGCTTGATCGACGAGTTCGAGGCGCTGCTGACGCGCTTCGAGAAGGAGGAGGCGCAAGCGCGGGCTCTCGTGCTGTCGAGCGGCAAGCCCGACAACTTCATCGCGGGCGCGGACATCAACGATTTCCTGAAGATCCAGAGCGCCCTCGAGGGCGAGACCCTGGCTCGCGTCGGCCAGGCCCTTCTCGATCGCGTCGCCGCGCTCCCGGTGCCCACGGTCGCCGCGATCCACGGCTCGTGCATGGGCGGCGGCACGGAGCTGGCGCTGGCGTGCGCCTATCGGGTCGCGAGCGACGATCCGAAGACGGCCATCGGCCTGCCCGAGGTCATGCTCGGGCTGATCCCCGGCCTCGGCGGAACGCAACGGCTGCCGCGCCTCGTCGGCCTTCGCGGCGCGCTCGACCTGATCCTGACCGGCCGCGCCCTGAAGGCGTCCCGAGCCCGAAAGCTCGGGCTGGTGGACGAGGTCGTGCCGCGGGCGGTGCTGCTGGTCGCCGCTCGCAGGGCGGCCGTCGGTCTCGCCGAGGGCACGCTCAAGCTCGAGCGGCGTGGCATGCCTCTCCTGGACAGGGCGCTCAAGCCGCTGATCCTGTCGCGCGCCCGTGGCGAGGTGCTGAAGAAGGGCGGCGGCCACTACCCGGCGCCGGTCAAGGCTCTCGAGGCGGTGGACCGCGGCACCGCGACCTCGCTCGAGGAGGGCCTGAAGCTCGAAGCGCGGCTCTTCGGCGAGCTCTCGGCCTCGCCGGAATCGCGGTCGCTGGTGTCGGTTTTCTTCGCGACGCAGGACATCAAGAAGGATACGGGCGTCCCCGAAGGCACGGAGGCGCGCGATGTGCGAAAGCTCGGCGTCCTCGGCGCCGGCCTGATGGGCGCGGGCATCGCGGGCGCGGCGGCGGAAGCGGGCTTCGGTGTTCGCCTGAAGGACACCACGACCGCGGCGGTCGGCAAAGGGCTGCGCTACGTGCGGGACCTGCTCGAGGAGCGGCGCCAGCGGGGCAGCCTGAGCAGCCGCGAGGTGCAGCAGCGGATGGACCGCATCGCGGCCACGACCGAGATGAGCGGCTTCCGGCGGGTCACGCTCGTGATCGAGGCCGTCTTCGAGGACCTCGAGCTGAAGCGCCGCGTGCTGGCCGAGACCGAGGCCGCGACCAGTCAAGACTGCGTCTACGCCAGCAACACCTCTTCGCTGCCGATCGGCGAGATCGCGAGCGGCGCGGCGCGGCCGACGCGCGTCCTGGGCATGCACTTCTTCTCGCCGGTCCATCGCATGCCGCTCCTCGAGGTGATCGTCACGAAAGAGACCGACGCCTGGGCCACCGCGACGGCGGTGGCCTTGGGCCGCAGGCTGGGGAAGCACGTGATCGTGGTCCGCGACGGGCCCGGCTTCTACACGACGCGCGCGCTCAGCCCGTACATGAACGAGGCGGCCCGCGTGGTCGAGGAGGGCGGGCGCATCGAGGACGTGGATGCCGCGATGACCGGGTTCGGCTTTCCGGTCGGGCCGGTGACGCTCCTGGACGAAGTCGGCATCGACGTGGGCGCCAAGGTCGCGAAGATCCTGCACCACGCGTTCGGCGACCGGATGGCCCCGCCCGCGGCGATGGCCCGCGTCGTCGAGGACGGCCGCCTCGGACGGAAGAACGGCCGCGGCTTCTACCGCCACGACGGCAAGGCGAAGCGCCCCGACGAGTCGGTCTACGCGCTTCTGCCCGCGCCCGAGCGGCGTCCCTTCGACATCCGCGAGATCCAGGACCGGCTGGTCTTCGCGTTCCTCAACGAGGCAGCGTTGTGCCTGCAGGACGGCGTCCTGCGTTCGCCGCGCGACGGCGACGTGGGCGCGATCTTCGGGCTGGGCTTCCCGCCATTCCTGGGCGGGCCGTTTCGCTACCTGGACCAGATCGGCGCGCGCTTCGCCGCTGAGATGCTGGAGCGCCTGGCCGGCAAGCACGGCCCGCGCTTCGAGCCCGCGGCCCTGCTTCGCGACATGGCGAAAGCGGGCAAGCGCTTCCACTGACAGCCTAACCTTGACCCGGCCGTACCCGCGGGCGTAGGGTGTAGCCAACCTAGCCCCGCGGAGCCCGATCAGCGTGCCCAGCGTGTCCAAGACGCGGACGCATGCGCCCACGCACCCGCGCCGCCGGCCCAAGGCCGGTGGGCGGGCGGCGACGGGGCCTGGCCGCGTCCTGGCCGAGGCGGTCGCCGATGCCGTCATCACGATCGACCGGCGGAGCCGGATCCTCTTCGTCAACGAGAGCACCTCGAGGATGTTCGGATACTCGACGGCGGAGCTCGTGGGACAGAGCCTCACGCTGGTGATGCCCGACCAGCTCAAGCAGCGTCACGAAGCCGCCCTGGCGCGCTATGTCGCCACTGGGCATCGGCAGCTCGACTGGCGCGCGGTGGAGCTGGTCGCGCGCCACAAGAGCGGGCGCGAGATCCCCGTCGAGATCTCCTTCGCGGAGTCGGGCGGCCGCGGCGCCCGAACCTTCACTGGGGTGGTGCGGGACATCACCGAGCGCAAGCGCGCGGAGGCCGTCCAAGTGGCGCTGTACCGCGTCGCCGAGAGGGCGCAAGGCACGCTCGACATGCCCGATCTCTACACTGGAATCGAGTCCGCGCTCCGGCAGCTGATCGCCGCGCATATGTTGCGGGTGGTGCTGTGTGACGAGAGCGGCACCGTCAGCTGTCCGTACTTCGCCGGCGACGCGGCGGCGGCAGCGTCGGTGGACCGCCTTGCCGACGATTGGACGAACGAGATCCTTGGAACGGGCCAGCCGCTCGTGGCGGGAGATCCTCCGGGGAGCTGGCTGGGAGTGCCTCTGATCGCGGACGCGAAGACGCTTGGCGCGCTCGTGGTCCAGGCGCGGCCGGGGAACGCGGCCTACGGCGCAGAGGAGCAGGAGATCCTCACCTTCGTCGCGCGCCAGGTCGTCGCCGGCCTGCAACGGAAGCGCGCCGAGGAGGAGCTGAAACGCACGGTCGGCGTGCTCCGCTCGACCCTCGACTCCACCGCGGACGGGATCCTGGTCGTGGATCACGGAGGGCGAGTGGTGTCGTTCAACGAGCGCTTCGCGCACCTCTGGCGCATTCCACGCCCGATGCTGACGATGCGGGACGACGTCGCGCTCATCGCCCACGTCCTCGACCAGCTCAAGGACCCGCAGCAGTTCCTGAGCAAGGTGCAGGAGCTCTACTCCCGCCCCGAGGCCGAGGCCTTCGACGAGCTCGCCTTCAAGGACGGGAGGACCTTCGAGCGCTACTCGATTCCGCTCCGGCAGGACGGGCTGCCGACGGGACGGGTCTGGAGCTTCCGCGACGTGACCCACGCCCGTGACCTCGAGCGCCAGGTGCGCCGCACGGACAAGCTCGAGGCGGTGAGGAAGCTCGCCGGGGGCGCGGCCCAGGACTTCAGCAACCTGCTGACGGTCATCACCAGCCGCGGCGAGCTGGCGCGCCGCGGGCTGGGCTCCGACGAGACCCTGCGGCACCATCTCGACGAGATCCTGAGCGCGGCGGAGCGCGCGAGGGACCTGACCCAGCAACTGCTCGCCTTCAGCCGCGGGCGCCCGATCGGGCCGCCGGGGGAGGCGCATCGAAGCGCCCCGGACGTCGCCGAGGCTCCGCCCAGGGGCTCCGAGACGGTCCTGCTCGTCGAGCACCATGAGGCGGTGCGCCTGGTCGCGCACGAGATCCTGGAGGCGCAGGGCTATGCCGTCCTCGAGGCCGGACAGGGAGCCGAGGCCCTGGCGATCCAGGAGCGCCACGGCCTTCCGATCCAGCTCACGATCACCGAGGTCGCGCTCCCCGACATGACCGGCCCGGAGCTGGCTCGACGCGTGGTTCGGAGCTGGCCGGAGGCGAAGACGCTCTTCGTGTCCGGACAGGGCGAAGCCGACGCCGCGCCCGACGATCTGCTCGTGCGCGACGCGGCGTTCCTGTCGAAGCCCTTCGCACCCGACGCGCTCGCGCGAAAGGTGCGCGAGGTGCTCGACACAGGCCGCACCCCATAAGGAAGTTCCGCGTGCTAGGGTACGCGGGCCATGAGCCGACTCTCCTCCATCTTGATGCTGCTGCTTGCGTCTGTGGCCTTCGGATGCCAGGGCGCGGGAGGGCCCGGCGGGCCTCCGGGCGCCAAGGTGAAGATCGAGGTCGCTCGCATCGCGAACGTTCCCGACAGCTCCGAGTACGTGGCGACGCTCAAGTCGCGCGCCTCGTCGGCGATCCGGCCCGATGTCGAGGGCAAGATCACGCAGATCTTCGTGCGTCCGGGCGAGCGCGTCGCGGCCGGGACGCCGCTGGTGCAGATCGACCCCGCCAAGCAACAGGCGACGCTCAAGAGCCAGCAGGACACGCTGGCGGCGAAGCGCGCCAGCGTCGAATACGCACGGCAGCAGCACGAGCGGGTGAGCGGCCTCGCGGCGTCGGGGATCGCGAGCCAGCAGGACCTGGATCAGGCCAAGGCGTCGCTCGACGCGGCACAGGCCGAGCTCGCAGCCCTGGAGGCGCAGGTCCGCGAGCAACAGGTGCAGCTCCACTACTACAGCGTGGCCGCGCCCACCGCCGGGATCGTCGGCGACATCCCCGCGCGCGTGGGGGACCGCGTCACGGCCGAGACCACCGTCACGACCATCGACCAGCCGGGCGGGCTCGAAGCGCACGTGTCCGTGCCCGTCGAGCGCGCCCCGCAGCTTCGGCTCGGCTTGCCGGTCCAGGTGGACGGCAGCGGCGCCGTCCTGGCCGAGACCCGGATCACGTTCGTGTCGCCGCAGGTCGACGAGGCGACGCAGACGGTGCTGGCGAAGGCGAGCATGGGCGAGGGCGTGTGGCTGCGCCCGCGCAGTTCATCCGGGCCCGGCTCGTCTGGGGGACCCATGAGGGGCCTGTCGTTCCGGTGCTCGCGGTCTCACGGATCAGCGGCCGATACCTCGCCTTCGTCGCCGAGGAGGACAAGGGCGCGCTCGTGGCGCGCCAGAAGGCGCTGCGCCTCGGCGAGATCGTAGAAGGCGACTACCTGGTCCTCGAAGGCATCAAGCCCGTTGGCCGTGCCCATGGCGATCCTCGGCGCGGTCGGCGCCCAGTGGGCGCGCGGCCTGCAGAACGACGTCTACTGCCAGATCGGGCTCGTGATGCTCGTGGGCCTCGCCAGCAAGAACGCGATCCTGATCGTGGCGTTCGCCGAGCAGCTCCGCGCGCGCGGCCTGTCGATCGTGGATGCCGTGGTCGAGGCCGCCCGCATCCGGCTGCGACCGATCCTGATGACCTCGTTCGCGTTCATTCTCGGCGTCGTGCCGCTGGTGCTGGCCGGGGGCGCAGGCCAGGCTGGACGCCGCTCTGTGGGGACCACCGTCTTCGGAGGCATGATCGCCTCGACGCTGCTGAACCTGTACTTCATCCCGATCCTGTACCTGATCGTAGAGACCGCGCGCGAGCGGCGCAGGGCGCGCGCCCGGACCTGAGGCCTGAGGGCGCGGCTCGCCGGCCGGGTCGCGCACGGGCGGCGTCTTCCAGAGCGGCACGAAGCGCGTGAGCGGGTGGCCCGCGAGGCGCTCGCGGAAGTAGCGCTCGTGCTCGCGCTCGACCTCGGCCATCCGGACCAGGCCCAGCCGGCGATGTGGCACAGCGCGCCGAGGGTCCGACCGACGATGCGGGCGCGGATCTCGCTGAGACGCGCCGGGCCGGCGCCCAGCTGGGCAAGCATCTCGGCCACGAGCGTGCGGTGTTGCCACTCGTCGGCCTCGATCGCCCGGATGCGCTCCTGCTCCTCGCGGTCGGAGACCGAGCGCCAGTGGCCGCGATACGCGAAGGCCGCGGCCATCTCGCCGGCGTGGGCGAGCTGCAGCAGGCGGACCAGGTCGCGGCGGGCGCGCTCGGCCTGCACGCGCGGGATCATACTCCCAGGGCTCCGGCGCGGTCCCTGGAGGGCGCCGAGCGCGGCTAAACTCTCGCCATTTCGATGGACCTGCAGACGCCGGTTCAATACGTGAAGGGCGTCGGGCCGCAGCGGGCGCCAGTTCTCGAGAAGCTCGGGATCCGCACCGCGGAGGACCTGCTGCTTCACGTGCCGTTCCGCTACGAGGATCGCCGCGCGTTCGCGAAGATCGCCGAGCTGCGACCGGGGATGAAGCTGTCGGTGAGCGGACACGTCGCGGTGGCCGCGCTTCGGCGCGCGCGGCGCGTCGCGCTCTACGAGATCCGCCTCGAGGACGACACCGGCCGGCTGAAGGCGATCTGGTTCAACCAGCCGTTCCTGCGCGACGTGCTTCCGCGCGGCGCCCGCGTGGTGCTCTACGGAGCGGTCGAGCTCGACGCGCCGGGAGGCCGGCAGCTCACCATGGTCTCGCCCCAGTACGAAGTGCTCAGCGGCGACGACGACGGAGCGCCGGGGCTGCACACGGGCCGGATCGTGCCGATCTACGAGAAGCTCGGCCCGCTCCAGGGCAAGGCCCTGCGCCGCGCGGTCGTCGGCCTCGCCGAGCAGGTTACGCCGGACCTGCCCGATCCGCTGCCCGGCGAGATCCGGACACGCCTCGGCGTCCTGGGTCGAGGCGAAGCGCTGAGGCGCGTCCATGCACCGACCGACGCCGACGAGCTGGCCGTCCTCAACGCCGCGCGCAGCCCGGGTCACCTGCGGCTCATCCTCGAGGAGCTGTTCCTGTTCCAGCTCGGCCTGGCGCGCTTGCGCCAGGGCCGCGCCCGCGAGAGCAAGGGCATCGCCTTCACCATCACCGACCGCACGCGGGAGGCGGTGAAGCGCGTGCTGCCGTTCCCGCTCACTGCCGCGCAGAAGCGCGTGCTCCGCGAGATCGCCGACGACATGCGCTCCCCGCACCCGATGAACCGGCTGCTGCAGGGCGACGTCGGCTCGGGCAAGACGGTGGTCGCCGTGCTCGCGATGCTGATCGCGATCGAGAACGGCTACCAAGCCGCCTTCATGGCGCCCACCGAGATCCTGGCCGAGCAGCACCTGCTCGGCCTGCGTCGCCTCCTGCACCGCCTCCCCCATCGCGTCGAGTTGCTGAGCGCGGGCCGCAAGGGCAAGGAGAAGCGCGCGGCGCTCGAAAGGCTGGCGGCGGGGGAGACCCAGATCGCGGTCGGCACGCACGCGCTGATCCAGGAGGGAGTGAGGTTCGCGCGCCTGGGCCTGGCCGTGGTGGACGAGCAGCACCGCTTCGGCGTGATCCAGCGCGAGGACCTGAGGCGCAAGGGCTACGACGCGGACGTGCTGGTGATGACGGCGACTCCGATTCCGCGCACGCTGGCGCTCACGGCCTACGGCGACCTCGACACCTCCGTGATCGACGAGCGTCCCCCCGGGCGCACTCCCGTGCGTACCCTCTTGCGCTCCGCGACGCAACGTCGCGAAGTGCTGGAGCTCGTCCGTCGTGAGCTGGCTGCCGGGCGACAGGCTTACGTCGTCTACCCGCTCATCGAGGAGTCCGAGAAGCTCGAGGACGTGAAGGCGGCCACGCAGATGGCGGGGGAATGGGCGGCCGTGTTGCCCGGCCGGCGCGTCGTCCTGCTCCACGGCCGCATGAAGAGCGCCGAGAAGGAAGCGGTGATGGGCGCCTTCGCGCGGGGAGAGAGCCACGTGCTCGTCGCCACGACCGTGATCGAGGTCGGCGTGGACGTGGCCAACGCGACGATCATGGTGATCGAGCACGCCGAGCGCTTCGGCCTCGCGCAGCTCCATCAGCTCCGAGGCCGCGTGGGGCGCGGCGCGGGCGCCTCCATCTGCGTGCTGCTCGCCAGCGGCCGGCTCGGCGACGACGCCCGCGAGCGCCTGGAGGCCCTGGCGCGCACCGACGACGGCTTCGCGATCGCCGAGAAGGACCTGCAGCTCAGGGGTCCGGGCGACTTCTTCGGGACGCGCCAGTCGGGCCTGCCGACGTTCCGCGTCGCGCACCTGATCCGCGACCGCGACCTCCTGGAGCGCGCGCGCGCCGAGGCCTTCGCCTGGACCGCCGGGGGCGGCGCGGCCCCTGAGCCTTTACGCGCGTTCCTCGACGAGGGTGGGTGGGAGCGCCGCTTCGGACTGGCGCGCGTGGGCTAGAGCGAGTGGCCCGCATCATCGCCGGCCGCGGCAAGGGGCGACGCCTCAGGGCGCCGAAGGGACCCGAGACGCGGCCCACCGGCGCACGCGTGAGGCAGACGCTGTTCGATGTCCTCGCGGCCCGGCTGCCGGGATGCCGGTTCCTCGACGCCTTCGCCGGCAGCGGCGCGGTCGGGCTCGAGGCGCTCTCGCGCGGGGCCGCCCGCAGCGTGCTGGTCGAGACGAGCGGCGCGGCGGTCCGGGCTATCCGCGAGAACGCGCGCGCGCTCGAGGGCCGGGGCGGCGAGCTGCGGGTGTTCCGGCAGGACGCGCGCGTCGCGCTGCCGGCCCTGGCCGAGCGCGGAGAGCGCTTCGACGTGATCTACATCGACCCGCCGTACGACGCCGACCTGTACGAGCCAGTGATCGCTCAAGCGGATGCCGAAGGCCTGCTCGCCGGGGACGGCGTGCTGGTCGCCGAGCACTTCCACAAGCGCCCGCTCCCGGAGAGAATAGGGCGCCTTCGTCGCACCCGTGAGATCCGGATCGGTGACCATCGCCTGAGCTTCTTCGCGCGCGAGGCTTGAGTTGAAACACGAGAGCCGCTCGGTGGCCGTGTTCCCGGGGTCCTTCGACCCCATCACCAACGGCCACATCGACATCGTGGACCGCGCCTTGAAGGTGTTCGACGAGGTGATCATCTCGATCCTCGTCAACGCCGAGAAGAAGCCCCTGTTCAGCCCCGAGGAGCGCCTGGGGCTGATCCGCGACGCGTTCCGCGGCGAGAAGCGCGTGCGCGGCGACACCTTCTCGGGCCTGCTGGTGGACTATGCGATGCGCATCGGAGCCTCGGTGATCATCCGCGGCCTGCGCGCCATCTCGGACTTCGAGTACGAGTTCCAGATGGCCCTCATGAACCGGCGCCTCAACCCCAGGATCGAGACCGTGTTCCTGATGGCGCCCGAAGGCTTCTCCTACCTGTCCTCGCGGCTGGTCAAGGAGGTCTTCGACCTGGGCGGCGACGTGCGCGGCCTGGTGCCGCCGGTGGTCGAGCGACGGCTGCGCGAGAAGCGCCAGAACGCCGCGCGGCGCGGGCGCGGGAGGAAGGACTGAGCTTGGTCAGCTCGAAAGAGCCGGCGCTCTCGCGCCGGGCGCGGATGATCGAGGTGTCGCCGACGGTGGCGATGGCGCAGCGCGCGGCGGCGCTGCGAGCCAGCGGCCGGAGCGTGCTGGACTTCAGCGTGGGCGAGCCGGACCAGCCCACGCCGCCGTCGATCGTGGCCGCGGCGACCCAGGCGATGGCCGAGGGCAAGACCAAGTACGCGCCGTCGGCGGGCACGCCGGAGCTGCGCCGCGCGGTGGTGCGCCGCTACCGCGAGGACTTCGGCGTCCGCTTCGAGCCCTCGGAGGTCGCCATCACCATCGGAGGCAAGCAGGCGCTCTATCTCGTCTGCCAGGCGCTCCTCGACCGCGGCGACGAGATGGTCCTGCCCGCGCCCTACTGGCCCACCTTCGCGGAGTGTCCGCGCCTGGCGGGTGCGAAGCCCGTGATCGTGCCCTCGCGCGAGAAGGACGGCTTTGCGATCACGGCACGCCTCCTGTCCCGGGCGATCACTCCCAAAACGCGTGCGATCCTGATCAACAGCCCGTCCAATCCCACGGGGAGCGTGGTGGGCGCCGAGGAGCTGCTCGCGCTGGCGCAACTCTGCAGGAGGCGCCGGATCACGCTCCTCTACGACGACACTTACGCGCGCCTGAGCTTCGAGCCGATCGACCGGACGCTGCTGGACCGCGTGCGGAAGGAGCTCGGCGAGCGGCTCGTGATCATCGGCACCGCATCGAAAACCTACTGCATGACGGGCTGGCGGATCGGCTGGGTGCTCGCCGGTCAGCCGCTGGTGGACGCCTGCGCGGCGCTCGTGTCGCACAGCACGCAATGTCCGACCAGCTTCGCTATGGCGGGGGCGGTGGCGGCGCTGGCCGGGCCGCAGGACGTGGTCGAGCGGCTCGCCGCGGAGTACCGGGAGCGGTACGAGTTCATCTACGGCGCCGTGACCGCGATCCCGGGCCTCACCTGCGTGCGGCCCGGCGGGGGCTTCTACCTGTTCCCCAATTGCGGGACCTACCTCTCGAAACAGTGCCCCACGACCCTCGACCTGGGGGCGCGGCTGCTCGAGGAGCAGGGGGTCGCCGTGGTCCCTGGCGAGGGCTTCGGCGCGCCAGGCTTCCTGCGCCTGTCGTTCGCGCGCTCGATGGGGGACCTGAGGGAGGGCGCGTACCGCATCGCTGCCTTTCTCGATCGGTTGCGGAGATGAAGCCCTTCGAGCTCACGGAGGGGACGCCGGTCGTCGTCTACCTGCACGGGCCGCGCGAGAAGGTCTGGGGCATCCTGCTCGGCCTCACGACCGCGGGCGTGATGGTCCGCGGCATCGAGCTCGAGTCGTTCGAGGACTACATGCGCCAGGAGGTGCGTGGCGACGAGGACCTGCTCGGGCTCGTGACCGTCTTCTATCCCATGCACCGCGTCGAGCGCCTGGAGTGCGACGAGACCGTCGGTCCCGTGATGGGCTACGCCGACCGCTTCGCCCGCGAGGTCGGGCGAACGATCTTCGAGGTGATCGGGCTCGAGACCGGAGGGGACTGACGGCGCCGTGCCGATCGTCGAGTCGAGGCCGAAGACCACCAGCGTCAGGCCGGCAGCCACGTACCATTTCGCGATCAACCAGAACACGACGAAGCTGACCAGGTAGGCGATGAAGAAGTGGACGTGAGTTGCGCTGACGTCACGGGTACCCCCGTTGAGTGTGGAGCGAGGACACTCTGGGCACGGTCGAGGCGCACCACACAGGAGAGAGCGCGCATGAGGACCTCGCTTCGTCGACGTGTGCTGGCATGCTCCCTCGGGCTCTGCATCGGCTTCCGGCCGGTGACGGCTTCCGCCCAAGGGTCGTCTCCCGAGGACCTCATCGGTCGCGGTCGAAGGCTCGAGCTCGATACGAAGTACGTGCCGCCGCCCGGCGACGCCCTCGCGCACCATGCTGCGGGATGCGCGAAGGTGATGTGCTCGGCCGTATTCGTGACGGGCTTGGAGCTCGACTTCGCATGGGAGAACGTCGGCTACTTCACGTGCCCGCTCGAAGAGCGGCGGAAGCTGGGTCGGCCGGCCGTCGATTCGAACCGGAGATCCGTGCGGGTCGCGGTGCCGGACGGCATCGTCCGTCAGGCCCTGTACGTGGGTGACCAGGGTTGCGTTGCCTTGCCCGTCGGCCGCGATGCGCCGTTCTTCAAGCCCATTCGGGTGGCGAGCGCCCTCCCCGACCCGGCGAAGGAGCCGTGGCCGATGGGCGACGCGCTGCCGCGGACGTCCCTGCCTCGAGAGCTCGACGAGACGACGGTCGAGCGCGCCCTGGACGCGGCCTTCGAGCCCGCGGCGATGACCGCGGCGTTCGTCGTCACCTGGAAGGGACGGATCATCGCCGAGCGCTACGCCACGGGCATCACGGCGCGGACGCCGCTCGAGAGCTGGTCGATGGGCAAGAGCCTGACCGCGACGCTCATGGGCATCCTGATTCGTCAGGGCGCCTACGGTCTCCTGCAACCGGCGCCCATCCCGCAGTGGCAGGGCCCCGGTGACGCACGCGCCGGCATCCGCATCGCGGACCTGCTGCGCATGTCGAGTGGGCTCCGCATCCGCGCTCCGCAGGATCCCGACTTCGACCCCGCGCGCGGATACCCGGATCACCTCTATCTCTACACCGGCACGATCGACTCCTTCGAGTACGCGGCGACGCGATCGCAGCAGTGGCCTCCCGACACGGTCGGACGCTACCGGAACACCGACCCGGTCCTGATCAACTCCCTCATCCGCCGGGCGGTGGAGGGACGAGGCGAGGAGTACCTGTCCTTTCCGCGTCGCGCGTTGTTCGACAGGATCGGGATCCGGACGATGGTCATGGAGACCGACCCCTACGGCAACTTCCTGACGCAGGGCTATGAGCTGGCCTCCGCGCGCGATTGGGCCCGCCTGGCGAACCTCTACCTGCAGGACGGCATCTGGAATGGGGAGCGGATCCTACCGGAGGGCTTCGTGCGCTTCGTCAGCACCGTGGCACCGGCATGGCAGGCCGACGGCCGACCCATCTATGGTGGCTTCTTCTGGATCAACGGCGACCGCGCGTTCCCCGTGCCGGAGGACGCCTACTACATGGCCGGCGCCGGCGGTCAGACGACCCTGATCGTGCCGTCTCACGAGCTGGTCGTGGCGCGTCTCGGCCATTACAAGGGCGAGGCAGCGGCTGACGGCGCCCTGAATCGAGCGCTCGTGCTTCTGATGCAGGCCGTTGCGGGACGGCGGTGAGGAGCGGCTAGCGGACGTCGATCGAGAAGAACACGTCCGCCAGCGGGCCGACCGGCGCCAGGATCGTGGGCGCCAGCAGGAACAGGTCGCCGTTCTCGCCGATGCGGCTGCGGTAGTCGGGGGTGGGTGGACCGTCGTAGGCCGCTCCGTACGGCGGCATGCCGACCGGATAGGGCCGCGTGCGGTAGCCCGACGTCCAGAAGCGCGAGTACCCGCCGCGCGACACGCCGCCACGATAGAAGCTGGCGATCGGGTGGCGCTCGCTGGCGGTGGCGAAGAAACCGCCCTGGTTCTCGCCGCGATAGAAAGAGGCCAGCTCGTACGGGTCCCGCAGCACGCGGATCTGTTGGCGTGGGTCGCGCGCGGCCGCCTGTGACTCCTCCGGCGTGTCCCGATCGGCCTCTTGCGCCGATGCCGTCCCTGAGGCCAGGAGCGCCCAAACGGCCAGGAACGCCAGCTTCCGCATCTTCATGACTCCCGGCGGGTTTCTCCCGCGCGCGTGGAGACTGAAAGCCCACGCATCGTGGACATTATACGAAGATGCCGGCGAAAGGGACTGTGACGCGCATCTCACAGTAGTATCCGGGGTTTCGGCCGACAGGCCCCGGAGAACCGACACCGTTGACGAGCGATCTTCGACGTGGAGCGGCGGCCGCCGCCGCTGCGTTCCTGGCTCTGTGGGGCCTGGTCCGGACGTGCGCCACGGGCGAGCCGCTCCGACCGCGGCTCGTGCTGTTCGTCTCGGTCGACCAGATGCGTTACGACTACCTCGAACGCTTCGCTCCGCTGTTCGAGGGCGGCTTCAAGGCGCTGCTGGATCGGG
>DATFEN010000119.1:0-18554 GCA_035251085.1 Vicinamibacteria bacterium | reverse complement strand
AACACGAGGACAACGAGATGATGCGTCCGTACCGGATCGGGCCGATCCAGACCGGCCAGCCCGAGTAGTTGACCTGACGGAGGGGCCCGGCTCGCGGAAGCGGGCCCCTTCCTTCCCACCCGGACACCGCCGGTCGCCTGGGCAACAATACGCGGCGTGCAGCCCGCCTTCGCGGATCTCGCCGGTCAGGTGGCTCTCGTCACCGGCGCCGGTAGCCGCGACGGCATCGGCTTCGCGTGCGGGAGGCTCCTGGGCCGGCTCGGCGCTCGCGTCGGCCTCACGTCCACGACCGATCGGATCCAGCAGCGGGCGGCCGAGCTTCAGGCCGAGGGCATCGAGAGCTGCGCGGTCGTCGGCGATCTGACGGACTCGCGGCAGGCCGAGCGCCTCGTCGGCGAGGTGCTCGGCCGCTTCGGCCGGCTCGACGTGCTGGTCAACAACGCCGGGATGACGTCCGTCTCGCGGCCGTCGGCGCCCGGACCGCTCGCGGACCTGCCCGATGAGGCCTTCCGCGACTCGCTGGAGCGCAACCTCGCCACGGCGTTCTACGTGACACGCGCCGCGCTGCAGGCGATGACCGCCGCCGGCTACGGACGCATCGTCAACATCTCCTCGGTCTCGGGCCCGATCGTGGCCTTCCGAGGTGACGTCGGGTACCACGCCGCCAAGGCCGGCCTGGCGGGCTTCACGCGCGCGGTCGCCCTCGAGGTCGCGGAGCGTGGGGTGACCGTGAACGCCGTGGCGCCGGGCTGGATCGACACCGCGTCGATCAGCGACGCCGAGCGCGCGTACGGTTGCGCGACCCCGCTGCGACGCTGCGGCACGCCACTCGAGGTCGCGGCCGCGGTCGCGTTCCTGGCTGCGCCCGAGGCCTCGTACGTGACGGGTCAGCTCATCGTCGTGGACGGCGGCCACACGATCGTGGACGAGAAGAGCCTGCATGGCTGACCCGGTCCTCCTCGTCACGGGCGCGGTGGGCGGCATCGGCAGCGCGACGGCGCGGCGTTTCGCGGCGGGCGGATGGCGGGTCGCCGCCACCGACCGGGATGCCGCGGACCTGGACGGGCTGAGGCGTGACCTCGGCGGAGCCTTGACGACGATAGTGGCGGCGGACCTGCGCGAGGTCGCGGCATGCCGGGCCGTCGTGGAGGCCGCAGCAGCCGCGGCCGGCCGCCTCGACTGCCTCGTGAACGCCGCCGGACTGTGGACGGAGGGCCCGGCCGAGGACACGCGCGAGGAGGACTTCGACAGCGTTCTCGACGTCAACCTGAAGGGCCTGTTCTTCATGAGCGCGGCGGCGATCCCGCACCTGGTGAAGACCGGCGGCTCGATCGTCAACCTGTCTTCCGATGCGGGCCTCCAGGGCAACACCGGCGCGGCGGTCTATTGCGCGTCGAAGGGCGCCGTGAGCAATCTCACGCGCGCCCTGGCGCTGGAGCTGGCTCCACGCGGCGTGCGGGTGAACGCGGTGTGTCCCTGCGACGTGGAGACCCCCATGCTCAGGCATCAGGCGGAGAACTTCGGCGACCGCGACCCGGAGGCCTATCGGCGCCGGCTCCTCGACCAGTACCCGCAGGCGGCGCGCGCGCGCTTCCTGCGGCCCGACGAGGTCGCGGAGCTGATCTTCTTCCTGGCGCAGCCGGCGGCCACCGGCATCACCGGCGCCAACCTGTCCATCGACTTCGGCCTCTCGGCCGGCATCTGACGAGGTGAGCATGAGCCTGACGGCGCTCGGGTTGGCGTCTCTCCTGGTCGCCGCCAGCGCGGGCGGTGAAGTGGTCGTGCTCAAGGCCCGGCAGCTCGTCGACGGCCGTGGCGGATCTCCACTCGCTCCGGCGATGCTTCGCATCGAAGGCGATCGCATCGCGGAGGTCGGGACGCGGGTCGCGGTGCCGGCCGGAGCGCGGGTCGTGGACCTGGGCGACGCGACGCTGCTGCCGGGCCTGATCGACCTCCACACGCACCTGACCGGGCGCGCCGACGTGCACTGGGAGGACGCGCTCGTCAAGACGACACCGGCCGAGGATGCCTTGTGGGCGGCGCACTTCGCCGAGATGACGCTGCGCGCGGGCTTCACGACCTGCCGCGAGATGGGCCCGAACTGGCCCTACGTCGACGTCGCGCTGCGCAACGCCATCGAGCAGGACGCCGTGGCGGGCCCGCGCCTGATCGTGGCGGGGAACTACGTGTCCTCGACCGGCGGCGCGGGCGATGCGAAGCAGTTCTCGATCTACGTGGACGTGCCCAGCGTCCAGACCCTCGCCGACGGCCCGCTCGAGATCACCAAGGCCGTGCGCACGAACTTCAAGCACGGCGCCGACTTCGTGAAGATCCTCGCCACCGGCGCCGTGCTCTCGAAGGGCATCCCGCCCGACGCACAGCAGTACTCCGACGACGAGATCCGCGCCGCCGTGGAGGAGGCACGGCGCTGGGGACGCAGCGTCGCCGCCCACGCCCACGGGACCGCGGGCATCAAGGCCGCCATCCGCGCCGGCGTGCGCACCGTCGACCACGGCTCGATGCTCGACGACGAGGCCATCGCGATGCTGAAGGGCTCTTCTTCGTCCTACTACGTCCCGACCCTCTACATCTCCCAGGTCGTGCCCGAGGACCCGACGGTCCCCGCCTCCGAGAGGGAGCGGGGTCGAGCGATCCGCGAGCGGCAGCTCGCCTCGTTCAAGAAGGCCCTCGCCGCTGGCCTTTCCGTAGGCCTCGGCACCGACGTCCCGGTGATGCCCCACGGCCAGAACGCCCGTGAGCTTTCGTTCCGCGTCCATCTCGGCGAGGCTCCCATGGGGGCGATCGTCTCCGCGACGCGGATCAACGCCGAGATCCTCGGCTGGGCCGATCGCGTGGGCACGCTCGAAGTCGGGAAATGGGCGGATGTGGTCGGTGTCCCGGGCGATCCGCTGCGCGACATCACGGCCATCGAGCGCGTCGGCTTCGTGATGAAGGCCGGGGTCGTGCACCGCGACGAGCTCTCGCGCCGCTGATGTCCGCTGGCGCTCAGTACCGCGAGCGCATGCGCTCGATGCCGATGGCCAGCGTGCGGCGCCAGGCCGACTCGACGTCCGAGCTCATCTCGGGGTCGAACTCGCGCACGGCCGAGATCAGGCACTCCAGCCAGGTGTCGTAGAGCTCGGGCCGGATGTCGAGGTGCCTCCGGTCGTGAAGCTCGGCCACGCGGTCGAGCTCGTGCCACCCCATGCCCTCGGAAGTGCCCTGCGCGGCGACGGCGAGGGCATACAGCGAGTCCGCCAGCACACGGGTCTGGCGAGGGAACTCCGTCTTCCTGAACTTGTTCCGGACCTCCTCGGACGTCTCCGTGAACCGGTCGTAGAAGCGATGCAGGAAGTCCGGTGTGGCGAGGCAGCGATTCAGGCTGGCGAGAAAGGTCTCGACGTGAGCGCTCATGGATCCTGTCCTCCGCGCGTGAGGGGAGGAGCATACCGCGCCGTGACCCACACCCCCTTCCGAGCCTCCTACTCGGTCGGCGCGGCGCCACGGCCGTATGCTGGCAACCGCGACTAACTTAGTTCGTGTTCCAGCCGGCCCGAGGCGGGACGCAGGCGAGCTCTATGCCCTGGCAATGGCCGAGATGAAGGAGAGGGGAATCGAGGCGATGATCTACTCGCATCCGCTCGTCACAGCGAGGCGACTGGAGTCACCCGCGCAGCCGCGCCTCCAGCCTCAACACCTCGGCGGTCCTCAAATGACAGCCGACGCCGTGCTCGAAGCTCAGCTCGGATGTCGGCACGCGGCCCAGCAGGTGGCCCTCCGGGAGAGGCTGCTGGCTCCAGGAGTTGCGGATCTCGATCTCGTCCATCGGCGGCAGCGCGAAGACCTGGTACTCGTCGGGCAGCTGGGCCGCGGCGCCGAACACGCGGTAGAAAAGAAGCGTTCGCGAGCGGCAGCGTACGGCGAAGACCATCGGCTGCTCCCAGCAGCCGTAGGCGACGACCCGAGTCCTGCCGGGCCGCGGCAGGTGGTAGCCGCTCGACTCGACCAGCCACTGCAGGAGCGCCAGGCCCAGCGCCGTCCAGCCGGCCGCCGTCCAGGCCGGCTTCCCGCCGGCGAAGGCCAGGACGCCGATTCCAGCCAGAAGCGGCGCGTGGTCGAGGACCCAGAAGGCCACGCGGCTCGGTGCGGCTCTCATGGCTTTGCTCTCCTTCGTCCGAAGTACACTGGCCGCCCGAAGAAGTTGGCGAGCTGGCGAGTGATGGGAGTCACATTCCCGCAAGAATGACGGTGTCAAGGGTCACACGATGAGGGGCAACGCGGCGGTGCTGCTGGCGGTCGTGGCGCTGGGCTGCGCTCGTGCCTCGGGCGCGCCGGACCGGACGATCGTCTTCAAGCACGGCAAGGTGCCCGGCGAGCATCGGATGCTCCGCGAGCTGCTCGACCGCTTCGAGGCCGAGAGCGGGCTCACGGTCGTGGACGAGACGCTGCCGTCCTCGAGCGACGTCCAGCACCAGTACTACATCACGACGCTCGAGGGCGGCTCCACCGATCTGGACGTGCTCGCGATGGACGTCGTCTGGGTTCCGGAGTTCAGCCGCGCCGGCTGGCTGCTCGACCTGAGCGAGCGCGCTCCACCGAGCCTGCTCGCCGACATCTTCCCCGCCCCGCTCCAGGCCTGCACGCGCCGCGGCCGACTCTACGGCCTTCCCTGGTTCATCGATGCCGGCGTCGTCTATTACCGCAGGGACCTCCTCGAGAAGCACGGCCGAGGGCTGCCTTCGACCTATCCAGCGCTCGCGGAGACAGCGCGGGCGATCCTTGACGCCGAAGCGCGGCCCGATCTCTACGGCTTCCTGTGGCAGGGCAAGCAGTACGAGGGCCTGGTCTGCGCTTCGCTCGAGTTCCTCTCGTCCTTCGGCGCCGAGCTGTTCCGAGACGGCCGGCTGCATGTCGACACGCGGGAGGCCGGTGACGCGCTGCGGTTCGAACGCACGCTCCTCACCAGCGGCGTGAGCCCTCCGCTCGTGACCACGGCCGACGAGGAGGCGACGCGCCAGCTCTTCGCGGCGGGCCGGGCAGTCTTCCTCCGAAACTGGCTGTATGCGTGGAACATCTTCGAGCGCGAGGGCTCGAAAGTGAAGGGCAAGGTCGGCCTGATGCCGATCCCTCCGGGCGAGCGAGGCCTCGGCGCCTCCACGCTGGGCGGCTGGCAGCTCGGGGTGTATCGGCGCTCGCGCCATCCGGACGAGGCCTGGGCCCTCGTCGAGTTCCTGCTGCGGCCCGAGAGCCAGGCGCACATGGCTCGGACCGTGGGCTACCGGCCGGCCCGGCGCTCGCTCTACTCGGATCCGGAGTTGCTGCGCGACATCCCGGTGCTGGCGAGCCTGCCCCCGATCCTCGAGAGAGCGCGTCCGCGGCCCGTGACGCCGCTCTACCTGGGCTTGTCCCAGACCCTGCAGTCGGAGCTGTCGGCCGTCGTCGCGGGCGTGAAGGAGGTCGAGCCGGCGCTCGCCGACGCACGGCGCGAGATGGAGTTCGCGCTGGCTGAACTCGGAGGCGAGAGCTGATCGCCCGGAGTGGCGGGCGCTCCTGGCTCTTCGTGCTGCCGGCGGCGGCGCTCGTGGGGCTGCTCGTGGTCGGGCCGCTGGCCTCGGTCGCCTGGCTCGGGCTGCGGAGCGTGATGCCGGTCTTCCACGTCGACCGCTTCGTCGGCCTCGCGAACTTCGCGCACCTGCTCCACGACACGCGCTTCTGGAGGAGCCTCGGCACGACCCTCTACTTCGCCGCCGTCGCAGTCGGCATCGAGGTCCTGCTCGGGCTGGCCCTGGCCCTGATGCTGCACCGGACCTTCGCGGGCCGAGGACTGGCGCGCACCGCCGTCCTGCTGCCCTGGGCGCTGCCCACCGTCGTGGCGGCTCGCATGTGGGAGTGGATCTACAACCCCGACTTCGGGATCATGAACCACCTGCTGAGGCGCGCCGGCGCGCTCGAGGCGCCGCTGTCGTGGCTGGGCGATCCCTTCTGGGCGATTCATGCCGCGATCCTGGCCGACGTGTGGAAGACGACGCCCTTCGCGGCCCTCATCCTGCTCGCGGGGCTCAGCGCGATCCCCGCGGATCTCTACCGCGCCGCCCGCGTCGACGGCGCACGCTCGGGCGCCGTGTTCCTCGAGGTCACGCTTCCGCTGCTCCGCCCGGCCCTGGTCGTCACCGTGCTGTTCCGCTTCCTGGACTCGTTCCGGATCTTCGACGCGATCTACGTGCTGACCGGCGGCGGACCGGCCAACAGCACCGAGACGCTGGCCGTGTATGTCTACAAGACGCTGTTCCAGACCCTGCGCTTCGGCTACGGCTCGGCCCTCGCCGTCGCCATGTTCGTGCTCGCGGCGCTCGCCAGCGTCCTCATCGTGGGGGTCGGCGGCGGAAACACCTTGAGGCGGAGGATCACGTGACGGTGCCTCGACTGGGACTCCCGGCCGCACTGGGCGCCGCGCTGGTCTTCCTCCTCGCGCCGCCCGCGTGGCAGGCCGTGACCAGCCTCAAGCCCCAGGACCAGCTCGCGTCCCTGCCGCCGCTGCTGCCGCAGCCCCCGACCCTCGAGCACTACCGCGCCGTCTTCGAAGGCCGGCCGTTCGGCCGATACATCTTGAACAGCGCGGTGGTGGCCGCCGGCACGACCGCACTCGCCATGCTCCTGGGAGCGCCCGCCGCGTACGCCCTCGCGCGCCTCCAGCTGCCGGGCGCTGGCCTGATGCTCTTCGCCTTCCTCGCAGTCTCGATGGTGCCGCCCGTTGCCATCCTGAGTCCTCTCTACCTCGCCGTGCGCGCGCTCGGGCTGCGCGACACCTGGTGGGGGCTGATCGCCGCGGACACGGTCTTCGTGCTGCCCCTCGCGATCTGGATCCTGGCGACGTTCTTCGCGGAGCTGCCCCGGGACCTGGAGCGCGCCGCGCGCGTGGACGGCGCCACGGCGTTTCAAGCGTTCGTGCGGATCGCATTGCCCGTGGCCGCGCCGGGCGTGGCCGCCTCCGCCATCCTCGCGTTCATCTTCGCGTGGAACGAGTTCCTGTTCGCGCTCGTCTTCACGAGCTCGTCGTCCGCGCAGACGGTGCCGGTTGGAATCGCGCTGTTCCCCGGGCTTCACGAGATGCCCTGGGGGCAGCTGGCGGCGGCCTCCCTGATCGCCTCCGCGCCCGTGCTCGCGCTCGTGCTCGTGTTCCAGCGGCGCATCGTGCAGGGCATCACGGCGGGCGCGGTCAAGGGTTAGGCCATGGCACGGGTGCTGCTCGAGGGGGTCGAGAAGCGCTTCGCCGGCGGCGCGGCCGTGCGCGGCCTCGACCTGTGCGTCGAGGACCGCGAGTTCCTGACGCTGCTCGGCCCGAGCGGCTGCGGCAAGTCGACGGTGCTGAACATGGTGGCCGGCCTGGAGACGCCCAGCGCCGGCGAGATCTCGATCGGCGACCGGCGCGTGACGCGCCTCGAGCCCCACGAGCGCGACGTGGCGATGGTGTTCCAGAGCTACGCGCTCTATCCGCACAAGAGCGTCTTCGAGAACATCGCCTTCCCGCTGAGGCTGCGTCGCGTCCCGCGTGACGAGGTCGCACGGCGCGTGGCGGAGGTGGCCGCGCAGCTGGGCGTCGCAGCGCTTCTCGAGCGACGCCCCGCGGAATTGTCAGGTGGCCAACGCCAGCGCGTGGCGCTGGGCCGCGCCCTGGTTCGGCGGCCGAGCGTGTTCCTGCTTGACGAGCCGCTCTCGAACCTGGACGCGCAGCTCCGCACCGAGATGCGCGCCGAGATCCGGCGCCTGCACGCGCAGTTCGCGACCACGACGCTGTACGTCACCCACGACCAGACCGAGGCGATGACCCTCTCCGATCGCATCGCCGTGCTGAGGGACGGCGTGCTCCAACAATTGGGCACGCCGGACGAGGTCTACAGGCGCCCGGCCAACCGCTTCGTGGGCGGGTTCGTCGGAAACCCAGGGATGAGCTTCATCGCGGCCCCGGTCGAGGGAGGCCGCATCCGGCTCCCCGACCTCGAGCTGCCGACCGACGTCGCCCTCGCTACGCGGGACCAGGTCGTGATCGGAGTCCGGCCCGAGGACGTGACGGTCGGCGCCGCAGGTGGACCATGCGGCGAGGTCTACGCGGTCGAGCCGCTGGGCGCCGAGTCGCTCGTTGTCCTGAAATGGGCAGGAGCACGAGTGGTGGCCCGTGCTCCCGCCGGGTTCCGGGCTGCTCCGGGAGAGCCGCTCGGCTTCCGCTTCCCGGAGGAGCGCGTCTCGTTCTTCGACGCCGGCTCGGGCGATCGGCTGGTTCAGTAGCGGTTGGCGACCTCGAGGATCACGAGCACCGCCACTGCGAACACCATGACGAAGATCAGGGCGTCGGTCGCGTCGTGATAGCCGGAGACCGGGTCGGTCGTCAGCGCCGCGGCGCGCTGCGCCAGGTCGCTGAGGTCGGCGTCGTTGAGCCCGGGCAGCGCCTGGCGGGCGCGGCCGAGGTCGATGCCGGCGAGCGCCGCGGTCTTGTCCGCGTCCGGCGTCGCCAGCAGTGCGTCGAGCGATGCGATGTTCCGGGCCCGTTCCGCCGCCGCGTCGCTCAGCCTGCGGTCGGCTGCCCCGCGGGACACGACATGATCGTCGGCGCACACGAACGGTGCCGCGAACAGCATCGAGACGAGCGCGAGGATCGCGGTAGCCTTCTTCATCTTTCTCCTCCTTGCCTTGGTGGTCAGCGGCCCGCGACCGCGATGAGCACCACGGCCATAGCCGCGAACACCATCACCAGCATCAGCGTGTCGGTCGCGTCGTGATAGCGATGGCCGGCCACCGGATCGGCCGTCAGCGCCGCGGCGCGCTGCGCCAGGTCGCTGAGGTCGGCGTCGTTGAGCCCGGGCAGCACGTGGCGGGCGCGGCCGAGGTCGAGGCCGGCGAGCGCCGCAGCCTTGTCAGCGCCCGGCGCTGTCAGCAGTGCATCGAGGGATCGGATGTTGCTGGCCCGTTCGGCCGCGGCGTCGGCGAGCCTGCGCTCGGAGGCCTCACGTGACACGACGTGATCGGCGGCGACGGCGAGCGGGGCCACGAACAGCATCGAGACGAGCGCGAGGATCGCGGAGAGCTTTCTCATCTCCTCCTCCTTTGAGGGTGCCGAATCCTCGGCGGGCCCCATAAGCCAAGGGTGCAAGGGGCGTGCCGCAACCACGCGCGGGCGGCGAGCGTCCGCACGCGCGGCGAAGCTCCTGGCTTCGATTGCTTTAGACGAACACTGTGCGCGTGGTCACTGCGTGCCCGATGCTCGTGCTTATTTTTCCCCCTTCGCGTGTAAGCCGTGCCGGCGGTGTGGACGAAGTGGAAGGTGCAAGAGTGAGCGGAATCACGGCCCGAGACGGTCCTCATGCCTAGTCATCAAGAGGAGCAAAGAAGAGGAGGACATATTCATGCGATTCCCACGTTTATCGACCGCAATCTTGCTGGGGCTCGGGCTCGCGGCGTGCGACAACGACGAGACCGGGCCCAGCTCGACGGTCACGGTTCGCATCACGGACAGCCCGTTCTCGGACGCTCAAGCAGTCCTCGTGACGTTCTCGGAGCTCAGCGCTCGCAGGAGCGGCCAGGGAGAATTCACGCGGATCCCGTTCTCGCCTGAGAGCGCCACGAGGACCTGCGACCTCAAGCGGCTCCAGGGCGTCGAGGACGTGCTCGGCGCAGGCTCGTTGGCCGAGGGGCACTATACGCAGATCCGCGTCGCCGTGACGGCCGCCACGCTCTACTTCGATGCTGCTTCTTCCAGCGCGTCGCCTTGCGCGGCCTCGATCGCTCCTCCGTCCGGAGCGAGCGCCGCGATCGAAATCCCGACGAGCCAGGTCACCATCGATCACGAGTTCGACGTGACGAACAGCGCCGCGACGACCATCACCCTCGATTTCGAGGGCGAGCCGTCAATCCAAGAGGCGGGCAGCGGGAGCTTCATGCTGACGCCGGTCATCTCGGTCGTGGAGTAGGCTCAGAGCCCGATCAGGCCCGTCTCGACGACGAGGTCCTCGCTCGCGGTGCCTTGTGCGACGAGGGTGAGCGTGTAGCTCGCGGCGCCCGCTTGCAGCCAGATCATCCTCCGGTCCTGCCCCGTCACCCACCTCTGCCGGATCCAGGGGTGGGTGGCGGCGTAGGGTCCGGATGCGAGCAGCGTGACGAAGCGGGCGGAGGCGGCCTGGCGGACGTACTCCGCGGCCCAGTTGGGATTTCGCGATCCATAGGCCGTCGAGTACCAGCCCTGCAGCGGTGCGGTAGCGCCGAAGATCGTCGCGACGGAGAGCCCGGTCCAGTCGGCCTGGCTGAGGGCGAGTTGGGCCGTGCCGCCAGCCCCGTTCGCGACCAGATCCTTGCCCACCAGCTGAAGCGTCGCTCCCGGGAAGAGGTGCCACGTCTGCGCGTAGCGATGCGGCACGCCTGACGACACGCTGTCCACGATCACCGCGAGGTCGCGCCGGAGGAGGATCACGGTCCGGACATGCGTCACGCCCGCCACGAGCTGGCTCTTGCCTGTGGCCCAGGCCACGCCGTTCGCGAGGCGGCGGTGAACGCCAGGCACCGCGGCCCCGGCCTGTTGATCCAGGCCGTCCACGACCACCGTGTTGTGAGCGCGTGTGCCGTGAAAGTAGTCGAACTCCGGGCCAGCGTCGTACGTGAAGAGGCCCGAGTCCGGCAAGAGCGCGGCGCCCCACGAGTAGAACGTCACGCTGAGCGCGTCCAGATGGCTGTGGTCGGTGCGGTAGATACCGCTGTCGAAGGTCAGGAAGGTCTGACGTATGCGTTGATCGCCCGCCGGAGTGGCCGAACGGAGCAGGAACAGGCCCGAGACCGGAAACAGCTCGACGCCCGCAGGCGGCGGCGTCCCCTCCGCGCCCTTCGAGAAGACCCACGCGAAGTTGGAATCGAGATCGGTCAGCGGGCCGTAGACGGCGGGATCCTGGTTGGGGACGATCGTGGTGGCCGTTGCGCCGAGCATCGGCAGGCGGCCATCGGGCTGCACGATCATCGCCGCGTGATGGACCATGCGCCGTCGCGCGTCGGTATAAGGAGGCGCCAGCGCCGGCTCCCACAGCGCGGCCCATGCGGCGATCTGGGACACGATGCCCATCACGTAGTAGTGGTAGAAGGGCGAGTTCTCGATGTCGACGCCGTCCGCGTCGATGTTGCTCGAGAGCATGCCGAGGAGCCGGTTGATCGCCGTCTGCCGCCACGCCCCGGTCGGATTCAGGGCGGGAAAGTTCTTCGCGACGAGGAGGAGCCCCGCCCCCTCGTTGAAACCGTGGTTGAAGCCGGGCTCGAAGTTCGAGGGGCTGTAAAGGAACGCGCCCAGCCGACTGATCGAGGCCATGAGCGCGGTGTCCAGGCTCGCCGGCAGCACGCCCCAGCTCTTGAGCTTCGCGTGCGTATTCACGAGCACCATGGCTCGGTAGGCGGCGGCGTGCTTGTTGTCGAAGCGCGTTCTGTCGAAGGGACGGTTGGCGTCGTAGGCCGCGTAGCTCGAAAGGATCTCGAGCAGGCGGTCGAGATAGGCCGGGTTGCCGCTCGTCCGGTAGGCCCAGAGCAGGTTCGATGTATAGCGCAGGCTGTAGAACATGAACCGCCAGAACGCGTCGTTGTAGGGATCCTCCGTCCAGGTCAGCGGCCGCGGAAGGTACGCCGGCGGATGGCCTCGAGCGGGCCAGTAGTCCGCGAGCATCTGATCGGCCACGGCCAGCTCGCCCTGGTTGATGTCGGCATACATGCTCTCGCGGCCGAAAGGGAGCGGCTCGGGCCACGCGGCCCGGGTCGCCGATCCGGCGAGCATGGAAACGAGAGCCGCGACGGCCATCGCCACGGCTCGAACGCGCCGCCCTGTCGTCATCGCCCTTCTCCGGTCGTCCTCGATTAGGTGCACGGGAGGCGGCGGCCCGGAGTGATTGCGCTCACTCCGGGCGGCTTTTCGTCACGCATACGGGTTTCTGGCACAATCGCCGTCACCATGAATGGGGACGGGGCGCGCAACGTGGGTCCCATCGATGCGCTGCGCGTGCCGCGGTTCGCAGGCCCGTCCACCTTCGCGCGCCTGCCCCGGCGCGACGAGGTGGAGCGATGCGACGTCGCCGTGGTCGGCGTGCCCTTCGACAGCGGCGTCACCTACCGGCCCGGCGCGCGCTTCGGGCCCGCCGCGGTTCGCCAGGGCTCGCGCCTGCTTCGCCCCTACCACCCGGGTCTCGACGTTCAGCCCTTCGCCGCGCAGCAGGTCGCCGATGCGGGCGACATCGCCTGCAATCCGTTCGACATCCAGGAGGCGATCCGACAGATCGAGGCCGGCGCGAACGAGCTGCTCGCTGGAAGCGCGCATTTCGTCGCCATCGGCGGCGACCACACGATCGCGCTTCCTCTGCTGCGCGCCGTCGCGAAGCGCTATGGTCCGGTCGCGCTGCTCCACTTCGACGCGCACCTCGACACCTGGGACACCTACTTCGGCGCCGCCTACACCCACGGCACGCCGTTCCGGCGCGCCTTCGAGGAGGGATTGCTGCAGCGCGAGCGCTCGATCCACGTCGGGATCCGCGGGCCGCTGTTCTCGCCCAGGGATCTCCTCGACGACGCCGGCTTCGGGTTCAGGATCGTCACGGCGATGGACCTCGAGACGCTCGGCATCGCGGGGGCGCTCGAGCGCGTGGTGCAGCGCGTCGGCGACGCGCCGCTCTACGTGTCCATCGACATCGACGTGCTCGATCCGGCGGCTGCCCCCGGCACCGGCACCCCCGAGGCCGCCGGGCTCACGAGCCGCGAGCTGCTCGGCATCTTGCGGGGCTTGCGCGGAAGCCGCCTCGTCGCGGCCGACATCGTCGAGGTCGCCCCCGCGTACGACCACGCCGAGATCACGGCCACGGCGGCCGCCCACGCCGCCTACGAGCTGCTGTCGCTGTTCGCCGCCGGCGCCGCGCGCTGATCAGGGAACGGGCGCCGTGTCGGCGTGCGCCAGCAGCGCAGAGCGGCTCTCGAAGCGTGCCGAGCGCAACATGGCCCACGCGGTGTAGACCACCACGGCGGCGACCAGCCAGCGCAGCGTGGTGATCGGAAGCGACTTCACGATGAAGGCCGCGATCAGCACGCCGGGCACGCCGCCCAGCGTCAGTCCCAGCGCTGGCCTCAGGCTGTAGCTCGCCTTCTCCAGGAAGCGCACGCTGCCAACCGCCTGGAGGAACGCGCAGGAGCCCATCATGATCGGGAACGCGGCGATCGGGTTCATGCCGAGCAGGCTGATCATGATCATGCAGGGCGCGTAGAGGCCGATGCCGAGCGTCATCAGCGATCCCAGCACGAAGTTGCCTGCGAGGGCGAGCGCCAGGCGCGCGCCCGAGAGGCCCAGCGCCTCACCACCGCCCGGGATCAGGCCCAGGTTGGTGAGGGTGAACAGCGTCGCCGCCACCACCAGCGCGATGCCCATGCCGATCTGGATGCGGCGGCGCGGCAACCCCGCCACGACCCCGGCCCCGAGCCAGGCGCCGGCTACCGAGGCAACGATCAGCCCGGCCAGCGTGGCCATCTCGACCTGGACGCTCGCGGTGAAGACCAGCGCCTGCGCCACCGTGGGCGGGGTGTGGCCGATGTTCAGCGTTCCCGGGATCCGCTCGTCCGGGACCAGCCGGAGCAGCTTGAACAGCGAGGTGGTGGGCGCGAACGAGCCGATCCCGAGCGTGTCGAAGAAGTTGGTGATGAACCCGACGACCGCCTCGATGGGCTTCGGCCACGTCGCGCCGCCGAGCTTCCGCGCGCTCCTGACCCAGCACGCCAGAAACACGAGGTTGACGACCAGGAGGGCACCGAGCAGCAGCAGCTTGGCGTGTTCCAAGGCCGGCATTCTAGTTCGGCCCCCCGCCGCCGGCCCTTCTGATGGACGTCGCCTGGGTCAGCCCTGCTGCCCCGATCGCCCGTAGCGAATCTGGGTGTTGGCGATGCCGAGCTCCACACGGCGGTTCTTGGCCCGGGCCGCGTCGGAGCTTCCGCGGACGAGCGGAAGCGTCTTCCCGTGCCCGTGGACCTCGAGGATCTCCGCCGGCAGCCCGGCCGTCACGAGGTAGTCGCGAACCGCCTGGGCGCGGCGCTCGGAGAGCTTCTGGTTGTACTCGTCCGTGCCGACGTCGTCGGTGTGCCCGTTCACCGAGATCGTGTAGTCATGCGAGGTCATGAGGATCCCGGCGATGCGGCTGAGCAGCTCCCGGTCTTCCGGCCTCAGCTCCGCCTTGTCGAACTGGAACTTCAGGTGGTCGCTCCCGAGGTTCATCATCAGACCGAGGGCCGTACGCCGCGTCTCGGCGATCTGTCCGAGAGCCTCCTCGAGGCGGTTGACCTCGGCTTCCGCCTTCTTGCGGATGCGGTCCGCCTCGGCTTCCGCGCGCTCCGCTGTCTCACGCGCGGTCGTGGCCTCCAGGCGCGCGGTGTCAGCTTGCTGGCGCGCTTCGGAGGTCTGGGCTTCCGCGACCTGGCGGCCCTCCGCGGCCGCCTTGCTGGCGGCCTCGGCGGTGGCGGCGCGATCCATCGCCGCGCTGGCGAGGGCCGTCGCCTGATCCGACTTGACGGACAAGGCGGCCAACTGCCGTTCGACGCCGTCCATCCGCTGCACGATCTGGTAGCCGACGAATCCCAATGCCCCGACCAGCAGGATGAGCAGGCTCGTCACGACGATCAGGCCCCTGCCGCTGCCTCGTGCGGGCTCGCGCGTCTCGTTGGGTTGAAGGGAAAGGCTGTTTAGGCTCATAGCTCACCAACCAGATTAGGGCAAATCCGGCTTTTCTTCACCTCCCGCGAAGCCGTTCATGGTGCGGCCTTCCGCATAGAATGCGGGCGCGAATGAGAATCTCGGTCGTACTGACGGCCCTGTGCCTGGCGGCGACCGAGGTCGCGGCTGGGGACTGGCCCCGCTTCCGAGGGCCGAACGGCTCAGGGGTGGCGGAGACCCCCGGGCTGCCCAGCGAGATCGGGCCCGCGAAGAACGTCGTCTGGAAGGCAGCGCTCCCTCCCGGGCACTCCTCTCCTGTTCTCCTCGGCGACCGCATCTTCCTCACCGCATCGGACGGGGAGCGGCTGCTGACCCTCTGCCTTCGCCAGTCGGACGGCCGCGAGCTCTGGCGGCGCGAAGCCCCACGCCCCCGACGAGAGGCCCTCGACCGGCGCAATGGACCCGCCTCCGCTAGCCCCGCCGCGGACTCCAAGCAGGTCGTGGTGTTCTTCGGCGACTACGGCCTCGTGGCCTATGACCACGAGGGGAAGGAGCGCTGGCGGACACCCCTCGGCCCCTTCGACAACGTCTATGGCATGGGCGGCTCGCCCATCCTGGTCGACGGGCTCGTCGTCGTCGTCTGCGACCAGTCCCGGGGCTCGTTCGCCGCGGGTTTTGACGCGGAGACCGGCCGCGAGCTCTGGCGGACCGCGCGACCCGAAGCCTTCTCCGGGCATTCCACGCCGATCGTCCATCCCGGAGATCCCACCGAGATCCTCGCGCCCGGCTCGCTGCGGCTGGACGTCTACGACGCGCGGACGGGGGAGATCCGCTGGTGGGCGAGCAAGCTCCCTTCCGAGATGAAGTCCGGAGCGGTGCTCTCGGAGGACACTGTCTACGTGGTCGGTTACAGCAGCCCCTTGAACGAGCCAGGCAGCAATCCCCAGCTTCCTCCCTATCCGGAGTGGGTGGCCTCGCGCGACGCCGACAAGGACGGCCGCATCGCGAAGGCGGAGGCCGACGAGACCACACAGCGGTTTTTCGACTTCATCGACCTCGACAAGGACGGCTTCGTCTCCGATGGGGAATGGAAGTCCAACCAGGCGATGATGGCCGCCGAGAACGGGCTGCTCGCCTTCCGCCTGCGGGGCAAGGGCGACGTGAGCCGGAGCGCCCTCGTGTGGAAGTACCAGCGGGCGGTGCCTCAGCTCCCCACGCCCGTCCTCTATCGCGACGTGCTCTACATGATCAACGACGGGGGCATCCTCACCACGCTCGACCCTCGGACGGGCGCCGTCCTCAAGCAGGGCCGACTGCGCGACGCCGTGGACCAGTACTTCGCGTCGCCCGTCGCCGGGGACGGGAAGGTCTACTTCGTCAGCCACACGGGGATCGTGTCCGTCCTGCGAGCGGGAGCGGCGCAGGAGCCGCTCTTCTCGGGAGACTTCGACGACGAGGTCACGGCCACGCCCGCGCTCGCCGACGGGCGGATCTACTTGAGGACCCGCAGTACCCTCTACTGCTTCGGAGCCCCGGCCGCGTCCGCACGTTGACCCCGCGGGCGAGCGAGTCTACAGGGCGAGCTGGCGCTGCTTCTTCCTGATCGAAAAGCCGGCCACCGGATCCCTGAGGAAAGTCGCTATGGTTTCGGCATCGCTTAGAGCATCCCCCGCGAACCGAAAGACCGACGCCGCCAAGTACTCGGCACTGGCTTCGAAGTGGCTACCCTCACGCCGGGGATGCAGTGGCCTCGAGTGCTAGGGATTCCGATCGCAGTTCCTCCTCGCTTGATCCGAGCTGAGCGTTTCGCGGAACGACATCCACCATTTCCAGATCCGGTAGCTCCTCCCCGGTTGCGGCGCCGAGTTCCTTGAACTTCCGGGCCTGAACGAGAACCCGTCGTTCCAGGGATCCGACGGCGGCGTTGTAGGCCTCCACGGTCTTGCTCAAGTGGTTGCCCATGCCCGTGACATGACCGGCCAGCGTCGACAGTCGGTTATAGAGCTCCTTCCCGAGATCGCTGATCTCCTGAGCGTTGGCCGCGATGCGCTCCTGTCGCCACCCATAAGCGACCCCCTTGAGGTGGGCCAGGAGAGTCATCGGCCCCGCGGGGATGACAGACCGGTCCACTGCATACTCGATGAGGGAAGGGTCCTCCTGCACGGCGGCCTCGAAGGCACTTTCGAGTGGCATGTACATGAGCACGAAGTCGGGGCTGGAAGAGAGCTCGTCCCAGTAGGCCTTGCTCCCAAGGTCGATGATGTGACTGCGGACCTGACGCGCGTGCTCGCGCAGGCACGCCTTCTTCGTCGCCTCGTCCTGGGCATCAAGAGCGTCGAGGTAGGCTGTAAGAGGGACTTTGGAGTCGATCACGATGTCCTTGGCGCCGGGCAGATGCACCAGTGCGTCCGGCCGGAGCCGGCCCTCTTCCGTGGCGACGTGGGCCTGCTCGGTGAAATCGCAGTGCTCGACCATGCCCGCCATCTCCACGACGCGCTTGAGCTGGATCTCGCCCCACCGCCCCCGAGGGGAGGGCGCCCGGAGGGCCTTGACCAAGTTGCCCGTCTGGGCGGTCAGCTCCACCTGGCCATCCTTGAGAGCCTCCACCTGTGTCTTGAGCCCAGCGTAGGCCCCGACGCGTTCGACCTCGATCGCATGTACGGTCGTGTCGAGCTTCTCCAGGGTCTTGCGCACTGGGTCGAGGAGTGTGTCGATGGCCTGCTGGCGGGCTTTCAGATCCTTGTCGGCTTCCTTGTGGATGCTGTCAAGGCTGTTCGTGGCGAGCTCCAGGAAGGTCTTGTTGTTGCTCTTGAGGGCCTCCGACGCGAGTGCCTCGAATGCTTCTCGGAATTTCCCCTCCGCGGTGTTGAGGAGGGCGGCATGGTCGGCCACCCGTGAGAGGGCCCCCTCGAGCTGGGTCGTCAGTTTAGTGTTCGCCTTCGCGAGGTCCGTGTTCTTGGCCTGAGTCTCCTCGATGCGGCGGTTCAGGTCGTTGATTGCACCCTCAAGCCGCGGAATCCCGTCCACCTGGGCCTGGAGCGTAGCTCGGGCCTCGTTGGCGTTTCCGAGCTGGAAGCGCAAGCCAGGGAGTTCGGCCAGCGCGGTGCGGTCGTCCTCACGACTCTTCCTCTCGGCGTCGAGCTGGGTGGTGAGTTGGGACCTCTCCTCCTTCAGTCGAGTGAGCTCGGCATGCAGATCCTCGATGCGCGTCGCCTGAGTGTTGATGGTGACCTGGAGCTCCGGGACCGCGTCCGCCTTGGCCTGCAGGGCGGCACGCGATTCGCGAAGCTCTTCGAGCTGCTGATGGCGAGCGTCGGCTTCCGCAAGCCGCGCCTCTGCTGCGATGAGCTTCTCGACTAGCCCCGCGTGCTTGGCCTGAAGTACGGCCCGGCCGACGACCCAGCCTAGAGCACCGCCGATGAGGATCAATGACAATTCGATAAGCATGGACATGACTCCCGTGAAGAGGAAGAGCGGGTGGGGGGCACATTACCGTCCCCCCAAATTCCGATCTTCCCTACTCCACCCCTCCAGCCGAAGGAATCTCGCTGCCATTCTCGGGATTGGAGTCGTCGTCCTGGCCGAGGTACTGCTCGAGACCGCACCGCGTCTTCAGGAAGTTGATCGTGCCGTCGATGGCCTGCCGCGAGCTCGCCGGCGACACCATGCCGTCCTCGTCCTTGACCTGGCCGATCACGCCCGTCCAGTCCTTCGCGTTGGAGCGCTTCCAGTCGAGCTTTTTCTCGCCCATGGCTTCGATCATCTTCTGCCGCTCGATGGCCTCGTGGACTTTTGTGTGTAGGAGAAACCCGATGGCACCCAGGGCCTGAAGAGCAGCGCTGGAGCGGAAGAGGTA
>DATFEN010000106.1:0-7082 GCA_035251085.1 Vicinamibacteria bacterium | reverse complement strand
ACCTCAACTGGCTGCTGGCGCTCTTGGGGCTGCTCCGCCTCGAGCGCCGCGTCGCCGAGCCGCTCTACTTCTTCGCGCTCGCCGGCACGCTGCCGGGCATCCTCACGCCGGAGCTGCCGGTGGGGTTTCCGAGCGTGCGCTTCCTGGCCTACTTCTCGACTCACGGCCTGGTCGTGATCTCGGCGAGCGTGCTCACGTTCGGCTTCGGCCTGCTCCCCGCGCGCGGCGCGCCGTGGCGCGCCTTCCTCCTGCTGAACCTCTACGCCCTGCTCGTGACGCCGGTCAACCTGGCGCTCGGCACCAACTTCCTCTACCTGCGCGCCAAACCCGCCTCGGGGACTCCCTTCGACTGGTTCGGTCCCTGGCCGTACTACATCCTCGGGCTCGAGGTCGCCTTCCTGGGCGTGTTCCTGCTCCTGGATCGAACGCATCAGCTGGCTCGTACGCCAGTCAGAGCTTCGACCGGTGTCGTCCGCGACGTCATCGTCGGCCCGCGTCAGCGACGCAGGTCGTGAGCGAGCCGGCGCTCCTCCTCCATCCGCTGAAGCTCCTCCAGGCTCTGTACCGGCGCGATGCCGAACTGGGCGGCCTCCCGCTCGAAGGCGGCGGCTGCCACGGCTGCCGTCTGCGACTCCTGGACGAAGCTCGACACGTTCGTGATCTGCAGCGACACTGCCTTCTCCGCGACGGCCGAGCCCGTGTCGACGGCGAAGATGCCCGTCGAGGGGAAGATGTCCATCCCCCACATCTGCCCGGAGCGATCGCCCGACAGCTGGGAGACGTAGAGGCCGAGGCGGCCGACCGACGTGCAGCTGAGCGAGGGCAGCGAGACCCTGAAGAGCTGGGCGAAACCGGCGAAGAGCGCCCCGTCAGGGGAGAACTCCAGGCCGCGGGCGAGGCACGGGAGCTTGCCGACGAGCATCAAGGCGCCCGTGGCGAGCTCGACGGTGAAGACGTCTGGCTCCACGGAGTTCGAGGCGACGTACAGAACGCCGCTCGGCGAGAAGGCCGCTTCCATCATCAGGATCCTGGCCAAACCCTCGTACGTCAGGTCGCGCTCGTGGGCAGTCCGACCGCTCGCCGGGTCGACGACCACCAGATGATTGCTGACGCCGTACAACCTGCCGTCCGCCCCGTAGAGGAGCGCGGTCAGATAGTCGTCTCCGCCGACGACGGTGGGCACGCCGGCGGTGTTGATGCGCACGAGCTTGAAGCTGCGCGCCGGATCGCCCTCATCGGCGCCGGTCCAGCCCAGGAACGGCCGGTCCAGCGGCGGAGCCGTCGTTGGACCCGGCGTTGGAGTCGCATCGGGAACCCCGGAAGACGAGTCGTTCGAGCCGCAGCCGCTCATCAGCACGAAAGCCAAAGCCGCGATCAACGATGCGTTCTTCCCACTGTGGCCCAGCATCGGATCCTCCTCGCGCGCAATAAGCCGCGCGACCGGCAATGTGCGTGGCGGACACTAGATCCTCGGATACTCTCCCTCGCCCCAGATCTTGAAGGAGCCGAAGTCCTTGTACCAGGCGACCTCGGGAGGTTCTGGCTCCGACTCGACATGAAGAGCGACTGGAACACGATCTTCCCCAGATGAATGCGTGACGTCAGTTCCCCAGGCCGAGCCGACGGCCTCCCTCGGGACACCAACCACAACGGCTTTGCTGCAGGGTCATATACTGCGCCGGTGAGCTCGGCCGTCCGGACCGGACGGAACCTGCCGTCGGGCGGCGAGGAGGCGCGGTCATTCCTGCAAGAGCGGCTCGCCTTCCTGACCCGAACCCTCGGCATCATAGTCCTCGGCTTCTACCTGGCGGGGAACCTGGCGGCCAGCGCGCTTCCCCAGCCCCACTCGCCCGTCTACTGGGTGACCGACGGCGCGAACACACCGATGCTCGCCTACCTCGCGGTCCTCGTGATGGCCGGGCTCGTCTTGCGCACGCCGCGGTCGGGGCGAAACCTCGAACGGCTGGACGCGGTGGTTCTGCTCGTGAGCGGCGCTCTGTTCGCGGCCATGGCCGTCTCCCCCTACGTCGAGGACGCCCCGCGGGACGCGGTCTCCCGCGCGACCATGGCCGTAATCATGACCGTGATCTTCCGCGCGGTGATCGTGCCTTCGTCCGCCCGCCGCACGCAGATCCTGAGCTGGATGGCTGTGTCCCTTCCCCTCGCCTCGAGCGCGTTCGTCTTCGCGGGGGAGGGCCGAGGGCTCGTCAACGCCGCGGTGCACTGCGTCTGGACAGCCTCCTGGCTCGTAGCCGCGGTGTTCGTGGCCGGCGTGACCTCGCGCGTCATCTACGGGCTGCGCAAGGAAGTGCGCGAGGCACTGCAACTCGGGCAGTATACGCTCGGGGAAAAGATCGGCGAGGGCGGCATGGGCGCCGTCTACCACGCGCGCCACGCCCACCTGCGGCGGCCTACCGCGATCAAGCTCCTCACCGCGACCCAGGGCGGCGAGGCACGTGCCGAGCGCTTCGAACGCGAGGCGCAACTCACGAGCGGCCTCAAGCACCAGAACACGGTCGCGATCTTCGACTACGGCCGCACGCCGGACGGCGTCTTCTACTATGCGATGGAGTACCTGGACGGCCTGAACCTCGACGACCTCGTCCGCGGCGACGGCGCTCAGCCCGCGGCCCGCGTCGTCCACGTGCTCCGGCAGGTGGCGAGCGCGCTCGTGGAGGCCCACGGCGTGGGCCTCATCCACCGCGACATCAAGCCCGCGAACGTGATCCTGTTGCCTGAGTACGGGGCGGCTCTGGACGTTGCGAAGGTCGTGGACTTCGGGCTGGTGAAGGCGCTCAAGGACGGGGGCGACCTCACGCAGGACCAGATCGCGGGCACGCCGCACTATCTCTCGCCGGAGGCGATCCGGGCCCCCGAGCAGGTGGACGCGCGCAGCGACCTCTACTCCCTCGGCGTCCTCGGCTACTACCTGCTCGCGGGCCAGCAGGTCTTTCCGGGGCGCAACGCCGTGGAGATCTGCGGCCACCACCTGCACACGAAGCCCGTTCCTCCCGCGGAGAAGCTGGGCCGTCCAGTGTCGCCCTTGCTCTCAGCGCTGCTGCTGGACTGCCTAGAGAAGGAAGCGGACTGGCGTCCCGCCAGCGCGCGCGAGCTGATCGCGCGCCTCGCCTCCTGCGACGACGTCGGGACCTGGACGGAGGACGACGCGCGAGCGTGGTGGCAGCGCCACAGGGTGTCCGCGTCGCGCTCGCCGGCCCGGACGCGCGACGCCTCGTCGCTCGCGACGCTCTCCGGATGACGCGCGGCCGTTCCTACCTACCCCCCGAACGGAATCCCTGAGCGATGCCGGGTTTCGTCAGGCACGGAGCCGCCGGTTTCGCCTCGGTGTGAGCCCGGTGGCGGCGCCGGTTCGGGGACCCCGTTCCTGACCCGTGGCACAGTCTTCAGATAGGCATACATCGATTGCAGGTCCTCGTCGGTGACTCCGCTTCGGGCCGGCGATCTCATCGTCGTCTCGAGTCAGGACACGGGGACCCAGGGGATCCGTCCCGTCCGCAACGGCACGGAATGGGTCCCGGAAGTCACATGGCACACCCAGGAAGTCTCAATGTACATGAGCTCACCGGTGCTCGTGAACGGACGGGTCATCGGCCTGTCTCACCGCAAGAGGGGACAGTACTTCGCCCTGGACCCCGCGACCGGGACAATTGAATGGAAGAGCGAAGCCGGGCAGGGCGAGAACGCGGCCTTCGTGCTGGCTCGAGGCGCCGTGCTCGTCCTCGAGGGCAACGGCACGCTGCTGGTCGTTCCATCGGACGCGATGTCCTTCTCCCCGACCCGTCGCTATCGCGTCGCCGAGGGCCCCACCTACGCGCACCCGGTTCCCACCGATCTCGGAGTCCTCGTCAAGGACGAGGACGGGTTGTCGCTCTTCGGCTGAGATCCTGAGCACGGCCATGCCCGAACCCGCCGACATGAATAAGGATGTGATCCGACGTGTCCGGGCAGATCGATGAGCGCTGGGCAGACCAGTTCTCTGGCGTGCTGGACCAGTTGGCCATTCCCGCGCCACGACCCGTGACGGGCCAGACTCGCGCAGGCGCACCGCGCGGTACTTACGTCAGGGGCAACCGCTCGTGGTGTGGTATGATGCATCAGTCCTCGAGCGGGCCCCCAGATCCGCGCCGCGTGCCTGGTCCGGATCTGCGTAAGGTCACAAGACCGCAGCTTCCCGCCCCTGGCCTTTGAGGCAACTACAAATGACTTCGGTGCTGTCTCGTGCACTCGCCGCCGTCCGTGTCTGCATGGGTCTGAACGACCCGTCCGAGAACCGTCTGCATCCCTCGCACGGGTGGCTGCTTCCGCCCTCCGCTGACGCGCGCGCTCGAGCGCTCGAGCAGGCCTCCAGCCTGTCCACGGTTCAGGGGTCGTCCGCTCTCGGCAAGCGTTCGTGAGCGCATCTCCTGCAGCCGCGCATCCACTGATCCTGGATGGATCGTCTCCGCACACCGTCGACAATCGATTCCTGCTGTCCGCCATCGCATTCCAGCGCAGCAAGCAGCTCACGGCGGGCGCGACCGCGCGCGTCGCGAGAAACGGACACAAGACCACCTACATCGCGGTGCTCGAAGTACTGGCCAATACGGTCTCATGGAGCAGCGCTTAGCCGTGCCGGTCGCCGCTGACCGGCGGCCTGCCGCTTCGCGGGCGCGCGACGCCCGCATGGGTTAGGCCATCCGCCCCCGCGAGCGGGAGCGGCGTGACAGGAAGAAGGCAATCATGGTCGAGACTGTTCGACTCGTCTCCGACGGCGAGGAGCTGGTCCGTTCGGAAGGCGAGGTCTTTCGCATTCATCGGAGCCCGGACGCACGCGATTCCGCTGCCGAGCGCAGGCGCGACGGCGTGACCCCGAAGCGGATCGCCATCCAGTACCTGGGCTTCCACGACGTCAAGGGCCGGCGGGAATACGTCCTCAACGCCCAGTACGGCGGCGAGCTGGGCCGTCGCTACACGCTGTGGATCGAACTGGCGGCCTTTTCCAAGCGACAGGCCCTCCTGCAGGACGGGCCCGACATCTGCTACCAGAAGCTGGTGCGCGAGCTGACGGTCTGCGAGTCGAAAGCGACCACCGACACCATCGAGGTGACGGATGGCGACCTGATGGCATACCGTGAGTCCCATTTGCCACCAGCGCGGAGAAGCTTCTTTCCGCCGCGCGTTCCGCCGCCCGCGAAGACATAGGCGAAGGCTCGCCGAAGGGGGCGAGGTCGCTCGGCAGCGCCCGCCTCTTTTCAAGAGAAAGCAGGCATCCTATTCAGACCAAACTGTTTGTCGGCAACCTTGGCTACGACACGACGCAAGACGAGTTGCAGGCCCTGTTCGGAGAGTCGGGCGAGGTGGTGAGCGTGACGCTGCCCACCGACCGTCTATCGGGAAGCCCGCGGGGCTTCGCTTTCGTCGAGATGTCGACTGGCGAGCAGGCCGCCGCCGCGCTGGAGAAGCTCAACGGGTTCGCGCTCCACGGCCGCCCGATCCGCGTCGACGCGGCCACCGAGAGACCGGCTGGAGCACGCAGTGGCGGCTTCGATCGCGGGCCTCGCTCCTTCCCGCCCGGGCCGCGCCCGCGTCCCAAGGGCAGCCGAAGGAACCTGCGCGCGCGCAAGCGCAGCCTCTAGCCTCCGCGATTCCGCAGTAGATCTCGCCGGCTGTTCCGCGCGGGTCGAAGAGTCGAAGCGCGCTACCCGCCAGGACCCCGGGCCTGAGCCGCCGATTCACGGATGGCACGTGGCCAGGACGCGGGCGGTGATCTCCTTCGGGCTCGGTGGGTTCTCGCCGAGGCCCAGTGAATGCAGCTCCTCATGGATGAGGAACGCTTCGGCCAGTCGCGGGTTGTTCGTGGCGACGGACGCGAATTGCTGTCCGCAGACGTGTACGACACGACTGCCCGGCTCGGTCACCGCAAAGGTGTTCGGGTCCTGGCAACGGCGCAGACGGCCACCGTCGGCAAATAGGATCAAGCTGAGATAGCTCGTCCCCGTCCGTCCCTGCGCGTCGAGATTCGCCTGCAGGGTCCGACCCGACGCATCCTGGAATTCGGAGAAGACCTGCTGGCACTCGGTCTGCTCCAGCCGCAACCGCGCGCCCATCACGGCGCGTCGAAGTGCGGCGTACGCGGCGCCGGGAGGCAGTAGGCTGCGCAGCACGAGTCGCGCCTCGGCCGGCCGCGCGTCGCGGGCCCCCAGGCACAGCAGGATGATGAGGCTGGAACGGACGACGCCCTGGCTCATTTCCTTGAACTTCATGGCGACCCCTTGCTGCGGGAGCCGCCTGGCCAGGCGCGACCGCTATCTCGTCCTTGCGATCACGAAGCTAGGTCACTACGATCCCTGAGTCCTCGCAGACGTCCCAGGGTTTTCCCAGACTTTCCCCAGAGACCGCTGTGGCCATCGTTTTCGGCGACCTCTCGTTGGATGTGGAGACTCGGCAGCTGCTTCGCGGCGGCAAGGAGATCCACCTGTCGCCGAAGGCCTTTCAGCTCCTGGAGCTCCTCGTCGCGGAGCGCCCCCGGGCGCTCACCAAGGCGGAGATCCGCGATCGGCTGTGGCCGAACACGTTCGTCTCCGAGTCCAGCCTGACGGGGCTGGTCACGACGCTCAGAGACGCCCTGCGCGATCGCGCCCGTGATCCTCGCTTGCTGCGGACGGTGCACGGCTTGGGGTATGCGTTCTGCGGCGTCGTCACGGAGGCTGCGCCGCGGCGGAAGTCGACCGCGCGGCAGGTACGGTTCCGCCTGACGTGGGAAGGAGGAGAGGTCCCGCTCGCCGAAGGCGAGAACGTCCTCGGTCGCGTGGAGGAAGCCGCCGCGTGGATCGAATCGGCGAGCGTCTCGAGACGGCACGCCCGTATCGTGGTGTCCGAGGGAGAGGCGAGGCTCGAGGATATGGGGAGCAAGAATGGCACCTTTCTCAACGGGCGGAAGATCACATCGGCTGAGCCGTTGAGCGACGGTGACGAGATCCGCCTCGGCCTCGAGGCGATCCGGTTCCGCATGGTGGGCGGCGCGACCTCGACGAAAACCGCCAAGGGATAGCTCCATGACCTTGCCGCCGGGCGCACGCCTC
>DATFEN010000104.1:0-8608 GCA_035251085.1 Vicinamibacteria bacterium | reverse complement strand
AGCGAGCTGCGCGCGGCGCTCCCCCGCCTGGGCTCCGGGAGCGGCCTCGTCGGGCTGCGCCTCGCGCGCCTCGAGGCCCAGCGTGGGGACCGGGCGTACCAGCGCGGCGACAACCGCCAGGCGAAGGCGGCCTACGCCGAGGCCATCCGCCTCGACCCTCGCAACGCACAGTTCCGCATCAACCTCGGCTGGGCTCACCGGAAGGCAGGCGAGCCCAACGAAGCCCGGGCAGCGTGGAAGGCGGCCCTGGAACTGGACCCCGCCCGCAGCGCACTCTACCGGCACATCGGGGACGTCGCGCTCGAGCAGTCCGATCTCCAGACGGCGGCCTCGATGTACAGCCGCGCCTGGAGGTCGGCCGAGAGGCAGCCGTCGATCCCCTTCCACCTGGCCGAGATCGCCCTCGAGGAGGGCCGCGGCAGCGAAGCGGGCCCCTGGCTCGACGAGCTGTTTCGTCTGCCTGACGCCGACAAGGAGTGGTCGCGTCGGGCGGCGGGGCTCTTCTCCCGCGTGGAGCAGCTCGATCCCGGGATCGAGATGTTCGAGGCGCGCCTGAAGGTCTCGCGGGCACCCGACGAGACCCGCGGCGCCCTGAGCAGCCTCCGCGCCCGGAAGGGCAGCCTCGCCTACCAGGCCTCCGATCTCGACACGGCGGAGCGTGAGCTCAAGGAGGCGGTTCGGCTCGACCCGAAGAACCGCCACGCCATGCGGGATCTCGGCTGGGCATACTGGACGGCGGGGCGCTTCGACTGGACGGGGGAGGTGTGGGCGCGCTACGCGTCGGCTTATCCGGACCTGGCGGAGCCCCACAACCTGCTCACGCACCTCCATCTGAAGCAGCGCGACTTCGAGGCGGCGGTGACGTCGGCCCGCGCCAGCCTGCGCCTCGATCCGAACCAGCCCGCGCAAAAGCTCAAGCTCGCGAAGGCGCTTCACTGGAACAAGCAGTTCGTCGAGGGGAAGCAGCTCGCCGAGGCGATCGCGAAGGAGAGCCCCGACGACCTCCCCACGCAGCTCTTCCTCGCCGAGCTCCTCATGCAGTATCACGACTTCGCACGTGGCAGGGACCAGTGGAAGCGCGTGCTGGATCTCGGCCATCGCGAGGCGAAGGCGGAGTACTACTGGGTGAAGAGCATCTACGAGCTGGGTGAATACGACACGGCACTCGCCGAGGCGAAGCGCTTGCTCGACGCCGAAGGCCCCAAGCAGCCGCTCCTCCAGTTCCTGGCCGAAGACGCCGTGCTGCGCGGCAGCGACGGCGAGGCGATCCAGTGGTACGCCATGATGACGCGCCACTTCCCCGAGCGTCTCCCCGCCTGGCTGGAGCTGGCTCGGCTACGCGAGAAGAACAAGGATCTCGAGGGCGCGCGCGCAACGCTGGCGCAGGCGCAGGAGAAGCACCCGGGCCGCTTCCAGGTGGCGCTGGCGCTCGCGCAGCTGGATCGCACCGCGGGGCGCGGCGATCAGGCCTATGCCGAGTTCACCGCCTTGAGCCGCGGCCACGCCGGCCAGCGCGACGTCTTCTGGGGGCGCTTCGAGACGGCCCTGGAGACCGGGCGTCGCGAGGAGGCGCTGGCCACGCTGCGAGCCGCCAAGGAGCCGCTCCTGAAGGCCTACGAGACGCGCGGCCAGGAGGCGCGCGTCCTGTACGCCATGAACCGGCATCGCGACGCGCAACGTGCGCTGGAGCAGGTGATCGAGCCCCCGAAGGGGACCTACTACGTCCCGATCCTCATGTACCACGGCCTCGGCGACCATCCGCGCAGCGCATCGCTGCCGGTGGCCCAGTTCGAGTCACAGCTCCGCGCGCTGCAGAGCGCCGGCTACACGGCCCTGACCGTAGTCGAGCTGGCGCGCATCCTCGAGGGCAAGCAGCCGTTCCCCAAGAAGCCGATCCTGATCACTTTCGACGACGCCCGCAACGACTCCTTCGACCGCGCCGACCCCCTGCTCGCACGCTACGGCATGAAGGCCACGATGTTCGTGCCCACCGCACGCATTCTCGACGGCCATCCTTTCTTCGCCGACTGGAAGCGGATCTCCGCCTATGCGGCGTCCGGGCGCTGGGACCTGCAGAGCCATGGCCATCACGCACACGACCTGATCGCCGTGGACGGCGAACAGCAGGTCGGGAGCTTCCTGGTCAACCGGCAGTGGCTGGAGGAGACGAAGCAGCCGGAGTCCTATGACGAGTACGCGGCGCGCGTGGACGCCGACTACCGCATCAGCATCGAGGAGCTGAAGCAGCACTCCTCACAGGGCCTCCAGGTCGTGGGCTATGCGTTCCCGTTCTCCGAGGCCGGCCAGGAGAGCGTGGGCAATGAGGCGCGCGCCGGAGAGCTCAACCAAGAGCTGCTCAAGCGCTACTTCCGCTTCGGCTTCGTGCAGGACGACAGCGGCTTCAACGAGCTCGGCGCCAAGGCCGGCTCCGGGCTGATGCTGCGTCGTTTCGGGGTGCCACGGGAGTTCGACGGCGAGGCGCTGCTGCGTCACCTGGCGCTGCACGACCCGAGGCTGGTCGCGCGCGCCCAGAGCGCGCGCTTCCACTTCTGGCAGGCCGAATACACCCGCGCGCGCTCCGGCTTCGAGCGGCTCGCGTCCGAGGAACCGTACCTGAAGGGCGAGGCGGCCTACTACCTCGCAGCGATCCAGGCGCAACGCGGTCGCCCCGACGTCGCCCAGCGCCAGCTCGAGATCGCCCAGAGCGCCGGCTCGACGCGGCTCAGCGACGATCCGGCCCTGGCGCAGCGGATCCGCTGGGAGAACGGCGTCCGGCTGGCGCCGCGGTTCGACTTCACGAGCGATTCCGACCAGCGCGAGATGCAGTGGCAGGGCGCGCTGTTGCACACGGGACGGATCGGGGCCTTCGAGGCGTCCTTCGGAGCGGGACGCGTCGCGCTCCGCCAGGAGGGCCTTCCCTCCCTCGAGGGCCCCGAGCTGTCGGTCGCTGCCCGCCTCGGCCCGTTCGAGAACTGGACGCTCGATGGACGCGTCGCGCAGCGGACACCCGGGGACGTGGAGCGCAGCTTTCCTTGGAACCTGGGCATCACCGTGGAGAACGACCGGCTCGAGATGCGTGTGCGCGGCGGCATAGGGGACGTGGAGACGCTGCAGGCGCGGCTCCTGGGGATGCGCCTCGAGAGCTACAACGGCTTCGCCGCGCTGCACCTCTCGCCGTCGGTCATCGCGAGCTTCGACGGCTCCTACGGCCGCTATGACGATACCAACGAGCGCGTCGATCTCGCCGGCAAGCTGCTGGTCCGGCCGCCTTCGTGGGCCGGCTTCGGCGTCGGCGGCAGCTTCGGCTGGAGCGACACGCTGTTCCGCAGCGATTTCTATTACAGCCCCGAGGCGCTGCGGGTGATGCGCGGGCTCGTGTCGTACCAGCGCCGCTGGGATCCGGGCTGGCTCGTCGAGACCGAGCTGGGCCTCGGCGTGTCGCGGGACGAGCCCAATGGCCGCATCGGTACGTGGACCGTCACCGGCCGCGCCGGCCAGGCCTGGAGCGAGCGCCTCCGAACCCTCTTCCAGGGGCGTTACGGCAACGCCCCCGCCTACGAGAGCTGGGGGTTCGGAGGCACCCTCGAGTTCCGCTTCTAGCGCTACAGGTTCTTGAGCAAGTAGTGGTCGAGGTCGACGTCCATGAAGTCCGTACGCACGCCGCCGTAGCCGGCCAGCGTAAAGGATGCCCCGCCATAGCGCCCGTCGTCGACGGTGTCGAAGATCAGCGACCACACGCCGTTGCCCTGGTTCACGTGCAAGCGAATGCGCACCCCGGCGCTGGTGTTCAGAACCTCAGAGGTGAGGCCCATCCAGACGTTCTTGGGCAGCAGGCTCGGGTTGGAGGTGCGGTTGTACGCCCCGCCCGGGAAGACCTTCTTGTAGCCCATCGTGTAGTACGCCCCCGCGATCTTCTTCTTGATGACGGCGTAGCCGTCGACGCGGACGCCGGTGTAGTAGAGGTTGTTCTGGTCCTTGTAGCGGTTCAACAGCAGCACGCCGTTCGAGGCCGAGCGGTTGGGGCTCGCGCTGAGGTTGTCCTTGACGATGCGGAAGTACACCTGCTGGCGGGCGTTCCCCCACTTGCTGCGGGTCACCAGCCGGAAGATGTTCTGCGGACGGTAGCCGTTGTCGGTGTCGAGCGGGTTGTTGGCTGCGTACAACAGGCGCCAGTAGTCGTTCGTCGGGAGCGAGTTGTGGACCGTCTCGCCGACACCGCGGGTGTAGAAATGGCCGCCCGAGCTGAGCCACCAATAGGGGCTCGAGCTCAGGGACATGGATCCGGCCTCTTGGAGATCGCCTAAGGCGTCAAAGCCGTAATAGAAGGGTGACGTCACGGCCGCGGCCTGTGTGGCCAGGGCCGTCAGCGCGGGCAAGCCCACGAGGGCCAGGGTTGCAGCGAGGACGACGGGGACTGAACGGGACAAGCGTGTCTCCCGGAAACGATGGAACGTCATGTCTTCTGGAGCGCGCCTCTTGCTCGGGGAGCACGGCGAGAGCCTTCTCGTCGGCCACGCCGGCCGTTGTCGAAGGAGGGATCGAGGAGGAGGAATTCGATGGGCCCTTGCGGGCCTGGAGATCGGGGATGAGAGCCGGATCCTCGCGACCGAGGCTCCAGAGAACGACGTCCGCGTACCCGAGCCGCTCCAGAGCCGCGATCTTGGTCGCGATGCTGGAGGCGTCCTCGAAGTACACGGTATGTGCGCCGTCAGATCCGTCGTAGCGGAAGAATGGGGTGCCGCCTTCGGGCTCACGGTTGAGCGCGGGTTTGTGCGTCTCCAGGAGCGCCGCCACGTCGGAGTGCTGCAGCTCCTTCATGCCCTTCGGGCCCCAGTCCATCGCACCGAGCTTGAGGATCGGCACGACCCGAGCGTTCCCGCACTGTTGGCGGGCGAAGGCGAGCACCTCGCCGAACCAGGACGGCGCCGTGACCGGCCCCGGCGGAGTCCTGGCGTTGTGCAGGTTGTAGAGCATCACCTGCAGGCGGTCGCTGGCCTGGCACAGCGCGGCCCAGTCGGCGGCGCCGGGACCAGTCGAGCGGCTCTCCTGGCGTTTCGGCTGGACCGTCACGGACAGCCCGAGGCGGCTCGCCTCGAGGTCCCTGCGCAGCTCGCGGATGAAGGTCGTGAAAGCGTCGCGCTCATCGACCAGCAGGTTCTCGTAGTCGACGTCTACGCCCGAGAAACCGTGGAGCGTGGCCAGTTCCACGATGGCCCGCCGATGGGTGGCGCGCGCCGATGGGTCGCTGAGCATGCGCTTGATGGCGGCGGCGTCCTTCAAGGACACCTTGCCCGCCGCGTCCCGCGTGTCGTTGACGATGGTCATCCAGGTGCCGACGCCTCGCGCTTTCAGCGCTGCGACAGCAGGTCCCAGCCCCGGCGTAGGCCGCGCCGCGCTCGGGCGGCCATCCGACCCGAGCTCGAAGTTGAAGAAAAAGACGTCGTCGAAGAGCGTGGGGGCGACCCCGAGCCGCTGCTGACCCCTTTCGAAGTCCCAGTAGGTGACCCAAGCGCCCAGGCGCGGGCCCGCCGCGTGCGCCGATCCGGCCGCGATGCAACAAACGCACGCCGACAAGAGGAAGGCGCAGAGCCGGCGTGGCGACGAGGGCAGGGTGTGCGACACAGTTTTGGCGGTGACGATCGGGCGGGAGGGTAGCGTCCCGCCGACGATCCCGTCAAGGATTACGCGCGGGCTGTGTGATGCGCAGCACAGTGCTGGCCAGCTCCACCGCCAGCTGCCCGGCGAGGCGCGCGTTCGAGAGAAGCAGCGCGCGGTTCGACTCGAGGCTGCGGCCCCCCGTCCGGCGACGTAGCTCCTCGAGGAGAAACGGCGTCACGTCGCGGCCGACGACGCCGGTGACCTCGGCTTGGGCCAGCGCCTCGCTGAGGGCGGACTCGTAGGCCGCCGTATCCAACTCGTCGGCCGTCGGGATTGGATTCCCGATCAGGACCCCGGTGCTCGTCTCGAGCGCGAAATGGGAGGCGACAGCGGCGGCGAGAGCGCCGACCGAGTCGAAGCGCGCATCGACGGGGAGTCCGCTCGAACGCCGATAGAAGGCAGGCAGCTCGTCCGTGCCGAAGCCCAGCACCGGAACCCCGAGCGTTTCGAGGGCCTCGCGCGTGCGGGGCAGGTGGAGAACGGCCTTGGCTCCCGAGCAGACGACCGCGACGGGGTGCCGGGCCAGCGCGAGGAGATCCGCGGAGACGTCGAAGGCATCGCCCCGGTGGACGCCTCCGATCCCGCCCGTGGCGAACACGCGGATCTGCGCTCCGGCAGCGGCGATCAGCGTCGCGCCCACCGTCGTCGAGCCGGGCCGCCCCGAGGCGATGCGCGCCCCCAGGTTCGCGGGGCCGAGCTTGGCCACGTCCTCTGCCGCGAGCCGCTCCAGCTCGGCGCGCGAGAGGCCCACGCGCAAGGCGCCCTCGAGCACGCCGATCGTCGCGGGCACGGCACCCTGCCCTCGCACCTCGCCTTCCAGGGCACGGGCCAGCTCGAGCCCCTGGGCGCGCGGGAAGCCATGGGTCACGAGGGTGGTCTCGAGCGCGACGACGGGCCGCCCCGCCGCGACGGCCTCGCCGACCTCGGGTGCCGTATGAAGGATGGGGCTCACAGCGTCTCAGGCCGGGAACCACTCGCGCAGGCGCCGCTCGGCGCTCGCGGGCGTCGCCTCGTGGAGGCCGTCGGCTCCCCAGGCCTCGATCGCGAAGCTCGCCGTCACCACACCGCGCGCGAGCGCACGCTCGTCCGCCTCGCCGCGGCCCCAACCCGCGAGGACGCCGGCGGCGAAAGCATCCCCGGCTCCGGTCGGATCCGCCACCGCGCCGGCTCGCGGGGCCCAATCGAGCAAGCGGTCGCGCTTCGCCAGCACGCCTCCCTCGGCGCCCCGCTTGAACGCGACGCTTTGCAGCCGTCCGGCGAGCAGGCTGCGCAGCGCATCCTCGCGACGGCCGCCGCGTCCGAGCTCGAGCTCGTCCTCGCTGAGGAAAAGCGCGTCGATCCGGGACAACATCGGCGCGAGCGCCGGAAGCGTATCGGTATTGAAGAGCGCGTAGGGATCGAGCGAGATGCGGGCGTTGCCCCAGGATCCGATCGCCTCCACGAGACACGCCTGCACGTCGAGGGGCATCGGCGCGAGGTGGAACGCCGGCGCCCGGCGCCAGACCTCCGGAACGTCGGCGGCGACGGGAGAGACCTCCGCATGGGTCGGTCCTTCGAGGCGGTGGACGACGCGGCGCCGCGCGCCTTCGTAGAGCAGCCAGGTGCGGAGGCCAGGCCGGCCCAGCCGCCGGACGCCCTGCAGGTCGACGCCTCGCGCGCGCAGGGCGTCGAGGGTGGACGCCGGGTACTCATCGCCGCTGACCGAGACGAGACCCACGCGAAGGCCCCATAGGGCAGCTCCCAGAGCGAGGTAGAGGCACGCGCCGCCGGCCTGGGCGAAGCGGGTTCGGCCATCCGGAAAGACCACGTCGTCCACGAGCAGGTTGCCGAGGACGACGAGGTCGGGGCTCACCGCGGAGGAAGCGTCTCGAAGGCGCGACGCAGCGCGGAGAGGCGCTCGCTGTCGAGCGGGTTCGACCAGAGCCCGTCGTGCTTGACCGAGGAGCCCACGATAAAGGCATCGGCTTCCACGTAGTCGGAGAGGTTCTGCGCACTGATCCCGGAGCCGACGTGGACGGGTATCGACACCGCGGCCGCCACCGCGCGCACCTCGCTCGCATCGGCCGCGCGTCCGGTGGAGACGCCCGTGACGATGACTCCGTCAGCGAGGAAGAACTCGGCTGCATGAGCCGTCGCGACGATGTCGACGTCGGCGGTGATCGCGTGGGCCGAGTGCTTCTTCTTGATGTCGGCGAAGATGCGGATGCCGTCGGCGCCGATCGCGCGGCGGTAACGGAGCAGCTCCCCCGCGTCGGAGCTGATCGGCCCTTCGTCGGCCACATGAGCGAAGACGAAGCCCTCCACGCGGACGAATGCGGCGCCGCACGCGTGGGCGACCGCCAGCGCGGCGCGGTTTGCGCCGGCGAGCACCTGCACGCCCAGAGGGATGCCGACCGCCCGGCGCACCTCGCGCCCCGTGACCGCCATCGCAGCCACGATCTCGGGCCCCGCATCGCGGGCGAGATACGGCCGGTCGTGCATGTTCTCGATCATCACGGCGTGGAAGCCGGCGTCCCGGTATACGAGCGCCTCGGCGGCGGCCGCCTCGGCGATGGCGCGCACTCCGAGCTGAGCGTGGGGCGTCCCCGGCAGCGCCGGCAGGTGGATCACGCCGATCAGCGCGCGCGGCACGCCGAAGAGCGCCCGGGTGGCAGCGAGGCGATCCATCGGGCTAGTCGAGCTTGGTCAGCTCGGCGAGCCCCGCGTCGGCCTCGCGCCAGAATCCGCGGGCCACCTCGCTGCGGCGCCGCGCCTCCTCGATGTCGCCACGATGCTGCGCGACCAGGGCGAGGGCCATCTGCGTACCGGCGTAGGACGGGTCGTGATCGAGCATCTGTCGGGCGGTATGCTCCGCCAGCTCCCAGTCCCCGGCATCGCGGGCGATCCTCCCGATGGCCTCGAGACGGAACAACGCCTGGATCCAGGCGTCCGGCCCCGGGAGGGCGCGCAG
>DATFEN010000103.1:0-2200 GCA_035251085.1 Vicinamibacteria bacterium | reverse complement strand
AACGGCGAGCCCAGGCCGTGGCGATCGCCGCCATTCCGAGAGGCTGATCGAGGAGGGCGACTCCTCGAGGCTATGGCGCTCACGAGAGAGTTGCGCGCTTCTGTTCCTCACCTCCGTCAGAGCCACCTTGCGCGCGAGCCCGAGCCGCTACGACAGCTTCGCTCCCTGGATCGTCGCCGGCGCGGGCTGGCTCGTGGCGGGCTCTGGCCTGGCCCTGCTCGCGGCCACTCGCGACGACACGGCCTGGCATCACCTGCTGTGGCCGTCGATGCTCTACGGGTTCATTGCCCCCTGGATCTTCGGGGCGGGGCGCCGGCTCCTGCCATCCGCTATCTGCGGCGACATGACGCCCGTCATACAGGCCGCGCCCGAACCCTGGCAAGGTTCGCCTCAACCGGCTTCCTCGGAGATTCCATGCGACCTCGCAAGCGCGACGCCTTCGTGCACGGCGGCCTCGTACTGCTCCTGAGCGTCGGGTGCCGCGCCGGACAAGAGCCGTCGATGCGTCCGGGCCTCATCCCTCTCTCGATCCAGCCCACGCGCACGCTCCCCGCTTCGTCGGCCCTCCTCAGCCGGGGCAAGGCGGCCTACGAGAAGGAATGCCTCGCCTGCCACGGAGAGAAGGGCGACGGCGAAGGCGAGGCTGCTTATCTTCTGTACCCGCGGCCGCGGGACTTCACGAGCGGCCAGTTCCGGCTGGTCTCGACCTGGGACGGAGTTCCCACGGACGAAGACCTCTTCCGCACCATCTCTCGCGGCATGCCGGGCTCGGCCATGCCCGCCTGGGCGCACTTGTCCGAGGAGACGCGCTGGGGGCTCGTGCACCACGTCAAATCCCTCTCGAAGCGTCCCTTCGAGGTCAAGCCGGCCAGGGATCCCGACGCCGACGGCAACGACGGCGCCGGGGTGATCCGTGTCCCGCCCGAGCCCGCCTACGACGCCGCGACCGAGGTGCGCGCGAAGGCGACCTTCGCGCAGAGCTGCGCCCCCTGTCATGGTCCGAGCGGACGCGGCGACGGGCGGCAGGAGCAAACAGATTCGAAGGGCTACCCGACGCGGCCGCGGGACCTGACCCTGGGCGTCTACAAGGGCAGCCCCGACCCGGAGAGCGTCTACCGGCGCATCGTCACGGGCCTGCCGGGCTCGCCGATGCCGCAGAGCGCGTACCTCCACGGGAGCGCGGCCTGGGACCTCGTGCACCTCGTTCGCTCCCTCTCCAGCGACGAGCAGCGGGCCAAGGCGGAGATGCGGCGATTCCGGATCGTCGCGACGCGCGTGGCGGAGCTGCCGAGCCACCCCGGCTCTGGCCTCTGGCGCGAGGCCACGCCCGCCGAGATCCACCTGATGCCGCTCTGGTGGCGGACCGACCGGCCGGAGGAAATCACCGTGAAAGCCTTGCATGACGGCCGCGACGTCGCAGTCCTCCTGAGCTGGGCCGATGCCACCCACGATTCGACGGCCATGCGGCCCCAGGACTTCCGCGACGCCGTGGCAGTCTCGTTCTCGATGACGAGCGATCCGCCCTTCTTCGGGATGGGCCAGCGCGGCGGCGCCACCAACATCTGGATGTGGAAGTCGGAGCGGCAGGCCGACCTCGAGCCCGCCTTCCAGGACCTCGAGAAGGTCTACCCGAACATCGGCATCGACTCGTATCCGAACCTGCTCCGCTCGCCCCTCGAGCAGCCCACCCGGCATGCGTTGACCCTGCAGTCGGATCCGGCGTACGTGACGGCATGGGGCGCTGGGAACATCGTGGCCGACCCCACGCGCCCGAGCGCGGCGGAGGACCTCCGGGCCGAGGGCTTCGGCACGCTGCGCGCCCGCCCGCGGCGCGACCAGGCGGTCTCCGCCACGGGCGAGTACGAGACGGGAGCCTATCGCGTCCTCCTGCGCCGGAGTCTCTCGGGCCAGGGCGGCGGCGTGACGCTCCAGCCCGGGGCGAGCACGCCGATCTCCTTCGCGGTCTGGAACGGAAGCGCCGGCGACCGCGACGGGAAGAAGTCCGTGACGATCTGGCAGGAGCTGTGGGTGGCCCCATGACGAGACGAAACACGTTCGATGGCGTGCCGCGGCGCGAGTTCCTGCGCTTCCTGGGCACGAGCACGGCGGGCTCGGTGCTCACCCTCCATGCCGGCTGCACGCTGCTGCGTCCCGCCGACGACGGCAACCCCCTCGCCCGGCGCGTCTCCCGCGACTGGGA
>DATFEN010000079.1:0-39605 GCA_035251085.1 Vicinamibacteria bacterium | reverse complement strand
GATCAGCTCGGCGAGCAGCCGGCCCGGTAGCTGCGCGCGCCGGTCACCCTCGGGCACGACGATCACTGCTTCGGTCAGGAGCAGGCGATCCTCAATGAGCTGCGCCTCGCGCGGGATCGGCCAGATCGGGATCTCCGGCGCACCGATCGGAGCGGGCCCGGAGCTCACGGACGCCGTCAGCAGCAGCGCAGCCATCGAACTCACGGGATCTCCGCGAACAACCTGCGCCCCTTCAGTTCGGCGGCTCGGAGTTCTTGATCAGGACGACATCGCTGTTCAGCGTGCCGCGTGAGACCGCCATCTGGCTGCCGTCGGGCGAATACTGGAAGTTGAAGATGCGCCCGGTCTCGAATCTGGTCACTTGAACGGGGGCACCGCCACCCATCGGCTGTCGCCAGATGTTCGACACCCCTCCCGCGATAGCGATGAAGTGGATGCCCCGGCCGTCTGGAGTCCACTGCACCTTTTGATTGTTGGACAGGGGATTGACCTCGAGCCTTGCGTCGAATGTCTTGAGCACATCGCCGCCATCGGCCGACACGAGCGCAAGGCGATTCCGCTCCCCGCGTCCGCGCAGGACGAACGCAATCAACTTGCCATCGGGAGACACGACCGCACATACCGCGTTCGCGACCACGATGCGCGTTGGCTCGCCGCCTTCGGCCGACACTCTCCAGAGCGCCGCACGCTCGTCATTTCTCGTGAACACCAGCCACTTCCCGTCCGGTGAAAAGCTCGGGTAGGTGATGACGCCATTCGTCAATGGCTTCTCGCTGCCGTCGACCAGGTCCAGGCGCGAGAGCACGTACGCTCCGCCGACGCTCTTCCGATAGACGAGGTGGCGCTTATCCGGCGATAGGGTCGGGAAATGGGCGTCCTTGATGAGCCGCCGTCGATCGCCGCCAGTCGCTTCGATGGTCCAGATCGACGTTTCGTCGCCTGGCGACGAGGTAAAGAGAATCCTGCCGTCGGACATCCACTCGAGCCCGTAGATGCCGTCGAAGGTCTCGAAGCCCGAGGTGACTTGCGTGGCGCGCCGCGCATCGTCGCCGCGCACGATCCACAAGTGCGCCGTCTCGTCGATCCTCACCGCCGCCAGGGATCGCCCGTCTGCGGCCAGGCTGAAATCGTAGTAGTTGTTCGAGTCCGAGGTGACTTGACGCGCTTCACCGCCCGGAAAAAACATCTGGAAGACTTGGTGGAAGTTAGCGGTCACCGTTCCGATGAAGAGCAGGCCGTTCGACGCCGGTAGCCACGCGAGTTTCTTGATGAGGCTCCAGCCCTGTCGCGAAATCAAGGCGTAGCTCCCATCGGCGACCTGCACGGCGACGATCTTGAATTCCCCGTGAGTCAGGACCGGGCAAGCGATGACTCTGCCGTCCGGCGACCACGCCGGGTCGGCCTCCAATCGGATCGGCGGCTCGAACGCCACCAGAGTGCGTTCGTTCGTGCCGTCGGCGTTCATGACGAAGAGCGCCGAAGCCTCGTTCTCGAAGCGACGAACGAACGTGAACTGGCTGCCATCCGGCGAGAACGCCATCCTGCTGTACTTGTGCACTTCGCGGGTGATCGGTTTGGCCGCGCCGCCCAGGACCGGCATCTGATGGAGCGTGCCGCTTCCATCCGTGTAATAGAGTGAGTTGCCCTCCGGCGAGATATTCAGCGTGCGATACTCGATATTGGCCTTGGGGGCGATCGGCAGGTAGCTGGCGCTGCCGACGTGCTGCAGCCACAGGCTCTGCTGCCCGTCGGTCTCTTGCTGCGTATAGATGATGAACTTGCCGTCCGGCGAGACGACCGCCGTCTTGACGCTGCCGCTCGACGTCAGGCGCGTGACGTTCGAGATCTGAAACAGCGCCGGGGATTTCGCGGGAGAGCGATCCGTGTTGCGCGGCCTCTGCGAGAGGAGAATCGCCCCAGCGCCTGCCGTGAGAAGCAGCGCGAGCGCCCCGAGCGCCGTCCATTTGCGTCGAGTGAGCCGATTCAGCAGCAGCGCAGCGACGGTCTCGCCAGTGCTGTCGCGCCACAGGTCGTCCAAGGCCGTTCGGACCTCCGCAGCGCTCTGGTAGCGTTGCTGACGGTCTTTCTTCATCGCCTTCGCGATGATGCGTGTCAGGGGCGCCGGAACCTTGGGATTCAGCCCCGCCGGCGTCACGGGCTCCCGGCTGAAGACGCCCTCCAGCATCTCGCCGACGCTCTCTCCCGGGAACGCTTGTTTCCCGGTCGCCATCTCGTAGAGGACGGCACCAAACGAGAACAGGTCGGTCCGGGCGTCCAGCTCCTTGCCCCTCGCCTGCTCCGGCGACATGTAGGCGACGGTGCCGACCGTGGACCCCGCGCGGGTCAGCTCGAGTGACTGGCTGTGCGTGGCGTAGTCCCAGCCCTTCGGCGCCTGGCCCGATGCCTGCTTCGCCAGGCCGAAGTCCAGGAGCTTGGCCTGCCCGCGCGCGGTCACGAAGATGTTTCCGGGCTTGATGTCGCGGTGGACGATGCCTTTCGCGTGGGCCGCATCCAGTGCGTCGGCGATCTGGACGCCCAGCTTGAGGATTCGCTCGATCTCCATCGGCTGGCCGGCGATCAAGTGTTTCAGCGTCCGCCCGTCCATGAGCTCCATCACGATGAACGAGCGCCCTTGATCCTCGCCGATCTCGTGGATCACGCAGATGTTGGGATGGTCGAGGGCGGAGGCCGCGCGCGCCTCACGCAGGAAGCGCTCCCGCGCGTGCGCATCGCTCAAGAGCTCGTCGGGGAGCAGCTTCAGTGCGACGTGGCGGCGAAGGCTGAGGTCCTCCGCCTCGTAGACGACACCCATCCCGCCGCCCCCGAGCTTCCTCAGGATCCGGTAGTGGGACAGGGTCTCGCCGATCATGGCGCGGCGTCGCGCTCTTGCCTACCTGACCGCGGTATGAAGAAGCCGGGGTGGCAACGCGGGGCGCAAGCCTGCCTTCGGCATGGACTCTCCAATGGGGACAGGGAAACGATAGCACTTTCCTTTCGCCAGGGGCGCGAGGATCGGTGCTTCGCCCAAGCCGCACCTCATCGGCTCGCAGCTCCCAAAGCGCCGATGTCAGCACCCTTGCGCGGCTCACCCGCGAGGTCGCGCACGGGCATGTCGGTCGGGTCCCCACGCCCGTGAAGCAGCTTCGAGTCGATCCGGGGGCGGAAGTCGGGGCGTTTGGGGTTGACGCGCCACCAATCTCCCTCGATGAGCACCCACGCCTCCTCTCCGTAGCGCACGAAGTCGGGCGCCGAGCGGGCGCGGGTCACGCCGAGTGCCGATCGGGGCTCGTCGTCGAGGTGCACCGCGAGGGAGGCCAGCGCGGGCGCCATCTCGGTGGCGCCGTGATAGGGCCACTCCTCGAGCACCGAGTGGATCGACACCCCGACGTAGTGAGCCTCGTTCAGCACGTTGTGAGACGAGTCGAGGCCGTAGATGCTGCTCCCCGACACCTCCAAAGACGATGGCTCGTCGTTGATCAGCACGTTGTTGCGGACGCGGTTGCCCCAGCTCCCGTTGACGAGGATGAGGGCCGCGCGCCGCGGATTGGCCATGAGGACGGTGTTGTTGCGGACCCCATTCGAGCGGCAACCCCAGAAGGGCAGCGCGTCCGGCCCGGTCACCTCCCGCGGGTCGCGCGGCCCGGGAATCACGCGCGGCGCGTCGTAGGGGTTGCCGTTGTCCCACAGTGCGATTCCGTGGTTGAAGTTGCCGTAGATCAGGTTGTTCTGTATCAGGGATTCCTGCAGGCCCGCGAGATTCAACGCGCCGCCCCCGCCGCGTCCGTTGCCGTTGATCACGTTGTCCTCGATGATGAAATTCACCCCGCGGCCGTCGGGGAAGTTGTGCTCGCCGAACGCCTCCCTCGCGTGCTCGAGCAGCGCCATGGCCCATTCCCGCGTGGGCCGATGGGGCCGATGCGGGGCGAGGGCTGGGTGTTTCAGCAGCTCTGCTAGCGACGACTGCGGATCGATGTTGCACTGGAGCCCTGCGCTGCGGCTGCCGTAGAAGACGTTGCGGCGGATCACGTAGTTGTCGGAGCCGTCGGAGACGTAGGCCGAGTGCTCGAGGCAGGACAGGGCGAACAGGTTGTCCTGGATCAGGACCGTGTGCGTGTCGGTCGAGTGCAACCCCCACTTGCGGTGGTTGTGCGAGAAGTTCCCCACGACGGCCACGTGGTGCGCGTTCGTCCCGCTCCTGCCGAAGTCGCCGTCGATCATGATCCCAGCCAGCGGGCCCTTGGGCTCGAGCCCCGGCCCCGTCGCTCCGGCGATGTTGAAGCCCTCGATCACCACGTGGTGGGCAGCCCGCAGCAGGATCATCCAGTCGGGCTCTCGCTCTGGCGGGCGATCGATGACGACCTGCCCCGGACCACCCAGCGCCTTGAAGTGGACGTAACGTCCGTCCCCGGCATCCTCCCTATCCGCGAGCACGAAGCCCGCATGGGAGCCGGGCATCACCGCCACCAGGTCCCCGCCGCGCGCTGCGTCGGCGGCCGCCTGCAGCGTGTCGAACACGGAGTCCACGCGATACTCACGGGCCCCGGTCGGGCGGCCCGTGTTCAGCTCGAGGGCGGCAACGGACACGCGCTGCGGCGCCTCCCCGCGACCCCGCACCAGGAGCACGCGCGCGTACCGCTCCTGCAGGCGGAACGTGGCCCGCACCCATGCGTCGGAATCCTGGGTACGAACGAAGGCTGGCGGAGCCGGCGCCGCTCCAGCGGCAGAGGTGACCGCGATCAGCGCCACCGAGCTCGAGAGGCGCGGCGCCTTCATCGCTTCCTCAGCGAAGTGCCTGGCGCGCGAGGTAGTGGGACATGACCCGGTCGGGAAGCAGCAGCGCTTCGCGTAGCTTGGCCTGGGCCTCGCCCTCGCGGCCGAGCGCTCGCAGCATCAAGCCCTGGCCGACGGCGTTCGGCCCCGGATAGCTGGTGCCGACGGCCAGTCGATTCGCCCACGATTCGAGCGCGACCTCGACTCGGCGCCGCTTGGCGTCGTCCGAAGGTTTCCCCAGCCTGTGCGCCGCCTCCAGGGCGTAGACGACGTTCGGATAGGGATAGGCGTCCTCGCCTGCCGCGGCCTTCTGCCAGTGGGCGCGCGCCGACGGTTCGTCGCCCAGAGCGGCGAGCGTCTCGCCGATCAGGAACTGGCTGCGCGCCGCAGCGACGAACGGTCCCAGGCCGTCCTGAGTGAAGGCGAGCCCGGGCACCGTCTCGGACAGGGTCTTGAGCGCGGCGAGCGCATCGTCCCTGCGGCCCTGGCGCGCGAGGGCGAGGGCCTTCTGCAGCTTCACCTCGACCCAGACCTGCCGCACGTTGGTTCCGAACTCCTCGCGCGGGAAGAAGCGGCCATGGAAGAGGCTCTCCGCCTCCTCGAAGCGACCCGCCTCCACGCGCGCCAGCATCAGCTTGAACACCAGGGTCGGCGGCAACGCGTTTGGCTCCGGATGGCTCTCGAGAGCGCGGGCCCGCTCCTCGGCCGGCCGCCCGAGCAGGCCGAGCACCTGGTCGAGCGCGAGGTACACCTGCACGTTCTTCGGGTCCGCGCTCATCCCCTCGGTCAGGACCTCGCGCGCTCTTTCGTACTCGCCCCGCGCGATCAGCGCGAGGCCCATGTTACGGTGCAGTACGGGCAGGCGCGAGTCCAGGCGCCGCGCCTCGTCCCACTGCACCAGGGCCTGATCGCTCATGCCCCCCGAGAGGTACAGGGATCCCAGCAGGAAATGCGCGGTCGCATCGGCTGGATTCGTCTCCAAGGCCCGCCGCAGCACCGGAAGGGATTCGGCGCGGTTGGGGAACACGTAGGCCGTGGACAGCCGCGAGGCGGCCGCGAAGTCAGCCTGCGGGGACCCGCCGAGCTTCTCGCGGCAGTAGCCGCGGTAGTAGCCGACCTCGGGGTGCGACTGCGGCAAGGCCACGCCCGGCTCCGCATGCACTCCCGAAGCCGGATACTCGCGTGCCAACAGGTCGAGCGCGTCGTCATAGGCTCCGAGCTCCATGTAGTCGACGGCGACCTCGATCACGCGCTGCGGGTCGCCAGCCAGGTGACTCCAGAGCGCCGCATCCTCGCGCCCCAGCTTCACGCCCTCGTTGCGGAGCGTTGCGCTCGTGGGATCCTCGCGCTGCCAGCGGTCGAGTCGCTCCAGGGCGGCATCGCGGCGGCCGACGCGCCGCAGCAGGATCACCTGCATCGCTCCGGCACGCACCGCCAAGGGCGCCGACGCGGCCGCTTCCTCGAGCAGACGCAATGCCGACGCGGAATCCCCCGCGCGGGCCGCGAGGCGCGCGAGCTGGAGTAGCGACGCCGCTCGCGTCGACTGGAAGCGAGCGGCCGCCTCCCAGTGCGGCTGGGCGCGTCCCGCCTGGCCGAGGGCTGCGAAGGCGTCGCCCAGGTAGAACTCGACCTCGGCGTCGTCGGTCAAGCGCCAGCGCGCCTTCTCGAGTCGTCGCGTCGCTGCGTCGAAGCGCTTGAGATGGACGGCGAGGCGCCCCGAGGCCTTGTTCAGCTCGTAGCTCTCCGGGAAGCGGCGCAGCCCATCCTCGTAGGTGTCCCAGGCCAGGAGCAGCTTGCCGTCCAGCTCCTGCCGCTTCCCCAGCTCCACGAAGTCGCCCTCCGCTCGCGACTCCGGCGGCGGGAACCGGTATGCGCGCTGCGGTCCGACGTTCACCTCGGAGCGCGGCAGGAGCTCGTACACCCCTTCGGTGTGCGCGATCAGGCGGCTCCCGTCGTGATCGAGCAGCTCGACGGTGTAGCTCGGCTTGGGATCCGCGAGGGGATAGCGCTTCTGGAACACGCCGGCCGGCTCGAGGGCGAAGGCCTCATCCGCGACGACACTCTCGCCCGCCATGATCTTGAGGCGCCCGTTCGCCACCGTACGCGTCACGTTCGCGCCAACGACCAGCGACTCGCGGTCCTTCGCGTCCCTGATGCGCTCGAGGTTGAGGATCGCGTCCTGCGTGGCGCGCGAGAAGCCCCCGATCTCGCGCACCGGGAGCCAGTACTCCGTGAAGCGGATCGACTCCTGCGGCGCGAGGAACGCGTACGTCTCCTGGTTTCGGAACAGCCCCGCCTGCACCTCGATCTCCGCGCTGTCGTTGTCCGACAGGGCCTTGCGCCAGTCTCGCGCGTCTGCATCCGCACCCCAGGACCAGACCTTCTTGGCCGGCAGCTCCGCAGGCGACGCATAGTGGACCACGCCGGCTCGCGTCCGCGGATGATAGACGCCCATGAACGGCTCGCGATCGCCGTGACTGAAGAGGGAGACCGGTCCTTGGAGGTGGTTGGCGGGTCGGCTCAGGTCGACGCCCCGTGTATCGACCGGCCAGGTCTCGACCTGCGTGAAGCCGTGGGATGCCGTGAACGCCATCGGATAGAGGATCTTCGAGTCGTCCCACGCCTCGACCGCAGCGTTGGTCCACCAGTAGAAGCGCTTGCGCACGTCGCTCCGGTTGTAGAGCGTGGTCGTGTGCTCCAGGAACGAGCGGCCCGGGCGCAAGGTCAGCTGGACCCTCCACTGCATCCCATAGGGCAGGTCGATGTTGCCGACCCAGATCGACGCGCTGCCATCGGGATTGCGCGCGGTCGCATAGTCCACGGGCGACGAGGTCATCCAATTGTGGGAGATCGGGAAGTTGAACTCGATCCCGAAGGTCGCCCAGATGCCCCGGTAGGCGACCTGGGCGAACTTGAGGGAGGGATTTGCGTAGAACATCTGCGCGCCGTTCGCCTTGTCGACGCAGCGCCAGACGCGCCCGCCAAGGTCAGGAAGCACGGTGAGCCGCAGGTGCTCGTTCTCGAGGTTCAGCGTGCGCCAGCTCCGTACACCGCGCCGGTCGGTGAGGTTCTCGCGGATCGTGTAGGGGTAGTTGAAGCGGATGCTCGAGAAGAGATCGAAGGGCGGGTTGACGTCGGGCAGGCCCTCCTCGTAGGTCGGGATCTCCTCGGTCGCTTCCCAGACCCGGACCGGCGCCGAAGAGGGCGCGGCCAGCGCCGCCGCCAGGATCAGGCCGAGCCCAGCCATGCTTTCCCTCCGGGATACTCGTATTCGTCGAGCGACTCGGGCCGCATCGCGACGCTGTAGCCGGGCGCCTCGGGCACGAGGTAGCGACCGCCACGGACCCGCACCGGATCCAAGAAGTGCTCGTGCAGGTGATCGACGTACTCGAGCACGCGATCCTCGAGGGAAGCGCCGACGCAGATGTAGTCGAAGAGCGAGATGTGCTGCACGTACTCGCACAGGCCCACGCCTCCCGCATGGGGGCAGACGGGAACGCGGAATTTCGCCGCCATCAGCAGCACGGCGAGCACCTCGTTTACCCCCGCCATCCGGCAGGCATCGACCTGACAGAAACGGATGGCGTCGGCCTGAAGCAGCTGCTTGAAGATCACGCGGTTCGCGCAGGTCTCCCCGGTCGCGACGCCGATCGGCGCGATCGCGCGGGCGATGGCGGCGTGTCCCAGCACGTCGTCGGGGCTGGTGGGCTCCTCGATCCACCAGGGATCGAAGCGGGCCAGGGCCCTCATCTGCCGGACCGCCTCGCCGACGTCCCAGCATTGGTTGGCGTCCATCATCAGGACGCGCTCCGCGCCAAGCTCCCCGCGCATCAGCGCTGCGCGCTGGAGGTTGGCCTCGAGGTCCTGCCCGACCTTCATCTTGAACCTCGTCCAGCCGGCGGCGATCGCCTCGCGGCAGAGCCGCTTCACCTTGTCGTCGCTGTAGCCGAGCCAGCCGGTCGACGTCGTGTAAGCTGGAAAGCCCTGCTGGCGCATCTCCGTCTCGCGCGCGCCTCGCGAGGCTGAGTTGCGTCGCAGGATCTCCAGTGCCTCTTCGGGCGTCAGCGCGTCGGTGATGTAGCTGAAGTCGACGCACTCGACGATCCGCTCCGGAGGCATCTCCGCCAGCAGCTTCCAGAGCGGCTTGCCTTCGCTCTTCGCCCACAGGTCCCAGACGGCGTTGATCAGCGCGCCGGTGGCCATGTGGAGCACGCCCTTCTCGGGCCCCAGCCAGCGAAGCTGCACGTCGGTGGTGAGCGAGCGCGCGAAGGCGCGCATGTCGGCGGTGAGATACGCCAGGTCCCTGCCGATCACGTGGCGTTCCAGCGCGCGCACGGCAGCCACGCAGAGCTCGTTCCCGCGGCCGTTGGTGAATGTCAGGCCGTGCCCCTCGGCGCCGGAGTCGGTGCGCAACACGACATATGTGGCGGAGTAGTCGCCCTGGTTCATGGAATCCGAGCCGTCGCGATTCCGCGAGGTCGGGAAGCGGATGTCGCGCACCACCACCGCGGTGACCTTCACTGATTGACGCCGCTCGCCAGGAAGCCGCCGTCCACGGTGAGGATCTCGCCGGTCACGAAGCTGGCCGCGTCGGAGGCCAGGAACACCGCTGCGCCCGCCAGCTCCTCGACCCGCCCGAAGCGTCGCATCGGCGTGCGCAGCAGCAGCTCGCGCCCACGTTCCGTGCCGTCCAGCAGCTTCTGGTTGAGGGCGGTCCGGAACACGCCTGGCGCGATCGCGTTCACGGTCACGCCCCGGGACGCCCACTCGACGGCGAGCGATTTCGTCAGCGCCGCGACGGCGGCCTTGCTCGCGTTGTACGCCGCGACCTCGTAGAGCGCCACGAAGGAGGCCAGCGACGCGATGTTGACGATGCGGCCGTGACCGCGCTCCAGCATCGCGCGCCCGAACACCTGGCAGGCGCGCAGCGTGCCCGTCAGGTTCGTCTCGAGGACGTCTTGCCACTCCGCCTCGGACATCTCGAGGGTCGGCACGCGGCGTGTCTTGCCGGCGCAGTTGACGAGGATGTCCGCCCGGCCGAATGCCCCGAGACAGGCGCTGAGGAGTGCCTCGAGAGAGGCCCGATCGCCGACGTCGCTTCTCACCCGCAGCGTCCGCCGCCCCAGAGCCTCGATTTCGCCGGCCGTCTCCTCCACCAGCTCGGGCCGACGCGACGTCGCGACGACATCGGCCCCGGCCTCGGCCAGGCCGTGGGCGATCGCCCTGCCGATCCCCGACGTCCCCCCGACGACCACGGCCATGCGGCCCTCCAGCGACAGCGACTTCATGCCTTCCTCCCCTCCCGCGGCGCTTCGAGAAGAGCGGACGAGTCGGGATCGAGGAAGAGCGTCGTCCGCGGATGTCGTTGCAGGATCGAGGCGGGGCGGAGCGGGCTGACCTCGAGATCCAGACACTCGTGGACCGCCTTCGCCTTCCTCGCGTCCGGCACGACGCACAGGATCTCGCGCGACTTCAGGATCTGCCGGATCGACATCGAGATCGCCCGCGGTGGCACGTCCTCGAGGCGGGCGAACCAGCCCTCGCCGAGCTGCTGACGGCGGCAGGCTTGGTCGAGCTCGACCAGGACGTAGGGCGCCTCCCCGTCGAAGTCGGCAGGCGGATCGTTGAACGCCAGGTGGCCGTTCTCCCCGATGCCGACGAATGCGACGTCGATCGGATGGGCGGCGAGGATCGCTCCGACGCGCTGGCACTCTGCGAGCGGGTCCACTGCGTTTCCGTCGATGAAGTGGAAGACGCCAGGGTGGACGCGGTCGACGATGCGCTCCCGAAGATACCTGCGGAAGCTGGCTGGGTGGGACTCGGGCAGGCCGACGTACTCGTCGAGGTGGAAGAAGACCGTCTTCGACCAGTCGACGTCCGGCATCCCCACGAGCGCGTCGAGGAACTCGAATTGCGACGCGCCTGTCGCCGCGATCACATGGGCGCGACCTTGGCCCGCGATCGCCGCGCGCAGCGCTTCCGCGGCGCGTTCCGCCGCCGCGGCGCCGAGCGCCCGTTTGGAGGGAAGGACTTCGATCGTGGCCATCGTTCGTTCCAATCCGCGGGACATCAAGGCGCGAGGGTCGGCCCGCGTGCGCCGACCAGGAACGCGAGCCACTCCTTGGCCATCAACCGATGGTAGGGCTCCGTCATGTGAATCCCGTCCAGGCATAAGAACGTGCTTCGGTCCGGCGCCGATGCGAGGCGTTTTCCCACTTCGATCACCGTCATGCTCGCGCCGCGCGCCGCGGCGATATCCCTGCCCACCATGGCGGGATCGCTCGCGTCGGGATCGTGAACGTCGTCGAAGGTCAGGACCCGCGCGCCGGCCTCTGCGAGGCCCCGCCCCAGCGCGCGGAAGGCTTCGATGTCTTCGGGGGTGCGGTTCAGGACGACGAGCAGGACCGTGTCGGGCTTCCAGTCCAGGAGAGCCGCATAGAAGTTGCGATACGCACGCGACGACGTCAGCCCGCCGGCGGCGAACTGCTTGAACTCCACTTTCGGGTTCTCGAGGGCGAACATCGCGGTCACGATCGGCACGAAGCTCGACGGCGAGGACCAGTGCAGGCCCATGGTGAAGGAGTGTCCGACGACCGCGACCCGCCGCGCCGGCAGGGCGTGCATCGCCGGCACCAATGCCTTCACACCCGGCTCGGCGAGCAGCTCCGTGGCCACGACCTTCTCGTCGCGGATGTGCAGGTTCTTCTCGCCCCAGTTCCAGTTCTTGCGTCCGGCGATCTGCCATTCCGCGACGCTCGTTCCGACGGGAGAAGCGCAGCTCCTTCCCTCCAGCTCCTTCCCCATGGCGAGGAAGTCGGCGTCGCTGCCGGTCAGGCTGAGCTGACCGACATAGACCGGCAGGCCGAGGTTGATGTAGAAGGCGAACAGCTCCTGCAGCCGATCTCCGTCACGCTCGACCTCGAGGTTCGTCTGGAACAGGTTCGCGATCGCGCGGAGTCGCGTTCGCGGCGCCTGGGCGCGCTTCTCAAGATACGCCGTGAAGACGTTCACGGGGAGCGCATCCGGCAGGGACAGGCCGGCTTTCAGCATCGGCTCGAGATCCTTGCCGGGATCGAACGCCGAGTCGGCGCCTTGCGCCCAGGCCTTGACGGCCGCGGGATCGGAAGCGAGCAGCGCGACCTGGTGCGCCTCGAGCCTCGCCAGCGCCTCGTCCGATGGCGAGCCTGCGGGGTAGCAGGACGGGTCGCCCTTGCCGGACGTTCTGGCGAGCCGTACCTGGAAGGCGTGGACGCCGACGATGTTCGCTTCCACCAGCCGATCGACCCGGCCCGACGCGTCCTCGGAAGCGACGCTTGCGGTCGCGATCGCGAGAGTGCAGCCACAGGAGAGCACCCGGGTCATCGTGGTCATCGAACGGCCTCCTTGTTTGCACCACGCCGGTGCGCCAGGACCTCCGCCTCCGGCCGCGCCCGGTACAGAGGATCCAGCGGATAGCAGCCCGAGACCCAACCGCGGCGGGGCGCCGTGGTGCAGTCGCTGAACGTCCGGCAGACCCGCTTGCGGTCGAGGGCACGGCCTTCCAGCACGTCGGCGACCATGTGCGGGTAGGTGAGCGCGGCGCGTCCGATGCCGACGAAGTCGGCCTGCCCTGTCCGCACCACTGCCTGCGCCACGTTGGGCAGCCACTCCTGAAGGTACGAATAGGCAGAGCCCACGATCGCCAGCTCGGGCCTGTGGCGTTTGAGCTCGGCGGTCACGGCGATTTGCCGCGCGACCCCCGACAGCGGATCCTCTGGTGGCTCGTAGCCGTCGGACGGCGGGAACAGTGCGGGCCGCTGGATGTGCGGGTTGTAGTAGGGGCTTCCTGCTGTCACACACACCAGACGCACGTCGAGGGAGAGCAGGAGGTCGAGCAGCCGGCGTGGCTCGGCGAGATCGATACCGACGCCCGTCTCGTCGCCGCCGAACGCCTGGGCACGGAGCTGGCCCTTGGGCACCTCCGGCTCCCCCACGCCATCAGCGCCCTGGCGATACGGAACGAAGTCGAAGGCGCTGAACCGCACGCCCACGCCGAGGCCCGTCGCTTCGCTGCGGATTCCGGCGACGATCTCGCGCAGGAAGCGAGTGCGGTTCTCGAAGCTGCCGCCGTAGCGGCCCGGGCGCGCAAAGGCGCTGAGCAGCTCGTGGCCGAGATACCCGTGGCAGTGCTTGATGTCGACGAATCGGAAGCCGGCCCGCGCCGCCAGCACCGAGGCCGACACGAAGTCGTCCACGAGCCGCGTCAGCGCAGCGTCGCTGAGGGGTTCGAGGTCGGCACCGCCGTGGAGCCGCCGGTCGAGCAGGGGGTGGCGGTAGGCGATCGCAGGCTGTGACCACGCGAAGCGCCCCGCGTGGGTGAGCTGAAGGCCCACGAGCAGGTCGTCGCTGCGGCCGAACCGCTCGGCGTGGGCCTTCACCAGCGATTCACGCAGCAACGCCAGCCCGGGGAGCGTTTCCTCCGAGGCCAGCAACTGGTTGGGATTGGCGCGCCCGTCGCTTCGGACTGCCACGGCTTCGCCGCCCCAGATCAGCTTGGCGCCGCTCTCGCCAAAGCGCCGCCAGCGTCGCACGGTCAGCTCGCCGGGCCCGCCCTCGGGCGTCGCATCCCAGCCCTCCATGGGCAGGATGGCGAAGCGGTTGCCCACGCGCAGGTCCCCGCTCTCGAAGGGGCGCGACAGCGGGCCGTCCGGCGCGACGTCGCCGTCCACCGGCAGTTCCACACCCAGCGCCGCTGCGTGTGCTCGCAGCTGCTCTGGAGTCCGGAGCTGCGCCACCCGGAGCCAGCGGGTCATTGCTCAGGCCTAGCGGACGACATCCTCGGCTGCATCGGGATCGCCTCCAGCGGGCCCGTGCCAGACGCTCCCGCCGAAGGTCGTGACGTAGACTTTGTTCCGATCGCGCGGATCCGGGATCACTCGCTGACCCCACTTGAAGTTGAAGCCCCGGATGCGGGTCCAGGTCTCCCCCCGATCGCTCGAGCGGAACGCGGCCTGGTCGAAGCCGCACGCATAGAGAAGAGTGGGATCGCGTGGATCGACGCTGACGTCGTAGACGTGCTGTGCCTCGGGCAGCACGTTCCTCCAGGTCGCCCCCGCGTCCGTGCTCAGGAAGATGCCACCACCCGAATCTCCCGTGGGATGGGTCACACCCCAAGCGGAGAGATACAGGCGGCGCGCATCCACGGCGTCGACCGTGAGGCCGTTGGGGCCGTTGGTGCCCGCCGGGAGCGCGAGCTTCGTCCAGCTCTCGGCGCCGTCGGTCGAGCGGTAGAGCGCGCCGTCGTCCGCGTTTCCGATCTGCCCGCGTTCGCTGCGCCGCGCGACCACGAGATAGAGCGTGCCATCTTCACCGAGCGTCAGCCGCCACGCGAACGGTTGGTTCCGCGGGTCGGGAGCGAGGCCCCGGTTCTTGAGCGTCCACGAGCGGCCGTTGTCGGTCGACTTGTACACGCCGCGCCCGAAGGCCGCCGCGAACAGCGTGCGCTTCCCCTTCGGGCTGCGCGGATCCAGCACGAGGTGCGTGATGGCCGCCTCCTCCATGCCCGTGTTGGACATCGTCCAGTTGCGCCCACCGTCGACGGAGACCGCAACCCCGCCCTGGAAGTGTTTCGGGTCCGTGCGGCGCCACATCTTGGGACGCGGCAGGTCGTGGGTGCCGCTGAAGCCGCCCCAGAGAAGGTCCTTCACGTCGGGGTCGAAGGCCAGCCAGTAGGTCGTGTTGCGCCAGCGCTGCGGGATGCCGTTCGTCGAGCCGGTCCAGGTCTCGCCTCCGTCCTCGCTGCGGAACAGGCCGATGTCGGTGTACGGGATGAAGACGCGCCGGGCGTCGTGAGGGTCGAACTGGATGCCGTAGGTCGTGGTGACGTCGAGGCCGCGGCTCGTCCACCGATCCTCGCCGCGACGCTCGGAGTTGACCTGTGCCCACGACCGGCCTCCGTCGGTCGTCCGGTAGGTTCGAAACAGGTCGGTTGCGTACGCGATGTCAGGGTCGTTCGGTGCCACGGCCATGTCGTACGGGGCGTCGAACCACACCGAGTGACCATCCTCCGCCGAGCGCGACTCGATCCATGACGGCTGAAGGTTCGCGGAGGCCGTGCTCGATTCCGCGTGGACGACGTTCCACGTCGCCCCCCCGTCGGCGGTTTTCGCGATCCCGTTGAAGGGCTCCTCGCCGCGCCCCGGCAACACGATGCCGCGCAGGCCCACGTAGGCCACGAGTGGAAAATCCGCCGAGACCGCGACGGGCCCGAGGGCTGGCCGCGAGCCCTTGGCTGGACCCCAGGACTCGCCGGCACCGACTCCGCGAACCGCGTCGAGCAGCCGGCCATTCGCCGTGCGCCAGGTACGGCCGCCGTCCTCGGACACCCGGATGCCTCCACTCGGCGCAGTGGCGCCCGCGGTCAGCGCCGCCGTCGCGTAGGCGTACACGAGGCCCGAGCGCGGATCGCGCCCGAAGCTGCCGGAGCTGAACCGTGCGCCGCCCGGCGCAGGGAAGCGCTGCCAGCTCGCGCCCGCTCCCTCGTACACGCCCGACTCGGCGAGGGCGCGGACGACAGGCTTGGCCGCGCCGTCGGCGCGCAACGCGAAGACCCGCTCCGACCCGAATGTGGTGAGGCCCGACCAGGACCGCCCGCCGTCCGTCGATGCGAGCAGAAGCGTTGGCGAAGCGGCTGTGCCGGGAATCGGCGAATCGGCTGTGCTCAGGGCGACGTAGACGCGGCCCGAGTCCTCCTCGTCCACGGCGATGGAGTGGACCAGGACGTCGCGGCCGCTGCCGGGATAGGCAGGATCGTCGGTGAAGAAGACGCGATCGCCGTGGTCGCCGATCGAGCGGTCCACGGTGTTGAGCGCGGGATCGGGCAGGACCATGCGCCAAGTGCGACCGGCGTCGTCGCTCCGGTAGACCGCATCGGCGCCTGCGTAGATCGTCGCGGGTCGCGAGGGATCGAAGGCGAAGGCGTTCGGCACGGCGCCGAGGTTGAACATTCGCCAGGACGCGCCGGCGTCGTAGGTGAGGTAGCCACCCGTCATGTCGCAGCCCAGCACGACGACCTTCGCATCGTGCGGGCTGATCGCCGGCCGGCGCATCGTGCCGCCCCCGCCAGGCCCGATCACCCGCCAGGCGTCGAGGCGGGCCGAGGTGACTTCGGCGGGAGCGGCAGCGCAGACGACCAGCGTGGCGAGAGCCATGGCCCGCTCGCGGGATCTCATGCCCGGAACTCCTGTCGGCGCTCGCGGATCTGCTGCGCGAGCTCGACGGACTGCCGGGACTCGCGCAGGCTCGGCGACGGCGAATCCCCCGCCTCCAGAGCGTCCAGGAATGCGGCGAGCTCGCGGTAGAAGCCGCCCTGCTCGAACAGTGCCGCGCCGTCGCCCAGGAGGTCGCCGCTCAAGTCGGCCTCGAGCCTTCCGCCAACGAAGTGCCACAACCGACCCGGCGCGTCGATCCCACTCCACATCGGGACGTTCAGGAAGAGCGTGTGGCCGTGTGCATGGACCGTCGTGCGCTCGACGAGGATGCCCGCAACGGGACAGAAGGCCAGGTGGGCGGTGGCGCCCGAGTCCATCACGGCGTCCACCAGGATGTCGGCGACCCCGGGCCCCAGCTCCGGCAGCTCACGGTAGCGGAAGCGCGCCTCGGCGTAGTCGCAACCGGCGAGGTAGCGGACGGCGTCGAGACCGTGGATGGCCGTGGTCGAGAAATCCGGGTCGCGGCGCTCCACGCGCGTCATCTCGTAATGGAGGTGCTGCAGGGCGCCAGCCCCGTCGATCCGCCTTCGCAGCTCGCGCACGAGCGGCGCGAAGCGCCGGTTGAACGCCACCAGGTGCGGCACCGAGCGGCCGCTCCTCTCCGCCGCAGCGATCAGGCGGTCGGTCTCTGCCACCGTCGCCCCAGGCGGCTTCTCGAGCAGGACGGGGATGCCGCGCTCGAGCGCAAGCGTGCCGACCGCCACGGTGCTCTCGACGGGAACCACCACGACGACGGCGTCCGGTTGCTCGGCCTCCAGCATCGAGACGGCGTCGGTGAAAGAGCGGGCGAAGCCGAAGGCGTTGCGGAACGATTCCGCGCGATCGCGATCGACGTCGCAGCAGCCGGCCAGCCGGAGCTGCGGCCGTTCGGCGGCGCTGCGGGCCAGCGACGGGCCGTGGGCGGTCCGCGCGTGCTCACCGCAGCCGATGATGCAGAGCTTCATGCAGGGCCGAGATCGCCTAGCGCGGTCGATCCACGACGGATCGGGCGCCCGTCTCGACGACCTCGAAGTCCGAGCCCTTCACGCGCTTCAGCGTCTCGAGGCCTTGCAGACGGGAGTCGGGCGAGATCGACATCAGCCAGTCGCTGCCGTTGTCCGCGACGAACATTCCGTAGGTCTTGAGCCCTTCCAGGATGGCGCGGGCGTGGCGCGGGAAGCCAGAGGTGTCGAAGCCCTTGCGCAGCCGGAGCCGCTCTCCCATGCGCGGCAGCGCTGGATCGTAGCTCGGGCTGGCCCAATGCGTCGCCGGCAGGACATAGCCGCGGCGCGTCCGCCGCACCGTGACGCGCATCGCATGCTCGACCATCCCCCGCTCGCACTCGTCGTAGCGCACGACGGCCGGGAAGATGGGCAGGCCCGCCGCATCGGCCGAGGTCCAGCGCTCGGGCCGGAGCGCTCCGGTGTTGAGGTCGAAGGTCGCGGCGTTCGAGGCTTGCCAGCCGGCGTCGGTGCGCCGCGATTGCCAGAACTCATGGAGCTTGCCGTTGACGGGGTCCACCAGGATCACGTGGCGGTCGCCCGTGCCGTGGCGCTGCATGTCCTCGAGCGTCTGGCCCGGCTTCGTGAGCGCGCCTTTGTCCTCGTTGACCGTGAGCGGCCAGTTCTCGATCGGCGCGTTGTCGGGCACGGGGAACGGGCCGGGATCGGACTCGTCGGGATAGTCGAGCAGCTTCACCGCCACGCGCTTCTGATCGGGTGGCACGATGATGAAGCCCATGTCGAGGTTGTAGCCCAGGCTCTTCTCCGTCCCGATCGTTGCGATGATCCGGTCGGAGTCCGCGTGCACCGGAAGCGCGGAGATGTCCTGGTTCCATGGGTTGTCGTCCGGGAACACCTGCAGCGCCTCGAGGATCCGGTCGGCCTCCGGCGTCCCGAACATCACCGCTTGCGTGATCTTCGGCAGCGGCGGACGTTGGCGCGCGGCGACAGCGCCGAGGCCGCTCACGACGGCCAACGCGAAGGCGATGAGCTGGCGCATGCTTCCTCCTCGAATCAGCGCAGGCGCCGCAGCCGGAGGCGCCCCTCCTGTACGTTCTCCCAGGGCAGGAACACCGTGGATTCGTCCGTGGCCTCGGCGGTCGCGCGCCAGACGGGCGATCCGGGCGCGACGCCGGAGGTGAATTGAAGCTCGTAGGCGGCCCCAGGCTCCAAGCCCGCGACGAGCAGCGCCGGTGTCCGCACGGCCGGCAGCGTGGCCTCGCCACCGGCCCCGCCCTCGGCGGCCGCCAGGAGCACGACCGCCTCGGCTTCGATGGCCGCGCCCGCCAGCGCGCTGCCCTCGATGGCCTCGATACGACGCGCGCGCTCCTCGCCGCGATCGCCGATCTCCAGGACGTGCAGAAACAGGTCGTCACGGGCGGGTTCAGCCGGCGAGACCTCCATCCGCCATCCGCCCGGCACCACGGCGCGCCGGTTGGAGGGCGAGAGCCGATCCAGGTCAGCCCCCCAGAAGGTCCGCCACATCTTCTTTAGATAGGGGACCTGGGGCAGGGGGCCGCCTTCCGGCGGATCCAGCGGCCAGTTCTGCCCCGAGCCCCACGCTCCTCCCCGCTCGTCGCCGGGCGTCCAGAACTCGTAGCCGGGGCCGCCGCGGACGATGACCTCGCGCTGGCGCGGCAGGAGCGAGTGGACTCGCAGGCGCCCCTGGCCATCCTCGAAGGTGACGAGCGTGGCTTCGCGGTAGGCGGTCCCGCCGCTGCCGACGCTCGCCCCGGGCGCGGGGGCAGAGACCCGCGGCTCGCTCACGCCGTGGAGCAACCACGCCTTGCGATACGCGGCGTCCGTGGAGCGCACTCTGTCGAGGACGACGAGGACGTTCGACGGGCGCAGGTGCACGATCTCGCGCGTGAAGCGCTCGAGCTTCGAGGCCTGATACGCCCGGCTCGCGTCCGCCCGCGCGTAGACGAAGTCGCGCTCAGCCGTGACCGGGGAGAGCCGACAGCGATCCCACAGGTCCCGCGTGCGCCGCCAATCCTCCAGGCTCCGGACGCTGTTCCAGAAGCGCGACGAGTCCATGCGTTGGCCGCCGTCGTTCGCCGCGGTCCAGAGGTTCTCGCCCCAGAAGAACCTCTCCCCGGGCTGGTAGACCAGCATCGTGTTGTGGGCGACGCTGCGGCGGTAGTGGTTGAGGTAGTGCGGGCTCTCCGTGTCCGTGTAGTCGGCGCCGCTGTCGATCGCCAGGTAGCCCTTGTGATAGATGACGAAGTGCGCGGCGTCGAGGTGGTCGTGCTTCGCGAAGTAGGGTCCACAGGCGAGCTGGATCCAGGTGGAGTCCGCGCCCCAGCCATCGCGCGACACCAGGTGGCCGACGCCGGGGAACAGCCTGTGCCGTGGCAGCTCGCTCTCGCCCGTCGTCGCCGGATCGCGAGGCTCGACGGCCGGATCGTTCCAGAGGAATGCGAGCACCGGATTCGCCCATTCGGGAGGGAGCCAGGCACGCTGCCGCAGCAGCCAGGCGGCGTAGCGGTCCTTGAAGCGGTGAATGGCGTAGCCGAGCACGACGTTGTCGCGCGAGTCCAGGTGCGGGTACTCGTTGTCGTCGTCGCGCGCCTCGCTGCCGTCGGGAAGCACCTTGTACAGGTAGGTGGGACCCATGTTGCGGAAGGTCGACCAGCGCTCCGCAGGATCCTGCCCCGTCGCGGTCCGCCGGACCTCGGCCATCATCGCGAGCGGCGCCCACGTGATGCGCATGTAGTCGGTGGACTCGTGGTAGGCGCCCTCGGGGTTGACGAGCCCCGTCTGCTCGAGAATGTTGTCGAACGCGCGCCAGGCATGGGCGCGAAGTGGCGCGGCGTCGGACTCCACCGACGGATGACCCTCCACGGCGGTCAGCGAGAAGACCGCGAGGGCGAGCTCCCGAACCGTGTGGTTGTGGTACGAGGCCTGGGTCGGGTCGCGCAGCGACGGCAGCGCGAGCATCTCCCTGGCCCCCGCTAGCAGGTCGGCGGCGACCGCGTCCTTCAGCGTGGCGTCGAAGCCCGAGTAGCCGTAGAGCCAGTCGAACGCGAGCGAGCGATCCAGATAGCGGACGTAACGGCTCGAGCCCTTCAAGCCCGTAGGTCGGTCCGCCCGAAGGGCCTCGAGGGCCCGCCGCGCGAAGGCCTCGTCTCCCGACAGGAGGTAGGCCAGTGCGAGGCCGGGCAGATCCTGCGACGGACGCTCGCCCGCGGCCCAGCGGGCGCGAAGAGCCGGCAGGCCGGAGAACGCATCGCGCTCGGCGACGAGCATGCGGGGGCGACTGACCGGGCGGACCGAGCCAGCGGTCGACGCCGTCGACACGGCAAGCAGGCAGCCGAGGCACGCGCCAGCCCCGTGCATCACGGGGTCCTCGTCGGGGGCGCCTTCAAGGCGGCGATCTCGCGCCACGTGACGAGGCGGAGGCCCGTCTCCCTCAGTAGTTTCCGAAACCGTTCACTGCTGAAGAAGTCGTAGTCGCGCTGGCGCCAGTCCGCGCCCCAGGTCGGCCGGTCGCGCGTGGCGGCTCTCAGCTCCGCGTCGGCGAGGCCGGGATGCATCACGAGCTGGGTCACGCCGGGGCCGATCCGGCGGATCTCGTCCTCGTACCAATCCCCCCAGCTCTCCGCCGGGATGCCCGGCGGGATGTCGAACGCGCGGTCGATGACGAGCGCGTCCTCGCCAAGGGCGGAGGCCATGAACGGATGTCTGCGCCACTCGCTGCGAGCGAGGCCGAGCGGGATGCCGCTGGAACGCGAGACGCGCACGAGAGCCTGGAACAGGTCCTCCCGCTGGTAGAGCACGCCCTGATGGGAGTCGAGGTGCGTCGGCTGCATCCCGAGAGCGCGGGCCCGCTCGACCTGGGCCTTGATCTCCCGCTCCGCATCGGCGGCTTCGATCGCCTGGATCGCCTCCGCCTGGATCCTGCGCAAGTAACCCGCCGCGTCGAGCAGCGAGGGCACGGGCTCCCGGCTCACGGGCCCCCACCGATAGTCGGTGCGCTCGCTCGTGACCGTGAGGTGCAGGCCGAGATCGAACTGCGGATGCTCCTTCGCCCACGCCGCGATCTCCGGGAACCAGGGACAAGGAGGCATCGCGACCGCGGAGCTGACGGCCCCCGCGTCGATCAGCCGGATGGCGGCTTCGTTCACCGCGTGCCATTCGCCGAGGTCGTCGGCGTGGACGATGAGGAGCTTCGCGTCCTTCTTGTAGCCGAGGCGCTCCTGAAGGGTCGGCTTCCTCGCCGCCGCGTCGAGGGCCTCCGCAAGGCGCAGCCTCGCCGCCTCGTATGCATCCCCGGTCTCGGCGAAGCCCACGGTATCGCCCGCATCGGAGAAGACGCGTGGAACGACCGCTCGCAGCGTCTCCTGCACCAACGCCTCGCGCCCCTTCTCCCGGGCGAGCGTCAAGTACAGATGGTCCTGGAGCCCGCGGCGGAGGTTCGCGAGCTGCACCGTGGAGATGGGCCCGGCGATCCCGCGATCCTCTTCGGGATGCAGCACCTCCTCGCCCGGATACATGAGGACGCCGTCGCCGTTGATGAAGCCCTGGTCTTCGACCGGCTTGTTCGGCTGGCCGCGATTGTCGAAGGTGATCGGGTTCGCCCAGACGTTCTGCCGCCGCTCGCCCTGCTTCTGGCGGTTGTGCTGCCAGTGGACGCCGTGCCAGAAGAAGTAGAGGTCCAGGCCGTGCTTGAAGCTGGCCCAGGGTATCGCGCGGGCTTCGGTCGCGGGCGCGTCGATCAGCGGGCTCGGGCCCTGAGGGCGGCCGCCGTTGTACGTCCAGACGCGACGGCCCCTGGCCCGCTCGGCCGCCGCGGCTTTGAGATCCAGGCCTTGCGGAGGAACGCACCAGATGTCGATCGGCCCCTGGAGCTCCGGCACGATCGACTTGGTCAGGAACGTGGGCAGGGCGCCGCCGGGGCCGGGATTCGATTTGACGTTCCCCGCGATGCGGAGCACCTCGGGGTACTGCGGCGGGTACGGCTCGTCGGGCAGATAGAGGAACGTGAGGGATCTCGGCAGGGTCTTCCGGACGAACTGCATCCACGCGTCGGACCGCTTCCAGGCGCTGTCACGCTGCTCGAACTCGGGCCCGACACCGTAGAAGGACACCGGCGCGATGGTGTTCCCGGTGCCCTGGCCCGGCCCTTCGTAGCCGGTCTTCTCGATGAAGTCGCTGCCGTCGAAGCGACCAAGGTGGGCCAGGACACGGGCCTCGTCATAAGCGTTCACGAGCTCGATGCGATGCCGGTGAGCGAAGCGATGGTAGGCAGGGTCGAGGCTGCGGCCCTGGTAGAGCTCGGGCTGGTCGGGCTCGAAGTACACCATTGCGGGCAGGCTGTTGGCGTCGGGCAGCGCGAAGTCGAAGATCCTCAGCTCGACCGGAAGCGTCAGCGCGGAGGCGTCCGCCTGCACCCGGATCGCGCCCTCGTATGTCCCCGCGGGTCGCTCGCGGCCGGTGTAGACCTCGATCCAAAGCGCCTGGTTCCGCGACGGCTCGACCTTGACCGGCAGGCCGCCGCGGCCGGCCCGCGCGTTTTCGGGCACGAGCTGCACGGGTTGCCATCCGGTCGTATGCCGAGGTGCGGCCGCGCTTCCGGGCTCCCACACCCACGAAGCCCGGCTCTCCTCCGTCACGCGCATGGAACGGACCGAGAAGATCTGGATCGGTCGGCCCGCGTAGAGCGTCGGATCGGCGGCCGCCGGCGCGTACCGGATCCTGGATTCGCCTCCGCGCCGCCGCAGCTCAGGGAGCGCGATCGACAACGCGCCGATCCCCTTCGCGTCGGCCTCCACGATCACCTGGAACGCGACCACCTCGTTGCGGGCCCCGAAGAGCCGGACCCGCTTGCCGTCCCACGCCGCGTTCCGCGCCTTGCTGGGATGGTCGAGATCGTCGAGCGCCACCTTCTCGCCGTCGTGCACGGCCCACATCCGCGCCACGCCGGCGTGCGCCGTACCCGCGGGAACGAGCAGCAGTATGCAGACCGCCGTCCCGGCTGCGCGCCCGCGGACGCCGGAGAGACAGCCCGCAAGGATGAGGGTGAGGGCCACGTAGACGAGAACCGTCGTGCGCTCCGCAGGTGCCGCTTCGAAGATCAGCGCCAGGCTCAGCAGGCCGACGCCAGCGATGGTGAGGCTCAAGAAACGAAACACCTCGCGCGTCGGGTCGGGGCCGGGTGGCAGCTCCACCCCGGCGTCGACAGGTGTGTCCAGCCGTCGGAACAGGCCGTCTCGACGGGTGGCGTGCTCTGCATCCTGGCCCTCGAAGAGGCCGGTGAGGAAGAACACGGCCACCGACGTCGGCACGATGATCAGCACGTTCGCGATCAGACCCCAGCCGAGCGCGAAGCTGAAAACGCATCCGAGCAGCAGCGCCACGGCGAATGCCGCGAGCCCAGACCACGGGGGCGTCCGTCGCACCACCAGGCCGAGCAGCGCCGGCGGACCATACGCGAGGGACATGATGGTGTTGAAGGTCAGCATCACCTGGAACACGCTCTGTCCCGCCGCGGCCATGACCATGGCCACGCTGATCATCACCGCGCCGACGCCGAACGTGGCGATCCAGGCCACCGTCAGCCTCTCGGCGTCACCGGCTCGCCGCGGGAACAGCGTCGGAAAGATGTCCTTCGAGATGATGGACGCGTGCACGTTCAGCAGACCCGAAATGCTCGACATCGTGGCGCTGAACATCGCCGCCAGCATGATGCCGACGAGCCCGCTCGGCAGCAGCGTGAGCGCCGCCAGCGCATAGGACGACTCGTGGGGGTTCGCCAGCCCCGGCCAGATCGCCGCGAGGTCGGGGTGGAGCACCCGCATCGCGAAGGGCGGCACGAACCAGGTGAAGGCGCCGATCAGGAATAGCGTAAAGCAGAGCAGCGCGATCTTCCGGGAGGCCCTCTCGTCCTCCACGCTGAAGTAGCGCTGAGCCATGGCCGCCGTGTTGTAGCCGAAGCTCGTCATCACGGTCCAACACGCCACATAGACCCATCCAAACTGCGGGCTGAGCTCGGGGGACGTCATATCCTGCGGCAGCGCGGCCACGAGGCTCGCGAGCCCGCCAGTCCGGGCCAGCGACCCGAACACCATTACGAAGGTGAACGGGACCAGGATGGCGGCCTGCAGGAAATCGGTGATCACGACGGCCCACAGCCCGCCCACGACGCAATAGGCGAGGATCACGAGACCGGAGCCGAAGATCGTCCAGGACAGGGGCCACCCGCAGATCGGCGCCACGAACAGACCGAGGCCGTAGAGCATGCTGGCCCCGGTGAAGAACTGGAAGAAGATGGTGGTCCACGAGAAGGCCTGTCGCGTGCGCTCGTCGTACCGCTCCGTCAGGTACTCCATCACGGTCGCGATGCGCGCGCGGCGCCAGCGCGCCGCGAAGATGAAGTAGCCGAGCAGGAAGGTGCAGGCGTTGCCGACGTAGAGCAGAATCGCGACGACGCCGTTCTTGTAGGCGAGACCCGCGGCTCCGGTGAACGTCCATGCGCTGAAACCGCTCATGAAGGAACTCAGGCCGGCAGCCAGCCAATGGATACGGTTGCCACCTTTGAAGTAATCTGCCGCTCCCCGATTGAAGCGCATCGCATAGAAGCCGATGCCCAGCATCAAGAGCATGTAGGCGGCGATGACGACGAAGTCGATGGATTGGACGGTTCTCAGGGATCGCTCCAGAACGAAAAGGATTGTTAGTTCAACGAAAGCCAATAGCAAGCAAAGAATACCAAACGCAAGTCACCTGACTCCCGCGCGTTCGAGCCCACTGGCCGAATCGCGGTCCAGGAGGAGCGTCGCGTTGGCATGTCGCCTGAGGATCGAAGCGGGGCAAGCAACCGACACCGGGCCATCCAAAGCCGCTGTCACCGCCGCACGTTTCGCCGGGCCGGGTACGATGGCGACGGCGCGGGGCACGCTCATGATGAAGGGCACCGACAGCGATAGCGCCGTCCGCGGGACGTCCACGACACGGGGGAAGGCGCCGTCGTGGACCTGCTGGTGCCGGCACATCTCGTCGAGCTCCACCACGCGAACGGCGTTCGGCTCGGCGAAATCACATACGGGCGGGTCGATGAAGGCCAAGTGGCCGTTCTCGCCGATCCCGAGCACCACCAGGCCGGGCCGCTCTGCCTGCAGCAGCGCCGCGTATCGGGCGCACTCCGCCGCCAGGTCGGGCGCCTGGCCGTCCAGGCCATGGAACGCCTCGGCCGGAACGTGATCGAAGAGCCGGTCCCGCAGGAAACGCCTGAAGGACGCCGGGTGATCGGGGCCGAGCCCCACGTACTCGTCGAGATGGAAGGCGGTGATCTTCGACCAGGGGATCGTCGCATCCTCGCGCAGCACCGACAGGAACTCGTTCTGGGACGGAGCCGAGGCGAAGATCGCGGCGGCGTGTCCATCGCGGGCCACCAGCTCTCGAAGGTCCGCCGCCACGCGCTCCGCCGCGGCGCGACCCAGGCTGGGCCGGTCGGGGTGGACCTCGATGGCCAGGCGGCCGCGCTCGAGCACGGCAGCGCCCGCCGCAGCAGGCGTCCGCTCGCCCCCTCGCAGCTCAGCGGCCGCCCAGCGAAGAAAGTGAGGCAGCGCCGTCTCGGGCTCCTCGATCTCCGGGTGCCATTTCTTCTCCCATTCGAAAGAGACCCATCGGTCGTACCCGTCGGCTCGAAGCAGAGAGAGGACACGGCCCGCAGGAAACTCCCCCTGCCCTGGCAACACGGGCTTGCCGGGCGGCGGCGCGCTCCTGACGAGATCCTTCAGGTGGACGTGGCCGATCCGACCGCGCAGGAGACGAGCCCCGTCCTCGGGCGCCTCGCCGTACTCGAATGCGTTGGCGGGGTCCCACACGACGGCCGGACCGGCGGCCCCCGCGCGTTCGAGCAGGTCCACCGTGTCGCCTGCTCGCGCGAAGTCCCCGTGCGTCTCGATCCAGACCTCGACGCCCTGCGGCCGCGCGATCTCCCAGAGGGCGGCGAGCGACTCGGCGATCCATCCGCGCGTCGACTCGGCATCCGCTCCGGGCTGTACGCGGTCGCCGAAGACACGGATCCCGCGCGCCTCCAGCTGGGCTGCCAGCTCGAGGCTCCGCGCGGCCTCGTCACGGGCCAGCGCCCGTGCCGAAGCATCGGGATGGTGGAAGAAAGACCGCGTGTCCACGCAGGCGATGCTCAGCCCCGCGTCGCGCAGGCGCGACCGCGTCTCGGCGAGGCCGCTGCCCATGAGCTCCGGGCGCGCCCAGAGGGCGTCGTCGTCCTCCACGAAACGGAGCTCGAGGCCGTCGTAGCCCAAGCGCCCGGCAGCATCGACGATGCGCGCCAGGCTCCAGGACGGACACGCCAGCGTCGAGAAGCTGAGCTTCATTGCGCACACCTCGCTAAGTCATCTGGTCCAGCATCCGCGCCCGGACTCTGTTGCGTACCGCCCGGCCCCGGGCGAAGCGCTCCAGGTCCGCGATCAGGACGTCCGCCATCGCGCGACGCACCGTAGCGCCGGAGGCGCCGACGTGCGGCGTCAGGAGGGCGCCCTCGGCGGTGCGCAGCGGATGCCGCGCTGGCAGCGGCTCCTGGGGGTCCGTGACGTCCAGGGCGCAGCGCAGCCGGCCGCGGCGTACTTCACGGGTCAGCGCTGCAAGGTCGACGATCCCGCCGCGCGCCACGTTGATCAGCGTGGCGCCATCCGGCATCGTGGCCAACGCCTTCGCATCGAGGAGCCCACGGGTCCTTTCGGTGAGCGCCGCCGCCAGGACCAGGAAGCGCGAGGAGGACAGCACTCGGCGGAGGGATGCGAAGCCCACGCCGTAGCGCCGCGCGAGCGCGCGCGGAGCGTACGGGTCGTGGACGAGCAGCTTCACGTCGAAGGGTCTGAGCAGTTCGGCCACCGCCTGGCCGATCCGTCCGAAACCGATCAGGCCGACATGCCGGGAGAGGATCGTCTCGTCCGTGCCGTGGAGGTGGATGCGCTCGTAGACGCCGCTCGCACCGCCGCGGAGCGCCCTGCGGTGACCGTCGAGGTTGCGCGCAGCATGGAGAAGGAACGCGACGGCGAGCTCCGCGACGGGCTTGGCCATCGGCTCCGGCGCGTTCGTGATCACGAGGCGCTCGAACAGCGGGCGCGCGAAGCGGCCTTTGACCTCGCCGCCGCAGTGCGCGATCAACCTCAACCGCGGGGCGAGCTCGAGAAGGACTTCGCCGAAGCGCGGGCTGTCCCAGGTCGTGAGCAGCGCATCGGCGAGCGCCAGGTGCCTTCGCAGGCGGGCTGGCGAGATCGCCGCGGTCCGCTCCCACCGAAAGGACCTTGACAGGCGCCGCTGCCTCGGGGCGTCGAAGAAGGACTGGAAGAGGGTCTCGCCCGCGAGGACGAGGAGCCGGGGCCTGGAGGAGGGCATCGCGGTCCTTGACCTATATGACCTTGACGATGCCCCGGCCCGACTCAGGCGTGTTTCGCAGGAGCACCAGGACCAGGGCTGCCGCCGCCAGCGGAACGATGCTCGCGGTGACCAGGATGGGACGGAACGAGAAGCGATCGGCCACAATGCCGATCAGGTAGGTGGACACGATGGTGCCGGCGCCGGCTGCGGCGCCACCCAGGCCCGCGACCGATCCCACCGCGCGGCTCTCGTAGAGGTCGGCCGGCAGGGACAGCGCCATCGTGGACATCGCCGCATAGGAGAACGTCGCGACCGCGAAGCAGGCCACGAGCGCGGGGAAGGCCGAAAGGAACGCCGCCGGGATCAGGGCCAGGATGCCGAGAGCGCCGCCCACGATCACGAGCTTGCGCGCGCGACCGACGCTCCAACCACGCCGGATCAGTGCGCTCGACAGACCTCCGCCGAAGAAGTTCCCGATGTCGGCGGCGAGGAACGGGATCCAGAATCCAAACGCCGTGTCTTCGAATCGAAAGCCCTTGCTCACGAGGTAGATCGCGAACCAGTCGGTGATCATGAACCAGACGGGGTCGGTCAGGGCACGGCTCGCCAGCGCTCCCCAGGTCTGCGGCAGCGACAGGAGCGCGCGGTAGCTCGGAACGGGCTGGTCGTGCGGCGCCTCCCCCGCATGCTCGGCGGCCCGATCCTCGAGGATCATGCGACGCTCCTCGGCGCCCACCCGCGAGTGCGTCTCCGGCGGCTCATAGCTGCTGCGCCAGAGCAGGAGCCAGACGAAGCCCAGCGCTCCCGTGACCAGGAACGCCGGCCGCCAGCCGCCCCAATGCGCATAGAGCAGCGGCACGGCGACGGTCGCGATCGCCGCCCCGAAGGACGAGCCGCTGTCGAAGAGCGCGACCGCCCAGCCCCGCTCGCGTCTCGGGAACCACTCGGCCACGGCCTTGGTGGCGGCCGGCCAGTTGGCGGCCTCGCCCACTCCGAGTAGGAACCGCAGAAGCAGGAAGCTGCGCAGGCCGGACGCCATCGACGTGGCCATCGCAGCGAACGAGTACCACAACACCGCCAGCGACAAGCCGTTGCGGGTCCCGAAGCGGTCGAGCAGGCGACCCGCGACCGCTTGCATCACGGTGTAGGCCACCCGGAACGCGATGATCAGCAGCGCGAAGTCCTCGTTCGACCAGCGGAACTCGGACTTCAGGTGCGGGGCCAGGACGCTGAGCGTCTGCCGGTCGAGGTAGTTGATGACGGTGGACGCGAACAGCAGTCCGCCGATCCACCAGCGGTATCGACCCCTCACTCTAGGCCGCGCCGAGGATCAGCGCTTCGGCCTCCGCCAGCGTGGGCTGGCGCGCAGTGCCGCCGAGCCCCAGCGTCGACAGCGCTCCGCAGGCCGAGCCGAGTCGCAGGCACTCCGCGAGCGGCGCCTCTCGCAGCCAGGCGTGCAGGAAGCCGGCGTCGAAGGAGTCGCCGGCGCCGGTGGTGTCGACGCTTGCGATCTTGAACGCGGGGATGTGAAGGGGCTGGCCGTGATCGAGCGCCATCGCCCCTCCTGCGCCGAGCTTCGCCACGATGAGCGTGCGGCCGTTGTCCAGCCGTCTCAGGCCGTCGGCTACGTCCTGGCAGCGGCTGAGGCCCCTCAGCTCCACGTCGTTGGGGAAGAAGACATCCAGGTGCTCGAGCGCGTCACTCAGGCGACCGTCCCATCGCTCGCTCGGGTCGTAACCCGGATCGAGGGACGTCGTCAGTCCCGCCTGGTGGGCGCGCGCGAACACTTCGGCGCAGCCGCTCGTGAGCTTGTCTTGCAGGAAGAACGAAGAGACGTGGAGGTGCGCGAAGCCCGCGAAAGCCGAGGCTGGCAGATCGTCCGCCGTCAATGCGTTGATCGAGCCCAGGTAGGAGACGAGCGCACGGTCCCGCGACGACGTGATCGCCACAGTGAGGCCCGTCTTGAGACCCGGATCGCGCACGACTCGGCCCGTCTCGATGCCTCGCCCCTTCAAGCTGTCCAGGCAGTATCGGCCCCAGGTGTCGTCGCCGATCTTCCCCAGAAAGGCGACCGACGTGCCGAGCCGCGCGAGGCCCATCGCGCAGATCGCAGAGGCGCTGCCGAGCACCATCTCGAAGTCGTCCACGAGGACCTCCTTGCCCGGCCTCGGGAAGGAGCGATAGCCCTGGAGCACGATGTCGACGTTGAGCTCGCCGGCCACCAGGACCCTCTTCACTCGTTGTGCTCAGGACGGCTTGTGGATGACGAAACTCTGGACGACGCGATTGATGATGCCCGCGTCCGACGGGGAATCCGGTCGAAGCCCGGCGTGCAGACAGCGGAAGAAGGCCAGGAGCTGGCCCACGAGGGCGTCGACGAGGCAGAGGTCCTCGTCGTCGAGAGCGCTGGCGACCCCGCAGTCGACGACCATGTCTCCCGACCGGGCCGCGATCCCGGCGGGCACGCCCGCCCCCACGATCACCTTGCGAGCGCCGATGGCCTTCCGGTCCAGCTCGCTCAAGAGGTCGAGCTCGTAGGCGCGCGCGAGCGGGTCGGTCGAGAGGAAAGCGACGACCAGCGTGTCGGGGTGAACTGCGGACATGGGGCCGTGGCGCAGGCCGAGGTACGACTCGGCATGTGCGAACAGGCGGCCGGCGTTCATCTCCAGCATCTTCAACGCGGACTCGCGCGCGGAGCCGATGCGGCAGCCGCTCGCAAGATAGACGGCTGAGCCGAACGGGCTCTCGGCCACTTCGGCCAGCGCGTCTCCGGACCCCGACAGCACCTCGGCCGCGGCGCGCGCCGTCCGCTCGGCCCGCTCGCGATACGCGGTGGCCCGACGGGTCATCGCCAGCGCTCGACCTGCCAGCACGAGGTTCGTGAAGCTGCTGGTCATCACGAGGCTGCGGTCGTGGGTCGTCTCATCGAGCACGATGGCACCGAACCGAGGCGAGCTCCGGTAGGCGGTGGCGAGCGCTCCCTTCGCGTTGCATGTCATTGCGAGGTGGCGCGAGAGCGGCCAGGTGTCGATGAGGCTCTCCACGACCGCCCGGCTCTCGGGGCTGTCGCCCGAGCGGCCGAACGAGACGACCAGGAATGGCCCCGTCGGCGGCAGGCAGCCCTCTGGCCGGATCAGCAACAAGCCCGCCGGCAGCGCGCTGACGGGAACTCGCAACGCCTCCTGAAGCGGCAGCGCCAGGCAATCTCCGACGTAGAGAGAGCTGCCCGACCCAGTGAGGACGATCGCGCCACGGCCGTCCGGGGTTCCGGCGTCGAGGGCCTCGTCGATCACGCTCGCCTGTTCGGAGACCGCGCTCGCGGTCTCCACCCAGGTCACGGGCTGTTGGCAGATCTCACGCAGGGTGTGAAGGAAACCGCGGTTCTCCTGCTCCGCCGGGTCCCGGGCCAGGAGCGCCCCGATCCGTCCACGCCCGTGGAGCGACGCGAGCCAGTCGTCGATGCTCCGCAAGGCTGCGGATGGCTCACGAAAAGTGGACATCGCTCATTGACAGGTTGGCCTGCGCCGGGCTATAAAAGAAAGCATCCGCAACGTATCGCAATCAAACGAAAGAGTCAAGCGTCAATGAAACTTTGGAATCGTCGGCTTTGGCTCAAGGCGCTGGGGGCGGGGTCCCTCGGGCTGGGGAGGGGGGCCTGGGCATCGGGACCCCGTTCGGCCGACGGCGCGGACGGGGGGGAGACAGCGGCCACGGACGCGTCTCTGAAGCTCGTCGACTTCCAGCCGAAGAGCATGCTCCACGTCGCGCGAACCGATGTGGCCCGCTCGCGCTTCCCCGTGATCGACATCCATTCGCATCTCGGCTGGACGGCCAAGGCCGAGAAAGGCGTCGCTTCCGGAGAGGACGTGAAGCTCCTGATCAGCGCTGCGGATGCGCTCGCGGTCATGGACCGCAAGAACGTGCGCGCCATGGTCAACATCACGGGAGGCACGGGTAAGGGCCTGGAGCGGAGCATCCAGGCCTTCGATCGCGCGGCGCCCGGGCGCTTCTTCACGTGCACGGAGCCTTCGTACGGGCGGCTGCGCGATCGAAAGTACCCACAGCTCCAGGCCGATGCCATCGAATCGGCGAAGCGTGCGGGGGCACGGGGCTTGAAGATCCTGAAGACGCTCGGCCTCTACCTGCGCGAGGGTCTCACGTCGGGCCCGCTGATCAAGGTCGACGACAAGCGCTTCGACCCGATGTGGGAGGCGTGCGCCGCCCACGACCTGCCGGTCTGGATCCACATCTCGGACCCCGAGGCGTTCTTCCTGCCGATCGATCGCTTCAACGAGCGCTACGACGAGCTCGGCAAGCACCCCGACTGGTCGTTCCACGGCGGCGACTTCCCGAGCCACACTGAGCTGATGGAGGCTCGGGACCGGCTCTTCGCTCGGCATCCGAAGACGCGCTTCCTGGCGCTTCACGTCGGCCACGACGCGGAGAACCTCGGCTTCGTCGGGGCGTCTCTCGACCGCTTTCCGAACATGATGGTGGAGATCGGTGCGCGCATCGGCGAGCTGGGGCGCCAGCCGCGCACGGCGCGAAGGTTCTTCGACAAATACCAGGACCGCATCCTGTTCGGTACGGACGCCGTGCCGCCTCCGGACGGCGAGAACTACCCCCAGCAGGTCTTCAAGGACGAGCTGTACGAGATCTACTACCGTTTCCTCGAGACGGAGGACGAGTACTTCGACTATGCGCCGGCGCCGGTGCCGCCGCAGGGGCGCTGGAGCATCTACGGCCTGGGCCTCTCGGATGCGATCCTGAAGAAGGTCTATAACGACAACGGCGCCCGGCTGCTGGGGCTGCCTTCATGACGGCCCTCGCCCTCGCGCTGCTGGCGGCGAGCGCCGAGTACGTCGTGACCCGGACGAACGCCACGAAGGTCGCCCTGCTCGCGGCGCATGAGTCGGCATGGGCCGGAGTCAGCAACATCAAGTGGGGTCCGACAGCCTACGAGACGGGCTTTCGAGCGACCTGGAACGAAGCCGGCCTGTTCCTGCGCTTCGATGCCACCGACCCGAATCCGTGGCACACCATGACGACGCGAGACGAGCACCTCTGGGAGGAGGAGGTCGTCGAGATCTTCATCGACGTGAATCGATCCGGCCGCGACTACGCCGAGATCGAGATCAGCCCAGGCAACGTCGTCTGCGACGTCCGCATGGCGTCGCCGTGGCCGAACAAGAGCATGGACCTCGCGTGGAACATGGAGGGCCTCGAGACGCGCGTTCAGGCCCGGAAGGGCGCCGCCGGGAAGACCACGGGCTGGACGGCCACGGCGTTCCTGCCGTGGAGCGGATTCCGCAGCCTGCCTTCTGCAACCGCGATCGCGCTGCCACCGAAGCCGGGGGATCGCTGGCGCTTCAACCTGTTCCGCGTCGAGCGGCCCGGCGGCAAGACCGCACCCGAGCAGGACGCCGTCGAGGTCGCGTGGTCCGAGACCGGCGAGCCGAGCTTCCACGTCCCGAAGGCATTCCGCGACCTGGTCTTCGCCGGCCCGCGGTGATCCTCCGGCCGATGACGGAGGCCGAGATCCCGGATGGCCTCCGCCTGTGCCGGGCGAGCGGCTGGAACCAGCAGGAACAGGACTGGCGCCTGCTGCTGCGTCTGGCCGGCGGACGCTTCCGCGTCGCGATCGTCGACGGCCGGGTAGTCGCCACCGGAGGCGCCGTCCTCTACGGTACGCAGCTGGCTTGGATCTGCATGATCCTGGTCGAACCCGAAGCTCGCGGTCGTGGCATTGGCACGCGGACCTTCGAGGAGGTGCTCGGGCTGCTCGACGACATCGATGTCGTCGGCCTCGACGCGACGCCCGCCGGCGGCCGCGTGTATTCGAAGTTTGGTTTCCGCGAGGCTGAGGGTCTCGTCAGGATGGCGGCCCGCGTCACGGGCTCCGCTCGCCCCGCGGTGAATAGCGCACGGATGCTGACCGCAGCGGACCTGGGCGCGGTTGGCGCATTGGACCGCGAGGTGTTCGGCGCCGATCGCGGCACCGTGCTGGCGTGGGCCCTCGGACAGGCGCCCGAGTACGCGTGGAGCCTTGCGGAGGGTGGCCACCTCGATGCCTACTGCCTCGGACGTCACGGGCACCACTGCGAGCACATCGGTCCCCTGGTGGCGCGGAGCATGGAGGCCGCCCTCGCGCTCGTCTCCGCATGCCTCGCGCACACGAAAGCCGAATGCGTGATCATCGACGTGCCCGAGGGTCGGAACGATTGGGTGGCAGGGCTTCGGCGGATCGGCTTCGAAGAGCAGCGACCGTTGACGCGAATGTATCGCGGGAGCGCGGCCGTCCTCGGACGGTCGGAGCTGCGCTTCGCGATCGCCGGGCCGGAGCTGGGCTGAGAGTGAAGCGCGGAAAGCCGGCGGCGCCGGGTCGGGGGCGGTCCCTCGACCTCGCCGGCACGATCGTTGGCGGCCTGCTCGCGGCCGCCGCCGCCACCCAGGAGGCCCCCACTCCTGCCTTCCCCGCGGGGACCGAGATCGTCACCGTCGATACGGTCGTCGTCGACGGCCAGGGTGCTCCGGTGATCGGCCTCAACGCAGCGGACTTCAGCGTCGAGGAGGACGGCGTGGTCCAGGAGATCACCGCCTTCGAGGCGGTGGATCATCGCATCGAGCGCGAGCGCCCGCTCGAATCGATCCGGGGCCTCGACTCGCGCACGACGACGAACGTGAACGAGGCCCCGGGACGTGGGTTCGTGATCGTCTTCGACGAGCTTCACCTCGACGAGGCAGAGGCCCAGCGCACGCGCAGCGCCGTCTCCTCGTTCTTGGAGACCTCGGTCGCGCCCCGCGACCTCGTGGCCGTCGTGGGCACCCACGCCGGAACGCGCTGGACCGCGCGCATGCCCGAGGGCCGCGAAGCACTGCTCGCCGCCCTCGCGCGATTGCACGCACGCCGCTTCACGGACCGCACCGTCGACGCGATGACCGATTACGAGGCCCTGCGCATCGACCGCGACAACGACCCGCTCGTGACCGATCGGGTGGTCCGACGCTTCGTCGCGAACGGCGTGATCCATCGCCCCGCGCGCCTGCGCGGCGATCCGCCGGACCGGGGCGAGAGCCTGGACTCGGAGCGCTCGATCGTTCGGGCGCACGCCGCGCAGGTCTACCAGAAGGCGGCGATGCGGAACGAGACGACGCTCGGCCTGATCGAGCGCTCGATCGAGGCCCTCGTCCCGGTGCGCGGCCGCAAGAGCCTGATCCTGGCCTCGGGCGGCCTCGTCAACGACACGCACCTGCCGGGCTTCCGCCGCCTCGTGAGCGAGGCGCGCCGCGCCAACGTCGCCATCTACTTCCTCGATGCCCGCGGCCTCGAGGCGGCGCCCGCCGGTTTCCAGGCGGAGGCCGGCGCGCCGCTGGATTTCAACGACCTGGGCCCGGCGCTGCAGGCGGGCCGTGAAGCCAGCGAAGGCAGCGAGGGGCTCGCCGCGGATACGGGGGGCTTCAGCATCCGGAACGGCAACGATCTGGAGGAGGGGCTGCGCCGGATCGGACGCGAGGCGGCGGCCTACTACCTCCTCGGCTACAGGCCCACGAACACTCGGGCCGACGGGCGCTTCCGCGCGATCCGTGTCGAGGTCGCGCGGGAGAATGTCTTCGTCCGCGCCCGCCGCGGCTACTACGCGCCGAGCGACAAGTCCGCACCCCCTCCACGTGCGCGCGACGCCGACTTCCAGCGCGCGCTCGACTCGCCGTTCGATCAGGCGAGCATCCCGTTGCGGGCGACCGCGCACCAGTTCGGCGAGGTCGGAGCCGGCAAGACGCGCGTGCTCGTGACCACCGAGATCGACACGCGGGCGCTTGCCTTCGCGGAGCAGCGTGGACAGGCGAAGGACGCCGTGGAGTACCTGCTCGTCGTGGCGAACCGCGTCAGCGGCGAGTTCCACCGTCTCGATCAGCAGCTCGAGATGAGCTTCGGCGTGGAGACGCGCGCGCGCTACGCGCGGGACTGGTTTCCGATCAACCGCGAGCTGGAGCTGGAGCCGGGAGGCTACCAGGCGCGCATCGTGGCCCGCGACCGGAACAGCGGACGCGTGGGCAGCCTGTCCTATGAGTTCGAGGTGCCGAAGGCAGCGGGGCTGCGCCTGTCCACGCCGCTCCTGAGCGACCGGGTGCGCGAGGACAAGGGCCAGGGCCGAACTCCGGAGCCCATCGCGCGCCGCAACTTCCCGGCCAAGGGCATCCTGCACTGCCTGTTCGAGGTCTATGGCGGAGCCAACGTGACTGCCGGCTTCGGCATCCGCCGCAGCGACGGACGGTTCCTCGCCGCCTCGCCGCCCACGCCGCTCAAGCCGGGACCCGACGGCGCCCTCACCCGCACGCTGGGCGTTTCGCTCGACGGAGCCCCCGCCGGAGCCTACGAGCTCATCGTGGTCGCGACCGACGTGGCGACCGGGCAGGCCGTCGAAGCGCGAGAGCCCTTCACCATCGAGCCCGCGTCCGACTGACCGGCCGTCAGGGCCGGCCCAGATCCTGAAGCGCCTGCGCCACGTCGGGCTGGCGCGGGTCGAGACGAAGCGACTCGCGGAACGCCTCCGCCGCGCCCTTGCTGTCACCGAGCGCCTGGCGCGTGAGGCCGAGGCCGTTCAGGGCCATGGCCGAGCGCGGCCCCGCGGCGAGCGCACGCTCGAAGTACGGAATCGCCTCGCCCGGCCGGCCGCTCGAGGCGAGCGCGCCCGCCAGGTAGAGCAGCGCTTCCCCGTTCGCCGGCTCACGCTCCACGACCTTGCGGAACAGCGACGTCGCCTCCTCCCGCCGACCCATCTGCATCCGCACCACGCCGAGCTTCGTCATTGCGCCGCCGTCGTCGGGATCCAGGCGGAGGATCTGCTCGTAGCGGCTGCCGGCCGGCTCGGGCTTCTCATCGAGGAGGGCGAGGTCTCCCAGGCCGCGCAGCGCTTCGATGTGATCGGGCACGACGGACAGGACGTGTTCATAGGCGCTCGCGGCAGCCGGCCGATCGCCGCTCTTGATGTGGATCTCGGCGATCGACAGCCAGGGCTGCACGAACTTGGGATTCTCTCGGGCGGTTCGCTCCAGCACCTTCATCGCCTCGTCCGGTCGCCCGGCGAAGCGGAGATTGTCACCCAGGGCGACGCCGTCCTCCGCGGTGGAGCGTCCCTGCTTCTCCAGGATGCCGAGTTCGGCGATCGCCTGATCGAAGCGCCCCGAGGCCTCGTAGGCCACGGCCCGAGCGCGGCGGGCCATGATCAGGTCCGGATCCTCCTTCAGCACCTCCGTGAGCTCGGCGATCGCCTTCGCAGGCTCCGTGCGAGCGGCCGAGACGCCGCGGTTGAGCTTTGGGAGGAGGCGCGCACCGTCCTTGGGGTCGCGGCGCGGGCCCGTGCTTGTGGTCGGGCCACCTTGCGTTCCGACATAGCCGAGCGCCGCCAGGCGCTCCGCCGTCTCCGGGTCCACCTCGGCGGTGGCCGAGCGAACGGGCCGCGCGAGTGCCTCTTGCAGCTCGCGCTTCAAGGGCGCCGCCGCCACGGCCTGTTCCGTCAGCCGGTTCGTCGTCTCGCGTGCGTCTGCGTCGAGGTCGTAGAGCTCGGGGCGCGGAGCCTCGATCAGCTTGAAGCGAGCGGTGCGCAGGGCGAAGAGCGGCGACCAACCGTACTCGCGCTCGCCGTACAGCGACTCGGCGTAGCAAGGTGCGTCCGGCATCTCGCGTCCCTCGATGGCGGGTCGCAACGAGCGACCGTCGAGCCCGGCGAGGGGCGGGCGCCCGACCAGGTCGAGGATCGTCGGCAGCACATCGGCGGCCCGTGCCACCGTCGTGGCGACGCGGCCCGAGGGCACGCCGGGCCCCGCGACGAGGAACGGGATGCGCAGGGTGGCGTCGTAGACGAAGAGCCCGTGGGTGCCCTCGCCGTGCTCGCCCAGGCTCTCCCCGTGGTCGGCGAGCACGACCACGAGCGTGCGGGCCAGCGCTCCGCTTCTCTCGAGCGCAGCGAAGACGCGGGCGAGCTGCAGATCGACGAAGGCGATCTCACCGTCGTACGGTGACCCTCCGAACCAGCGCGCGAGCTCGCCGGGCGGCTCGTAGGGCGCGTGGGGATCGTAGTAGTGGATCCACGCGAAGAACGGGCGCCCGGGACGCGATGCAGCCGTCTCGAGCCAGCGCAGGGCGACGTCGGTCGTGGCATTGGCGAAGCGTTCGACGTACGGCGTGCGTCGGCGGTCGTTGCCCCGGGGAAGGCGGTCGTCGTACACCTCGAAGCCCCGATCCATGCCGAAGCGCCGGTCCAGGGGGAAGCCGGAGACGAAGGCGCCCGTGCCGTAGCCCGCCTGTTGGAACACCACCGGCGCGCTTGCGACGTCGCCGGGAAGGACGAAGCCGCCGTTGTCACGAAAGCCGTGACCCAGTGGGGTGAGGCCCGTGAGGATCGAGGCATGGGACGGGCCGGTCAAGGGCACGTGGCTGACCGCGGTGGCGAAGCGCACTCCGCGAGCAGCCAGGCCGTCGAGTGTAGGAGTCGCGGCAGCGGTGTGCCCATAGCAGCCGAGGCGGTCGGCGCGCAGGGTATCGATCGTGACGAGCAGAACGTTCGTGCCGGCAGACCCGGTCGTGCCCGCTCGGCCGCAGCCGGAGACCACCAGGAGCAGCGCGAGGAGCCGACGCACGGGAAAGCAGGGTATCGAAAGCGCCAGGACCAAGGCAAGCCCGAGAGCCGCCGAAAAATTAGAGATTGACATCAAAAAAGAAAAGGATTAGAAGGCGTCATTGGCTGTCGTTTACTTTCACTTGCTTAGCCTTGCGCCGTTTCTATCGGTCTCGAGGGGCTCGGGACTCCGGGTCCCGATGGAATGGGCGGCACGCTGAAGAGGAGGAGGAAGATGCGAGGAGACGCTCGAATGGCCGCAACGGGAGTGCGGCCAACCCCGCTCCGGCGCGTCATGCAGGCCATGGTGGCCGCGGCGCTGCTGAGCGGTCCGGCCCTGGCCCAATCCTTCTTGGGCACCGTTCGTGGGACGGTGACCGACCCGCAGGGCGGCGTGGTGGCCGGTGCCGCCGTGCTGATCGTTGATGAGAGCACTGGCGTGCCCCGCACGGTCGACACGGACACAGAGGGCCGATTCGAAGCCGTGAACCTCCGGCCTGGAACCTATCGCGTCGAGGTCGTGACGCAGCAGTTCAAGAAGTACGAGAAGACGGGCGTCGTGCTGCGCGCCGCCGCCGTCGCCCTCGTCGACGTTCGTTTGGAGCTGGGCCAAATCACGGAGACCGTGACGGTCTCAGCCGAGGCAACGAACGACATCTCGCTCGAGAGCCCGGCCATTGCGCGGGGCCTCGATGAGCAGCAGCTCCGCGACCTGCCGCGCAGCAGCCGGGACATGCAGTCCTTCCTGCTCCTGAACCCGAACGTCCTCGGCAGCACCGACGGGGACCCCCAATTCCTGGGGGGCCGGACCTACGGCGTCTCGTATATCCAGGACGGACAGGCCTCGACCAACGCGATCTTCGGAACGGTGGGCAACTCCGCCCCTGGGCTCGACGCGATCTCAGAGGTCCAGGTCCTGTCCAACTCGTACAGCGCCGAGTACGGCGGCCTCGCCGGCGTCGTCGTGACCACCAGGCGCGGCGGCAACCAGTATCGCGGGTCCGCGTTCTACGACTTCAACGCCAACGAGCTGAACGCCCTCACCTACAACCAGAAGCTGGGCCTGTCCGACGAGGAGCTCGCCACGCTCCGCTCGGATCCCAACACCGACACACACGAGCACCGCTGGGGCATGAGCTTCGCCGGTCCTGTCAAGAGCGGAAAGACGTTCTTCCACGCGAGCTACGAGGGCTCGAATGACAAGGCCATCTTCGGCGGCGGCCGCGCGAACGTTCCAACGGAAGCGATGCGCAACGGGGACTTCAGCGCGACGACGATCGTCGTCAACGATCCCCTCACCGGCGAGCCTTTCCCGGGCAACGTGATCCCTGCGGACCGGATCAGCCCTCAGGCCCGGAACGTCCTGGATTTCTACTACCCGCTGCCCAACGCGGGAACGCTCTCGAGCGGGATGGGCGTCTATCAACAATTTGTCCCGGAGACGCGGAACCGCCAGCGGGCCGACCTGCGCATCGATCACGAGGCGTCCAGCAAGGATTCGCTGTTCCTGCGCGGCAGCTACCAGAACCGCAGCCCGCAGAGCGTCCAGTTCGAGAGCGGCAACAACAACTTCCCGAACCTCGGCATCCGCAACACCGAGCTCAACACGGCGACCGTGATCGCCGGCTGGACCAGGATCCTCT
>DATFEN010000080.1:0-4945 GCA_035251085.1 Vicinamibacteria bacterium | reverse complement strand
CGGCTTCAGCCTGGTGCTTCACAACGGCGCTCTGATCGTGGAGGACGGAGCCCTGGTTCGGGTCCTGGCCCTGCCGCAGGAGACGGCGCGCCGCGCGATCGCCCTCGGCCGGTCGGCGGGTCTCGATCCCGTCGTGCACGTGGGCTCGCACGGCGAGGGAAGGCTGCTCGTCGAGGGACTGCATCCCTCGAACACGCTGCTCGCGTACTACCTGGACAAGTCCCATCCCGACGTGACCCTCGTGGAGCGTCTCGAAGCCGCGCTGCAGGAGGACCCGATCCAGGTGATGTTCGGCGACCGCCTGGACCGGATCGAGGCCTTCCACGCGCCGCTCGCGCGCACCCTGCGCGATGTGGCGAGCGTCGAGCGCACCATCTATCCCGCCCGGGGCGTCGGGCTCCTGGACGTGCTCCACAAGGATGTCGGCAAGGCAGAGGCGGTCGAGCTGCTGTGCGCGCGCCTCGGCGTGGAGCGCGAGGCGGTGCTCGCAGTGGGCGACAACTGGAACGACCGCGCGCTTCTCGAGCGCGCCGGGCGAGGCATCGTGATGGGAAACGCCGATCCGGTGCTGCGCACCCTCGGCCTCGAGGTCGCTCCTTCGAACGACGACGACGGCGCCGCCTGGGCGATCGAGAAATACCTGCTCGAATGAAAAAGGGGGTGAGTGGCTCACCCCCCAAACCAAACCCGAGAAGGCTGGGAGGGTGATCGGTCCACCCTCCCGTCGCCCGGGGTAACGCTTACCGCTTCTTCGCGCCCTTCTTCTTAGCTGCCTTCTTCTTCGCGGCCATCGTCTGATCCCCCCTTTCGGTCCACGAGTGGACTGAGCGCGCCCCAAATCAACATCTCGGGTGACAAGGGGCGTTTCATACTAGGGGTAGGGTAGGAACCACCCCCACCCATGTCAAGCCTTTTCTTGAGATCGAGACGGCCCGATGCATCAGATAGAAAGGGCTTTAGCTTGTGGACGACGTGACGAAAAGCGGGTTTCGACCGCGCCTGGAGCGGTCGAAACGCATGTGCTCACACCGAAACCACTGGCACTGAAGGGCTTCTGGCGGAGGATCATGTGAAAGCGTAGCGTTTGAGTCGCAACTCGACCTTGAATACTATTTGCAATGCTTGGACGACGTTCGGCGGCACGCCTTGCCTCAGCGACCGTCGCTCGCCCCACGCGGCGCGACACGTCGCCTCCCAGGCGCAGCGTTCCCGCAGGTGCCGCTGTTGAATACTTTCTTGTATGAACGGCCCGATCAGCGACCTGTGCGCAGCTGCGCGCGAGCGGCGTGGCGCTCCAGGCCGAGTTGCACCAGACGTTCGACCAGCAGCGCGTAGGGCAGCCCGCTGACCTCCCACAGCTTCGGAAACATGCTGATCGATGTGAAGCCGGGGATGGTGTTGATCTCGTTGACCAGCAGGCGCGCGCCGTCCCGCTCCAGGAAGAAGTCGACCCGCGCGTAGCCGCAGGCGTCGATCGCCTGGAACGCGGCCACGCCGAGCGCGCGCAGCTCCGCCTCGACGGCGGGAGGCAGCTCGGCGGGGAGCAGGAGCTGCGTCCGGCTGGCCTCGGAATACTTCGAGTCGTAGTCGTAGAACTCGCGATCGGGGACGATCTCTCCGGGACGCGAGGCCTCGGGGCTCTCGTTCCCGAGGACCGACACCTCGAGCTCGCGCGCGACCACGGCCTTCTCGACGATCGCCTTGAGGTCGTACTCCAAGGCCGCATCGAGCGCCGCGCCGAGGGCGTCCGCGCGCTTCACCTTGGTCACCGCGACGCTCGATCCCAGGTTGGCGGGCTTCACGAACACGGGCAGCCCCAGGCTGCGGAGCGCTTCGCCCTCGGCCGCGCCGTCACGGCCGTGGAGGATTCGATAGGGGACTTGCGGTATGCCGTGGGCTGCGAACAGCGCCTTCATCAACTCCTTGTCCATGCCCACCGCGGAGGCCGCGACCCCCGCACCCACGTACGGGACGCCCGCCATCTCGAACAGGCCCTGGATCGTGCCGTCCTCGCCGTAGGGGCCGTGGAGCACGGGGAAGTAGACGTCGGGTGCTGCCACCACGGAGGCGTCGGCCGTGCGGCGTAGGCGACCCTTGTCGCCAGGCTCGGGGATCAGGAACACCGGCGTGCCGCCACTGGCCGCGGGGGCCTCGCCGTCCTGGAGGAGCCACGCGCCGCCCCGGTCGATCAGGACCGGCAGCACGTCGTGGATCTGGCGCAGCGCGCACATCACCGACGCGGCCGAGAGCAAGCTCACCTCGTGCTCGCCCGAGCGTCCGCCGAACACGAGGGCGACTCGGAGGCGACCGCCGGCGCTCACGCGGCCAGCATAAGGGAGGACGCCGCCAGCTCGTTAGCGGGGCGTAGAATCGCCCGCCCATGCGGCCGTCCTTCCAGGTCGTGTCGTGCTCCGGCCGTGCCCGGGCCGGGGTGTTGGAGACGCCCCACGGACGCGTGGAGACACCGGTGTTCATGCCCGTGGGGACCGCCGGCGCCGTGAAGGCGGTCTTGCAGCGCGACCTTGCCGATCTCGGCGCGACCCTGCTCCTCGCCAACACCTACCATTTGATGCTCCGACCCGGCGAGCGTGTGGTCCGCGAGCTCGGCGGGCTCCACGGCTTCACCGGCTGGAAGGGCCCCTTCCTCACCGACTCAGGCGGCTATCAGGTCTTCAGCCTGGCGGAGCTGCGCCGCATCAGCGACGCGGGCGTGCACTTCCAGAGCCACCTGGACGGCAGCGCGCATCTGCTTTCCCCCGAGCGCTCGATGGAGGTCCAGATGAGCCTGGGGGCCGACATCGCGATGGCCATGGACGAGTGCCCGCCCTCGACGGCTCCCCGCGAGGCGATCGAGGCCGCGGTGCAGCGTACGACCGTCTGGGCCGAGCGCAGCCGGAGAGCCCACAGCCGGCCGGACCAATGGCTCTTCGGGATCGTTCAGGGCGGCGTCGTCCCCGAGCTGCGCGAGCGGAGCGCGCGCGAGCTCGTCGCGATGGACTTCCCCGGCTACGCTATCGGCGGCCTCGCCGTCGGCGAGGACAAGCCGGTGCGCGAGGACGTGCTCGACGTCGTCGAGCCGATCCTGCCCGACTCGAAGCCGCGCTACCTCATGGGTGTCGGCAAGCCGGAGGACATCCTGGAGGCGGTCGCGCGGGGCGTCGACATGTTCGACTGCGTGCTGCCCACGCGCAACGCGCGGAACGGACAGCTCTTCACGCGCCGGGGGCGGCTCTCGATCCGCAACGCGCGCTTCGCGACCGACCCGCGGCCGGTCGACGCGGCGTGCCCCTGCCTCACCTGCCGCAGCGTGAGCCGCGCCTATCTGCGCCACCTGCATAAGGCCGGGGAGATCGTGGCGGCGACGCTGCTCACGATCCACAACCTGGCCTTCTACCTTGACACCCTCCGGTCGATCAGGCAGAGTATCGTTTTCGGCCGTTTCGAGGAGTTCCGCCAAGAGACGCTCCGGTCCCTCGCGGCGTCCGCCGGCGAGGGGGGCTAGGACCCGCCCCAGGCGTCTCGAGCGCTCCTCAAACCGAATAGACCACAGCATCTCTAGAGAGAGCCCTGCATGCCGCTCGGACTGACAATCCTCGCCCTCGCCGGCCCCCCACAGCAGGGCGAGACCAATCCGCTGGGCAGCCTCGTGCTGATGGGGCTCATCTTCGTCATCTTCTGGTTTGTCCTGATCCAGCCGATGCGTCGCCGACAGAGGAAGCTCGAGGACCTCGTCAAATCCCTCAAGTCCGGCGACAAGATCATCGTCAACCCCGGCATCTTCGGGGTCATCGTGGGCGTCGAGGAGGACAGCTTCCAGGTGCGCATCGACGACAAGACCCGCATCAAGGTCCTGAAGAGCGCCGTGGCCGGTCTCCAAGGTCCGCCCGAAACGGAGAAGAAGTAGGATGCCGCAGTCCCTGCAGAACCCCATCGTCCTGTGGTTGGTGCTGAGCGCGGCGCTGGTCGGCCTCGTCTACGCCTTCCTGCGCCGTGAGCTGCGCGTGAAGGCCGCCTGCTACGGCGCCTTCCTGATCGCGTGCGGTGTCGCGGTCTGGCCGCCCTACCAGACTGCGACGCAGCCCGGACGGATCCGCCTCGGCCTCGACCTACGCGGCGGCATCCACTTCGTGCTGCGGGTGGTCACCGATGACGCGCTCATCGCCACGGTCGACGACGCGGTGCAAACCGCTCGCGAGCAGATCAGCGGCAAGGGCATCACGTTTGGTGGCGCCCAGCGCACGTCCAGTTCGGGCTTCGCAGTGACCGGCGTGGAGCCGGCGCGCGTCAAGGACGTGCGCGACCTCCTGAAGGACTTCTTCCGCGCCGGCTGGGACGCCAGGGACAAGGGGGACGGCTTCGAGGTCGCGATGACCGATCCCTTCGTTCGCGAGATCAAGCAGCGCACGGTGAAGGAGGCGATCCGCACCCTGGAGCGCCGCGTCAACGAGCTGGGCGTCGCCGAGCCTGTGATCGCCGAGCACGGCGAGGCGGGCGACCAGATCCTGGTGCAGCTTCCCGGCATGACCGACGTCGAGCAGGCCAAGCGGATGATCAAGCGCACCGCGCAGCTCACGCTCAAGCTGGTCGAGGACGTCGGCGGCAGCGAGGAAGGACTGCTGCAGGCCCGGGGCGGCAAGCTGCCCGACAACATGGAGATCGGGCAGGGTCCCGGGGACCAGCCGGGGCAGCCGCTCTACTACCTGGCGCGCCGCGAGGCGGTCATCACGGGCCGCGACCTGAAGCACGCCCGCGCCGGCGTCGACCCCCAGACGAACGCTCCCGACGTGCAGTTCACGCTGAATCCGATCGGCGCCGAGAAGTTCAAGCGCGAGACCGGCCGCAACGTGGGCCGGCGCCTCGCGATCATCCTGGACGGCCGCGTCGAGACCGCGCCGACGATCAACTCCCAGATCGGCGCCGACGGCGTGATCCAGGGCCGCTTCAC
>DATFEN010000078.1:0-14400 GCA_035251085.1 Vicinamibacteria bacterium | reverse complement strand
CACGCGGCGCGCTCACGGCGCCATCTCCTGTTGCCGGCGCTTCACGCCGCCCAGGGCCGCATCGGCTGGATCAGCGAGGGCGCCCTCGGCTACATCTGCCAACGCCTGACCGTCCCGCCGGCCGAGGCCTACGGCGTGGCGAGCTTCTATGGCATGTTCACGCTCCAGAAGCGCGCCCCGAGCGTCGCGCACGTGTGCGATGACATCGTGTGCCGGGTCAAGGGCGCCGAGGCGCTGTGCAACGAGATGGCGGCGGCACTCGGGCCCGCGGGCGGCAAGGGCAAGGATGGCGCGACCTGGATGCGCAGCCCCTGTCTCGGCTTGTGCGAGCAGGCACCCGCTGCGCTTTTCACCAGGGCCGGTGAGACACCGCTCGAGCGCGGCATGGGCGACGCGACGTCCACGGGCCTGCTGGCGGCGCTGAAGGCCGAGCCCGCGGCTTCACGGGCGCCGCAGCTCCCGCAGTTCGGCGAGCCGGGCCTGCGTCTCCTGCGCCGCATCGGCCACGTGGATCCCACGAGCCTCGACGACTACCGGGCCCACGGCGGCTACCGGGCGCTGCGCCAGACGATCGAGACGGGGCCGGACGTGATACGCCACCTGATCGATGCGAAGCTGCTGGGGCGCGGCGGCGCGGCGTTCCCCACTGGCGTGAAGTGGGAGGCGGTGGCGAAGGCTGCCGTGCGCCCTCACTACGTCGTCTGCAATGCCGACGAGTCCGAGCCCGGGACCTTCAAGGACCGCGTCCTCATGGAGGAGGATCCGTTCGCTCTGCTCGAGGCGATGACCATCGCGGGCTACGTCACCGCCGCGGAGCGGGGCTTCGTCTACGTGCGGGGCGAGTACCCGCTGGCCGCCGAGCGCCTCGCGGGCGCGATCGCCAAGGCGCGCGCGCGGGGGCTCCTCGGCGACGACGTGATGGGCCGCGGCTTCCGCTTCGACCTCGAGCTTCGCCGCGGCGCCGGCGCCTACATCTGCGGCGAGGAGACCGCGCTCTTCAACTCCATCGAGGGCTACCGGGGCGAGCCGCGGAACAAGCCGCCCTTCCCGGTCGCCTCGGGTCTGTTCGGCAAGCCCACCGTGATCAACAACGTCGAGACCCTGTACAACGTGCCCGACATCGTGCTCGAGGCGGGGCACGTCTTCGCGAGGATCGGCACCCCGGGCTCGACGGGAACGAAGCTGTTCTGCATCTCGGGCCACGTGGCGCGGCCCGGGCTCTACGAGGTGCCCTTCGGCACGACCTTGCGGCAGCTGCTTCAGCGCGCGGGCGGCGTCCCCACCGGTCGACGCCTGAGGGCAGTGCTGCTCGGCGGCGCCGCGGGAAGCTTCGTCACTTCAGACGAGCTGAACGTGCCGCTGACCTTCGAGGGAACGCGCGGCATCGGAGCGAGCCTCGGCTCCGGCGTCGTGGTGGCCTTCGACGAGTCCGTCGACCTGTGGGACCTGGTGCTGCGCATCGCCGCATTCTTCAGGGACGAGTCTTGCGGTCAGTGCGTGCCGTGCCGGGTGGGCACCGTGCGCCAGGAGGAGCTGCTGCACCGCCTCCACCGACAGCGGGCGCTGGGCTCGATCGAGACCGAGAAGCAGCTCCTGGCCGAGATCGGCCAGGTGATGCGCGACGCTTCGATCTGTGGCCTCGGCCAGACGGCCGCCAGCGCGGTCGCCTCGGCGGTGGCGAAGCTGGGCTTGCTGGACGGAGCGCGTCCATGAGCCGCAACAGCACTCCGCCGCGTCAGTTCGAGATCCACGTCGACGGCCAACCAGTCAAGGTGGCCGAGGGCACGACGCTGCTCGAGGCCTGCCGCCAGCAGCACATCGACACGCCGACCCTGTGCTACCTCGAGAACCTGACGCCGGTGAACGTGTGCCGCGTCTGCGTCGTCGAGGTCGAAGGATCCCGCGCGCTGGTGCCCGCCTGCTCGCGCCTCGCCGAGCCCGGCATGAAGGTGAAGACCGACTCGGAGCGCGTGCGCCTGTCCCGGCGCATGGTGCTGGAGTTCCTCGCCTCTTCGGTCGACCTGTCGACGGCGCCGATGGCGCAGGAGTACCTCGCGCGATACGCCGGCCGGCCCGAGCGCTACGGCGAGCCCGCTGCGCCGGCGAAGGCCGGTGAGCGGGACGCTGCGGTGGCTGGCCGTCACCACGAGCCGGGCCCGAGCGCGGCCACGGTCGCTCAGCCCGTCAAGGTCGACAACGAGCTCTACGTCCGCGACTATGCGAAGTGCATCCTCTGCTACAAGTGCGTCGAGGCCTGCGGCGAGGACGCCCAGAACACCTTCGCGATCGCCGTGGCCGGGCGAGGGTTCGACGCCCGCATCTCCACCGAGTTCGCGGCGCCGCTGCCGGACTCCGCGTGCGTCTACTGCGGGAACTGCATCGGCGTGTGTCCCACCGGCGCGCTCATGTTCAAGAGCGAGCACGACATGCGCGCCGCGGGCAGCTGGGACGAGTCGCGGCAGACCCGGACCACGACGATCTGCGCGTACTGCGGCGTCGGCTGCAACCTCGAGCTGCACGTCCAGGACAACCGCATCGTGAAGGTCACGTCGCCGCTCGACCACGACGTCACGAACGGCCACCTCTGCATCAAGGGCCGCTTCGGCTGGCAGTTCGTCCAGGAGCCAGAGGACGCGGGGCGTTAGCGGCCGGGCGGGCCTCCCGCCCGGCCGCATGTGGTGAACGAACGCCGGCTTCTCAGTTGCAGGCCTTGATGGCCAGGCCGTCCGCAACCGAGATGGCGCCAATGTCCTCGAGGTAGTCCGTGGTGTGGGCCAGGCAGTTCACGCGAATGTCGCGCGGGCCCATCCGAACGCAAGCGTTGACCATGTCCTGGATGAAGCAGCCCCCGTTCATGTCGACGCCGAAGGCGTTCCCGTTCGTACGCCCGTTGAGGCCCAGCGAGAACTGGAACGGGCCCTTCTTGTTGGCGACCCCGGTCGAGCAGCTCCCCACTCTGACCGTGGCGCGGTCGTCCGAACCGACGGGGCAGTGGGCCTGGCCGTCCCAGCCGATGTCCTTCATCAACTCGTCGGTCAGGTCCAGGTCGGTCGTGAGGTCGACGTTGATGGCCGGCTCCATCAACGCACTGGGCGACAGCGTGATGTCGAAGTGCGAGCCCGAGGAACCGGGCTGCGCAGGGTTGGGCGCGAAGAGGCGCGGGAAGCCCGCGCTGTCGGTACCCGCCAGCCCGAAAGCCGTATCGGCCACCAGGCTCACGGTGGCGCCGAGGTTCGCCTTCAGGAAAGCGCCGTCCGCTGCGGTGACACCGACCGACGGGATCGCCGGCGGGATGAGGTCGGCACCTCCCATCGGCGGAAGGCCGGTGGGCAGGTTGTTCACGATGATCACGCCCACGGCGTTGTTGAGCTGCGCGACCGCGGCCTTGAACGCGAAGGCGCAAGTGCCGCGGTCGATGATCGCGACCTTCCCGGAGACTCCAGGGTCGACCACGGGCTGACACGCGTCGCTCGTGGGCGGCGTGCCATCGTTGAACAGCGCGAGCGCACCGCTCACGCCCGGCGGCGGCGGCAACGGCGTGCCGAACGTCGCAGGCTGGGCTTCGATGTTGCCGAACGCACCGCGCACGAAGGGCCGGCCGATCAGGACGCCCGCCGCCGCGGCCTTCACGGCTGGGCCGCGCCAGACCTCGTTGTTGGTGTTGACGGCGGCCACCGAACGGCGCTGCTTGTCCATCTGGTTCCAGTAGAGGCCGCTCGTGTTGTCACGGCTGAAGTTCGCGTAGATGTCCGAGATGCCGAGCGCCGCGGTGCCCGTGGCTTCGGTCATCTGGTTCGAGAAGCCGAGGCCATGGCCCAGCTCGTGGAGCACGACCGCGAGCAGGTCGAGCCCGTTCGCGGGCTCGTTGTTGTCGAGGCCGTAGTACCAGGTCAGCCCGGTCAGGCAGTTGGGGTTGACGCCGATGTCCCCGTTGAAGAAGGACACGATGTCATCGTTGAACGGCGGCTGGAGCAGGCCTGGGTCGAAAGGCCCCGGCGTCAGGTCGACGCCGGCGATGTGGTTGGCGAGCGAGGAGTGGTACCAGGTGTTCGGCCAATGGGCGTTGTCGAAGTTCGCAAAGATCTGGATCGTCCCCGCCGCGCCGAGGACGCCCGCGGTCGCCGTGCAGGCGAGCGGGCTGAAGGAGGCCTGCACGACGACGTCCACGCCGGGGTGAAGAGCCATTTCCCAGATGTTGGCTGCGGCCTGGAACACGATCCGGCGCTGCTCTCCGAGCGTGGCGCCAGCGTTGCCAGGAGCGGGTGTCTGGGGGGGGAGCGTGCTGTTGAAACCGACCCCGGGCGGGTCGACGAAGTTCAACAGGATGTCACCGGCGGATGCGGGCGCCGCTGTGAGAATGGCGAGAGCGGCTGGAGCGATCCAGCGCAGGGCGCGCATCTCTACTTCTCCTCCGGCTTGGCCGCACCGGCACGCTTGAGGAACTCGAGCGCCTCGCCCTGACTCTCTGTGCATTCGGCCTCGACCCGTCCGCTGGCATCGGTCCGGGCGACGGAGAACCGCAGCGTATTGGGGGCGACTACGGCCGAGAGGGATCCATCCGACCGAACCGTCGGGGCATCCAGAGTCCGCGCAGGGAACTTCTTCTTCATCTCGTCCTGAAGCTTCTTGGCCTCGGCGGGCGTCAGCGGCCGCAGCTCACCCGTCTTCGGATCCACGGCGACACGCAGATCACCGATCGTCACAACGGCGTCATCAGCCTTGACGACGTCCTTCTTCGAGTCCGTCTCCCGTGCTGGCTCGTCGCCTGCGACGGCACCGGGCGCGAGCAGCACGCCAAACGTGCTTATCAAGATCAACCGATTGAACATGGAGCGCCTCCTGGCATGTCTTCCGTCCTGGGGAGGAAGAACCAGTGATGATCGCGCTGGTCGCCGTCAATTCGCAATGGGAATCGTGGCTCGAACGCGCGGGCTGCGCTGAACTCGACTGGGATACAGGGGAGCGGCGCTAGTGGCGATTCAATGCAGAGGTCCGGACCGCGGCAGCGCCGCGCTCAGGAGGAGATCAGGGACTCCTCGACTGGCGTCACCGCGGCCTGGTCCTCTTCACCCGTCCGGATGCGGTAGACCTTCTCGACGGGCAACACGAAGATCTTGCCGTCCCCGACCTCGCCGCTGCGGGCCGACTGGAGGATCGCATTCACGGTCGGCTCCACGAAGTGGTCGGAGACGCCGATCTCGAGGCGCACCTTCTCGGAGAGCTCCATCTTCACGCTGGTGCCGCGGTACGTCTCGACGCGCTCGGTCTCGCCGCCGTGGCCCTGGACGCGGTTGATGGTGAGCCCGCGTACTTCGGCGCGGAACAGAGCCTCCAGCACGTCGCCGAGCTTCTCCGGGCGCACGATCGCCACCACGAGCTTCACGCGCGCCCTCCTTCGGTGGCGGGAGCTGCGACCGCCACGGGCCGTGGGACGTCGGCGTCTGGCAGGATCAGGATCGCGCCCTCCTCCCGCGCGTAGGCCTCCTCGCCGTGCTGGCTGACGTCGAGGCCGAGGCCCTCTTCGCGTGAACCCACACGCAGCGGCGTGATTAGCGCGATCAGCTTGAGGAGCACGAACGTCATGGCCGCGCTCCAGACGATCGCGACCAGAACCGCGAGGAGCTGCACCGCGAGCTGTCGCGTTGCGCCGAACATCAGACCGTCGGCCGGGCTGGTCCACGCCTTGGACGCGAACACGCCGGTCAGCAGCGCCCCGAGCGTGCCGCCGAGACCGTGGGCCGCCACCACGTCCAGGGAGTCGTCGAGGCGCGTCCGCGCCCGCACGAGGAGCCCGAAGTAGCTCGGCGCAGCCGCGATCGCGCCGATGGCGAGGGCCAGGAGCGGGCTGACGAAGCCGGCGGCCGGAGTGATGGCCACGAGCCCCACCACGATCGCGGTGGCTGCACCCACGGCGGTGACACGACCGCTACGGACGAGGTCGAGATGCGTCCACATCATCAGGGTCGCCGCGGGCGCGAGCAGGGTGTTGGCGAAGGCCAGGGACGCCTGGGCGTTGGCCGCGAGGGCGCTCCCGGCGTTGAAACCGAACCAGCCGAACCAGAGCAGCCCGGCGCCGAGCACCACGAACGGCACGCTGTGGGGAAGCACCGCCTGGCGCGCGTAGTCCTTCCGCGGGCCGACGACGAGCGCGGCCACGAGCGCCGCGGCTGCGGCGTTGACGTGCACCACCGTGCCTCCGGCGAAATCGAGGGCGCCAAGCCGCGCCAGGAACCCGTCGCCCCACACCCAATGGGCCATCGGCGCGTAGACCACGAGGCTCCACGCGGTGATGAAGGCGAGGTATGCGCCGAAGCGCATGCGCTCGACGATCGCACCCGAGACGAGCGCCGCGGTCACGATCGCGAAGGTCGCCTGGAAGGCGAAGAAGGCGAGCGTCGGCACACTGCCGCGCGCCTCGAGGCCGACGCCTTCGAGCAACGCGTGGTCGAGGCCGCCGCTCCAGAGCGAGCCGGGTGCAAAGGCGATCGAGTAGCCCAGGAGCGCCCAGGCGACGCCGACGCAGCCCGCGGCCGACACGCTCATCATCAGCGTGTTCAGCGCGTTCTTGGAGCGGACGAGACCGCCGTAGAAGAAGCCCAGCGCCGGAGTCATCAACAGCACCAGCGCGGTCGAGATCAGGACGAACGCGGTATCGCACCCGCTCATGGCACCTCCCACCATTCGGCGAGCAAGAAGCGTGCGTGCGCCCACGCGGCGACTTCGTTTCGAGGCAACCCCTTGATTCGGCGCAGCTTGGGAGATGGCCGCCACGCACGGCAGCGCCGCCCGGACCCCACAGGATTGTCGGAGGCGCGGGCTTTGTCGACGAGCTTGTCCCGACTAGCGCCGAGTGCGGAAGCGTGCGCCGTCGATCGAGTACTTGCGCGCCTTGTAGGAGAGGATGCGCTCGCTGGTGTCGAGCAGTCGGGCCGCCTGTGCCTTGTTGCCCCGCGCGGACTTCAGCGCGTCCTGGATCAGGTCGCGCTCCAAGCTCTCGACGGCCTTCTCCAGCGAGTGGCGCGGCAGCGTGCCGGAGACCTCGGCGGTCTGCAGCGTCGGGGGCAGGTGGTGGGCGTGGATCACGCCGCCATCACACAGCAGAACCGCGCGCTCGATGCAGTTCTCGAGCTCGCGCACGTTGCCCGGCCAGTGGTACGCGGTCAGCATGTCGATGGCCGTGGTGGCGATGCGCCGCACGTCCTTGCCGTGGGCCAGGCCGTACTTCTCCACGAAGTGGTCGGCGAGCAGCAGGATGTCCGCGCGTCGCTCCCGGAGCGGCGGCAGGAACACCGAGAACACGTTGAACCGGTAGTAGAGGTCCTCCCGAAACGTGCCGGCCTGGACCGCCAGCTCCAGGTCCTTGTTGGTGGCCGCGATCAGGCGCACGTCCACCTTCACGGGGTGCGTGCCGCCGAGCCGCTCGAACTCGCGCTCCTGCAGCACGCGCAACAGCTTGATCTGGGTCGAGGGCGGCAGCTCGCCGATCTCGTCGAGGAACAGCGTGCCGCCGTGGGCGCGCTCGAAGCGGCCCTTCTTCTGCTGCCGCGCGTCGGTGAAGGCGCCCTTCTCGTAGCCGAACAGCTCCGACTCGACGAGGCTCTCGGGCAGCGCGGCGCAGCTCACCTTGACGAGAGGTTTCTGGGCCCTGGGCGAGCCGTAATGGATGGCGTGGGCGACCATTTCCTTTCCGGTGCCGCTCTCGCCACGGATCAGCACCGTGGTGAAGGAGGATGCCACCTGCCGGATCTGGGCGTAAACGTCCTGCATCGGGCGGCTGGAACCGATGATATTGGAGATGTCGTGGCGCTGGCGCAGCTCCTCGCGCAGCGAGGCGTTCTCCTCGACGAGACGCTGGCGCTCCTTCTCGACCAGCGAGTGGACGCGCACCGCCTGCCCGACGAGCGAAGCCATCAGCTCCAGGAGTTTGGCCTCCTGCTCGTAATGGCGCTCCTTCTCGTACCGATACGCCACGCCGAGCGCCCCGACGGGCTGGCTGTCGACCACGATGGGCACGGCGATGAACGTCAGCTCGCCCTTGGCTCTCCGGAAGCCGCCCATGCGGTTGAGGAACAGCGGCTCCCGGCTCACCTGGGGCACGATCACGGGCCGGCCGCTCTGGACGACGCGCCCCGTGATGCCCTCGCCGATCTTGTAGCGGGCCCTGCGGGCGGCCGCGAAGGGCACGCCCGAGACCGCCTCGACGCAGAGCTCGTCGGTCAGGCGGTCGAGCAGCGTCACGCTGCCCAGGACCGCCCCGTGGCGCTCCTCGAGGACCTCCAGGCTGCGCGTCAGCGCAGCCCGCAGGTTGAGGGTCGAGGCGAGAACGCGGGCGATCTCCAGGAGGTCGCTGAGGCGGCGGGTCTCGGCGGAGGGCATGGTGCGGCGTCGTGCTCATCCTACAAAATTGTCGGATCTCGATCAACGGGGCACGTCGGTGTCGTAGCGCTCCTCGGTGTCGGCCGAGAAGCGCCGGAAGTTCGAGAAGGCCGCGACCTGCCGGCGCCTGAAGCTCTTGAACAGGAAGATCCTGCCCTGGAAGGCGGTCTCCACGCGGAGCGGCAGCCACACCCCGTCCTCCATGCGCCGGAACTCCAGGGTCAGGCTCAAGGAGCGCAGCGACGCACCCAGTCCCAGCGCGAACTTGATGCCCTGGCTGTTCTTGAGGTCCGCGCGCAGGACCGCCGCGTCGGCCTCGTCCACCAGCATCCGGCCCTGGAGCGCGCGCAGCACGTTGTCCCGCTCGAGGTCGCGCTTGCCGGGGAGGGGCTGGAACTCGAGGAGCAGCACGCGGCGGCCGTCGACGAGCTCGCGGGAGAGCGTCGGGAAATCGTAGCGCTCCAGGATCTGCGAGAGGCGGACGCTCGGCTGCTCCCGCGCCACGCGTCCCTCCCGGATCTTCTTCATCTTCTCGCGAACGTCCGCGTCCTCCTTCGCCTGGGCCTTCGCATCGAGCGGCCGGGCATCGCGCGCGGTCCGGCGCCGCAGCGCCAGCCCCTTCACGTAGAACACCTCGAAGTTCTCGCTCTCGCGCTTGGTGACGCGTCCCTGGCCGTCAAGGTGCTCCTGCGTCACCGTCACGTCATAGGTGTAGCGGTCCAAGGTGTCCTCGCGAGCGCGCTGGCGCCCCACCATGGAGCGCAGCACGAGGGCGTTGCCCTCGGGCAGCGGCGGGGCGGCCTCCGGCTCCTCCAGCGCGCCCGCCAGAAGCGCGAGCGCCGCGAGCGCGAGGCGCATCAGAAGGGGAGCTGAACCCGGAACAGCGTTCGGGTCTTGTCGGCGAGCTCGTCGTCCAAAGCGCGGGCGAACTCGAGGCGCAGGAAGGCGCCGCCGCTCGCGGGCCAGCGCAGGCCGGCCCCGATCCCACTCTTGAAGCCGGGGCCGGAGATGCCCTCGCTCCACGTCGAGCCGCCGTCGTAGAACGCCAGCAGGCGCGGAAGCCCGTGACCGACCTCGAAGCCGTACTCGCCGGTCACGAGCACGAAGCTCTCGCCCTCGAAGGCCGCATACGGATGCCCCCGCAAGGTGCCGATGCCACCGAGCACGAAGCGCTTCTGCGCGGGCAGCCGCTCGTCGCCGAGGCCGAGCAGCGCGCGGCCGTCCAGCTGATGCTGGGTGCCGAGGAACAGGCGCCCGCGCAGAGAGGCAATGAAGCGCTTGAAGGTGAAGTCGCCTCCGAGGCTGTCCGCGTCGGCGAGCTCCAGGCCCAGCTCCACACGCAGGGCGCGCGGCGGCGTCGTGGCCAGGCCATAGAGGCTGCGCAGCAGAAAGCTCTCGCGCTCGTGGGCCGGCTCGTCGGACAGCTCCGCGCCGGTGGCGTAGCGGAGGGTGCCGATCAGCGAGCTCATCCGGCCCTCGTCGACGGCGGGGTTGGCCTGGTCGGCGCCTGTCACGACCGGAAGGCTCGCGTAGCGATCTCTCCGGTAGCTGACGCCGGCGTGGAAGCGCCCCCCGGCCCGGTACAAGGCAAAGGCCTCGTCGCCACGGCGCGCGTAGTAGCGGCTGAACGTGTCGGTCCAGATCGACTCGCCCCAGGCCTCGTCGGTCCCGGCCCCGCGCCAGACGTCGTCGCTGTCGGTGACGTCGTGGTGCTCGTAGCCGAGCACGAGCCGGTCCTTCGCGAAGAAGGGACGTTGCACACCGAGATGCCAGCGCCAGTCGTCCGGCCCCGTGGCGTAGGCGGCCCGCGCGTAGAGCCGGGTGTGGTTGTAGTGGGTCCGGTCGAAGAGCGTGAGCTCCACGCCGAGCGGCTGCGTCCAGTCGTCGACGCGGTTCTTGCGGCCCGCGCCCGCGAAGGCTGCGATCGATACTCCGACCTCGGCGGCCCGAGCCTGCGGCTCGAGCACGAGACGCGCCCCCTCCGGCGTCTCCTCGACGCGGTAGTCGCCGCGGAGCAGGGCTCCGCCCGAGGTCTCCTCCAGGCGGTCGTACGCGCCCCACACGTCGCCCTCGCGGAGCACGCGGCCCGTTTCGAGGTTCGCGCTCCGGACCGCGCGCTCTGCCGCCGCCGGCGACAGGCCTTTGGCCGTCACCTCGACGAGCCGGCCCTCGTCCACCTCGAGGCGCAGAGCGCCCGATCCGGCGTCGAAGCTTCCGCGCACACGCGCCGCCGGAAAGCCGTCGATCCGGTAGCGCGACTCGAGGGTACGTGCGACGTCCTCGGGCGTACGCAGAAGCGCCGCGCCGGGCGCGAGGCGCAGGATCTCCTGGAGCTGCGCCTGGCTGTAAGCGCTGACGCCGGAGGCTTCGAGGCTTCGGATCCGGGGCGCTTCGTCCGCGACCGCGGAAGCGGCGCCGATCAGCAGCGCGAGGAGGGCGCGCACCCCGGCATCTTAGTGCCCTCGCCGCATCAGCACCATCGGCTCGAAGCTGCGGCTCTCGAGACGCACCGCCACCTCGTAGCCTTGCTGCTCGCCCTCCGCCTTCTCGACCCGGACGACCTCTCCGCGGACGGCCAGGGCGTCACCCACCGCGGGCCGGATCGTGAGCCGGACGCCGCTGCCCACCGGGACCTCGCGATCGAGGCTGACGAGCAGCCCGCCGCGGGACACGTTGCGCGCGCGCGCGGCGGCCTCGAGGGCCTCGCCCTTCAGCTCCACGACCTGGTCGGCGGCGAGGCGTTCGAAGCGGCGGCGTTCGGGCTGGGCGAGCGTGATCCGGTTCTTGCCCGCGGCCTTCGAACGGTAGAGGCCCTCGTCGGCCCGCTGGATGATGTCCTCCATCGACTCCGCGTCTTCAGGATAGGACGCGACGCCTCCCGACGCCGTAACCCGGGGCCCGCCGCGGCGGCGCTTGAAGTGGTCGGCGATGTGCGCTCGGATGCGCTCGGCCACGATCCGCGCGCCTTCCTTGGTCGTATCGGGAAGTATCGCTGCGAACTCCTCGCCGCCGTAGCGCGCCGCCACGTCCACCTCGCGCAGCGTCTCCTTCACGAGCGCGGCGGCCTTCATCAGCACTTTGTCGCCCTCGAGATGGCCGCGCGTGTCGTTGAGCTTCTTGAAGTCGTCGAGGTCGAACATCACGAGGGACATCTCGAGGTTGTGGCGCCGGCAGCGATTCAGCTCGCGGCGCAGGGCCTGCAGGAAGAAAGCATGGTTGTACAGACCGGTGAGGCCATCGGTGATCGCCGAGCGCTCGGTGCGCTCGTAGATGGCGATCTCGATGATCTTGGGGTTCTTGAGCTCGCGGTTCAGGTTCACGAAGTAATCGAGGATGGCAACGCGCAGCCCCACATCGCGCCCGAGGCCTCCCTTGAGCCTGTCGCGGTGGCTCCGGATCTTCTTCCAGTGGCGCCTGGCCTCGGCCTCCGTGAACGTGAGGTGCGTCAGGATGTAGAGGATCGATGAGTAGAGCGGCCCGAACGCGGCCTCGGCCTCGAAGCGCTCCAGGAGCTTCTCCTCGTGGGGCGGGTCGGTCTCGAGCAGCTCGAGCAACGACTGCCGGAACGCAATCGGGTCGGGTGGCGGCGCAGCCTTCGCGCGGCGCATGAGGCAAGATCCGTTTCTGAAGGGAGACGCTAAGGATAAGATAACCCTGCCGTGGGTTCAAGCCGCGGCGCTCCACGATGCTTGCTCTCGCCCTCGCGCTCCTCTCCGGAGGCGCCGATGTGACCTTCGAGCAGACGACCTTCGTCCAGGCGCCCGGAGCGCCGGCGGGGCCCGGTGTCCGGACCCGCGTGCAGTACGCGGGCCGGCGGATGCGACTCGAGAGCGGCGATCGCGAGGGACCCGCATTCGTGCTCCGGATCGACGACGAACGCGCCTTTCGCCTCGACCCCACGAGCCGCACCGCGCTGGCGCTGGACGTCGGCCGCTTGCGCGCACGGGCCCAGGGCGACGTCGCGCTCGCCGGCGACCTGATGGGCGCCCACGACGCGCGGCCGCGCACGCAGCCGCTCAAGGCCCTGACCGTAGCCGGCTATGCGTGCCAGGGCTATCGGATCACGGCCGGACCGACGACGCTCGACGTGTTCGTGAGCGAGGCGCTGCCCGTCGGCATGGAGCGCTTCGCCGCGCTGCTCGAGTGGACGGGCGCCGAGGCCTCCCTGGGTCCGCTGGTCGAGGCGCTGCGCGCCCTCAAGGGCTTCCCGCTCGAGACGCGCTCGCGGGTGATGGTCCTCGGTCAGCCACAGGAGACGCGCACCACGGTCACGCGGGTCGTGGTCGGCCCGCTGTCCCCGAGTCTCTTCGAAGTGCCGCGGGGCTACTCCGTCGTTCAGGAGGAAGAGGCCCCTGGAAAGGAGGGTTCGAGGTGAGGTTGCTCTTGGGCGTCATCGGAAACGCCGTCGCGCTGCTCGCCACCACCATCGTGCCGGGAATCCATTTCACGGGAAGCTGGCTGACCCTGCTGCTCGCAGGCGTCGTGTTCGGGCTGTTCAACCTGATCGTGCGCCCGATCGCCTTCTTCCTCTCGCTGCCTGCGCTGGTGCTCACCCTGGGACTCTTCTACTTCGTGCTGAACGGCATCCTGCTATGGCTGGCGGGCTTGATCGTGCCGGGCTACCAGGTCTCGGGCATCCTCGCAGGCATGCTGGGTGCGATCGTGCTGTCGATCGCGAACTGGGCGTTCCACGCGCTGTTCGGCCCGGGGCCGAAAGTTGAGTAACGACGGCCAGGACGACCACTGAGGAAACAGAGACGGGCCAGGTCGGTCTGAGATCACAGAGGTTAGGAGGATCTGAAGGGCTCACCCCAGGAGTCATCCGCGTTCTAACTCTGTGCTCTCTCCGGGCCTCTCTGTGCTCTCTGTGGTTGATCGGGCCGTGTTTCAGCGCGCGGGACGCACGTCGCGCATCGCTTCGTTCGTCAAACGGTCCGCGTCCGTGGCCGTCAGCCGCACGCGAAAGAAGATGTCGTCGTCGTGCAGCGCCGCCGGCACCACGAAGGCAGCCTGAGCGCCGAAGACCGGCCCTGCAAACGGATGGACATGGTGCTGTCGCGACCCTTCGGCATGATGGTGCATCTCGACGGTCCAGACGAGCGCGTTGGTAGGGAGCGGACCGGTCTCCGGGTCGGTCCCCTCGCCCAGCAGCTCCACGAGGGTGCCGGGGCGGAAGCTGGCGCCCTCCACAGGCTGCAGGATGCGACTGACGGGAGGCAGACCGACGGCGATGCGCACGCTCGCCGTGGCTCGCGCGCCGCGTGGGTCCGAGACCGTTACCTTCGCCACGTAGGGACCGTTGACCGCATAGCGGTGGGAGAGCTCGAGGCCCCCGACGGTCGGCGTACCGTCGCCGGCGTCCCAGGCGACGCTCAGCGGCTCACCCTCCGGGTCGGCGCTGCCCTGGGCGCTCAGGACGACGTCGAGTGGCGCGATGCCGGTGGCAGGGACCGCACTGGCGCTGGCGATGGGCCGCCGGTTGCCCGCCCCGATGAACTCCACGCGGTGCACCGCACCCTCCGCGAAGGCGAGGTAGTAGAGCGCGCCGTCGGTGCCGGCATCGAGGTCCACGGCGCCGCTCGAGAGCCCTTCGGCGAAGTCCGCAGCGCGGCCTTGCGACGATAGCCAGCGGATCCAGCCGCCACAGTAATCCGAGAAGAAGTAGCCGCCGTCGAAGGCCGCCGGGAAGCGCAGGCCTCGGGCAAAGACACCGCCGGTGATGGCGCATCCGTCGTGGCGGGAACTGTAGAGGTAGAGCGGGTCCAGCAGCGCAGCCCGCTCGCACGCCCCTTCACAGATCGGCCAGCCGTAGTTGCCTCCGGCGACGCCGCGGTTGATCTCCTCGGCGGAGCGCTCGCCCACGTCGTTGATGAAAATGCGGCCGCCTCCGCCTTCGACCGCGAACGTGAACGGGTTCCGCAAGCCCAACGCCCAGACCTCGGGCCGGGAGCCAGGCTCCGCCGCGAAAGGGTTGTCCGCAGGGATCGCGCCGTCGGGCGCCAGGCGCAAGAGCTTGCCGCGCAG
>DATFEN010000075.1:0-11646 GCA_035251085.1 Vicinamibacteria bacterium | reverse complement strand
CGCGCCGCGCGCCCGACTGCTCCTCGGTGCCGGTCTCGCCGCAACCGTGGCGGTCATCCACCCGATCCTCTGGCCGGCGGTCAAGGCAGCGGCAAGCGGCCTGGGTGTCGGGGGGCTCGTCGCGAGCGCAGTCTGCCTGGCCGCCACCGTTGCGGCTCCTGCCGGGCTCGCCTTCCCGGCCGCCTTGCAGCTGTTCGGCCAGGGCCCGAGCGCGGCGCTCTTCTACGGCGCGAACGCGATCGCCGCGGTCGTCGGCGGGGCGCTGGCGAGTCGCCTCGCCCCGACCTTCGGGCTCAGCTCCCTCTTCGTCGTCGCCGGCGCGTGCTGGGCCGGCGCGGCCGCGATGGCGTTCGCTTCCGTCGATCGACGGGTTTGGCTCGGCGCGCCCGGCCTGCTCCGCCATACACCCGCGGACCGGCGCGAGGCCGAGGACCTCCTGCGGATCCTGCGCTTCATCGAGACCCATGCCGACCCGTTCGACCGGGGCATCGTCGAGGGGCATCTGACCGGCAGCGCGATCGTCGTGTCGGCCGGCGGGGATCGGGTGCTGCTCCTCCACCATCGCAAGCTCGCGCGGTGGCTCCAGCCGGGCGGACATGCCGATCCGGGCGAACGCATCGGGGAAGCCGTGGCGCTGCGCGAGGCGCGCGAGGAGACCGGCATCGAGGGGCTGGCGTTGCACGACCGCGCGCCACGGCCGCTGGACGTGGACGTCCACGACATTCCGGCGCGGGGCGACGAGCCCGCTCACGAGCACCTCGATCTCCGCTACCTCGTCGTCGCACCCGACGGGGCGGAGGCGAGGCTCAAGGCCGAGGAGAGCCGCGCCATCCGCTGGTTCCGCTGGGACGAGCTCGGCCCGCTCGACCTCGACCCCGGGCTGCAGCGCGCCCTCAAGAAGGTGCGGGACGTCCTGGGAGGTGAAGCGTGTTCGTCCTGATCCGGGCACTGACCTTCGCCACGCTGTTCATCGGTTTCGTGCTCGTGTTCCTGCCCGCCCGCCTGCTTTCGTGGTCGGGAGTTGCGCAACCCACCGACGTTGGGTGGCCACAGTTCCTGGGAATCGCCGTGGGAGGCGCCGGAGCGGCGCTCGCGGTCTCGTGTGTGCTGACCTTCGCCCTCGTCGGAGAGGGCACTCCCGCGCCCTTCGACCCGCCGCGCCGTCTGGTGGTGCGCGGCCCCTATCAGTTCGTCCGAAATCCGATGTATCTGGGCGCTGCGCTCGCACTCGGCGGCGCTGCGCTCTACTACAGGTCCTGGCTTCTGCTCGCCTACACGTGCGCGTTCCTGCTCGTCACGCACTTGTTCGTCGTGGCCTACGAAGAGCCCACGCTTCGGCGCAGCTTCGGAGAGGAGTACGCGGGCTACTGCCGTCGGGTGCCGCGCTGGTGGCCGCTGCCGTGAGCGCACCGGCTCCGATCCGCATCGGGACCTCTGGCGACGCGCCCGCGCTGGCGGCTCTGCGCTACGAGTTCCGCGCCTCGATCGCGACGCCTCGCGAGCCGCGCGCCGCCTTCGTCCTGCGCTGCGCCGAGTGGATGGAGCGAGCGCTCCGTGACGCGACGTCGGGCTGGCGCTGTTGGCTCGCTGTGGACGGGAAGGAGCCTGTCGGCAACGTCTGGTTGTACAGCCTCCCGAAGATCCCGAACCCCGTCGCCGAGCCCGAGGTTCACGCGTACGTGACGAACCTCTACGTCCAACCCCCGTTCCGGGGCCAGGGCACCGGCGGCCGCCTTCTGGGCGAGGCCCTCGCGTGGTGCCGGTCGCAACCGTTCGATTCCGTCATTCTCTGGCCCACGCCCGAGAGCCGGTCGCTCTACCAGCGCCACGGGTTCGAGCGCGGGGACGACCTGATGGAGCTTTCGCTCAGCGATTGATCGGATCGTTTGGCTGAACCAGTCTGGCATCATGGTTTCGCCGCTCCCCCCCGCTCTCGGAACACCGCTCGCGCCTCATCCAGCGAGCGCAGGATCGCGTCTCGCTCGCCGGACGCGTTGTAGTCGGGGTGGTCCTTCGAGGCCTCCTCCATCTTGTCGACCCAGGCGAGGAAGAAGTCGGCGTCCGTCCTCGAGCGCGGCGGCGCGCCCGCGACCGTCACGTAGATCGGGCTGGTGGTCGCGCTGACGTGGAAGTCGAGGATCGGATGGCGCCCGTGCTCCGTGAAAGCGCGCAGCACGTACCAGCCGCTCGCCTTCACGGCCAGCTTCACGGTCGCTTCCGCAGACGTCCGGTCGGCTGAAGTCGGGATCTCGGCGACCACCGCGCCGTTCCCGACGAGCTGGACGTGGTCCACGGGAACGATCGAGCGCATGCGCAGCTTCGCCTCGAGGCTGCCAGGCTTCGCCAGCGCGATCTCGTCGCCAATTTCCTTTCCAGAGATGCTCAGCTCGAGCAGCGGGCCATTGGTCGCGAAGGTGCGACCGGTCTTGAGCGCCGTCAGCCACTTGGCGTGGTCGAGGACGCCCGACTTCGCGTAGGTACGGCACAGGCCGACCGGGCCGTGGAGCGAGGCGTAGTTGGCCATGGCGTCGGTGCCTCCGGCGGCCGGCACGCGGAAGCCGAGGTTCAGCAGGCGATACCAGACCGCCTGCGTCGTGAGGTGGCTCTCGTCGAAGCCCACCGCCTCGAGGTAGTCGACCTTTCCCAGGGCCACGTCCACGGGGAACTCGTGGCTGAGGCGGCCCGGAGCCTTGGGATCGGGTGGCGTGTCGTAGAGGTGGACATAGCCCAGGAGCGCGCCCTGCGAGCGCGCGTCGTCGGCGATCGCCACGTTGTGCGGGTAGAGGCTCGCCGCGGCCGTCCTCACGTAGCCGGCATAGTTCGGCATCACGAAGTGGTCGAGCAGTCCCAGCAGCGCAGTGTGGCCCCAGAAGCTCGTGTGGTACTCCTCGCCGTGGACGATCAGGGCACGCGTGTCGGACGCATTGTCCAAGCGTCCCTTGTCGAAGTACGCGATGTCGGGAATGCGCTGCTCCTTGTTGACGAGCAGGCTCTCGACGACGTGCAGGTCCTCGGCGTGCATCTGCCCTCGCAGCCGTTCGGGCGTGTTGCGATAGGTGCCCGCGTAGTTCATGTGGACGTGGACGTCGCCGCTCCACCATCCCTTGGACGGCAGATCGTCGAGGCGCTCGAGGGCCACGTCGACACGCCGGTTCTCGCCTGCCTTCAGCTCGACGCTCGCATGGAACGGCTTCCACTCGAGGCCGCGGTGCACCTCGATCGCGACCTTCCCGGCAGGCACGGCCAGCGCGGCGCTCTCGGGCGACCAGTGGAAGTAGCCGTACTCCAGCTTGCGCTCGCGCCGGTCGAACCCGTCGTCGGCATGCCGCCACACGGCGTCCGGTGCGTGGTAGCGGCCGTCTTCCCCCCTGACCGACACGCGGGCGGGAAGCGCCTCGCTCGCGCCCGCTAGGTGCACCGCGATCTCCAGCTTCGCCATCGGCCCGACGTATTCGCGCTCCGCCGCCTCCACCATTGCGATCCGTCCGCCCGGGATCTCGATCACGCGCAGCGCCGTGTTCCCACCCTCGTTGGCGACGAAGGCGATGCGCCGGCCGTCCGGCGACCAGCGCGGCGCGGTTGCATCGAACTCTCCGTATGTGAGCGGGAACACGTCGCCGCCGGCCGCCGTCATCAGCCAGAGCTGATGCCACTGGCCGCCGGCGTAGGACGCGTAGACGACGCGCCGGCCATCGCGTGACCAATCGGGTCGCGCCTTCCAGGTGGTCTCCTCGTAGCGCAGCTCACGCATCTCGGCGCCGGCCTCGGCCTTCATGCGCCAGAAGCCGCCGGTTCCATAAATGCGGCCGCGGTTCGAGACGAGGATCAGCTCCTGTCCGTCCGGTGACCACGACGGCGAGAGGTAGTGATCCCACTTGCTGTAGTAGTAGCGCGGCAGGCCGCTGTCCTTGTCCTCGGTGATGCGTGTGGCGGCGCTGCGCCGCCCGTCCCGAAGCGCCATCACGTTCACGTGCCAGCGTCCCTCGAACTCCGTCGACACGAAGGCCAGCCGCCCGCCGTCCGGCGAGAAGCGCGGCTCGAGGTTCACCGCGCGGTTCTCCGTCAGCGCCCAGCTTTGGCCGGTCTCGAGCTCGAGCATGCGCAGCTCGATGGCATCGTCGCGATACGACGCGTACGCCACCAGGCGGCCGTCGGGCGACCAGTCCGGCTGGTGGTCGTATCCCGGCCCGTTCGTGAGCTGTCGGGCGCGAGGCGAGCCGACCGCCTGCCGCCAGAGCGTGCCCTGCATCGAATAGACGAGCTCGCGCCCGTCGGGCGACCAGGCGGCCGAGGTGGGTCCGCTCGAGACCTGCGGGACGTACATCTCGCGCCAGTAATAAGGATGCGGGACCTGCACCTGCTTCAGGACCGGCTGGCGCTGGGCCGTGGCAGCAGGTGTCGGCAGCAGCAGGACGGCCATCAGGAGGGCGCGTGAGCTCATTGGGGACCTCGGGAGGCCCGATCTTACAGGAGCGGCGCGAGAATCAAGGCGCTGCGAAGGCCCGCCCGGCCAGGAGCGCGTCGACGGCTGCAACCGCCCGGCGTCGGCGCTCGTCCCACGCACCCGAGATGTCCGCCGTGCGAGCGCCGAGGGCGAGGAGCGTTCGCCGGAAGAGCTCGAAGAGCTCCGCGCGCCGCTCCGGCTGGGCGCGCTGGTGGCCGTCCGGCACCCACCCCACGTCCACATCGTGCAGGAGGTAGAGATCGGAGAGGCGACGTGCGGCGTCCTCTTCGATCCATTGCGGGCAGCTCCCATAGTAATGACGGCTGTAGACCATCGTGCTGACGAGGTCCGTGTCGAGGACGACGAGCGCCGACCCCTCCGCCTCGGCGAGCGCAGCATCCTCGCCCGCCTGCTGACCACGGCCGATCGCGTCAACGTCCGCGGCCGCCAACGGCTCTCCGCGTCCCTCGACGTACTGCCGCGCGTGCTCCGCGGCCCACGGCACGCCGTAATGCGTCGCCAGCTCGCGCGCGAGCCACGTCTTGCCGGTGCTTTCGGGCCCGATCAGCACCACGCGTGCCGGTCGCATGGAACCCCGGGCGTCAGACGCGTTCGGCGAGCGAGCGCTTCCACGCCCGATAGCCGACGATCGCCATCACGAGGTAGACGACATAGAGGCCCGTCGTCTGGAACAGCCCCTGCGACACATAGAGCCCGACCGACACCACGTCGACGCCGATCCAGACGAGCCAGTTCTCGAGCCACTTGCGGGCCGCCATTCCCTGTGCCGACAGGCTGGCGGCGAGGATGCCCCCGTCCCAGAACGGGAGCACCGACTCGGTCGAGTGCCGGAGCAACAGCCCGATCCCCAGTGCGGAGGCGGCTGTCGCGGCGGCCACGATGGCCAGGGCGGCAGGCGCCGCGCGCGAGACGGCCAAGCTCCCGGCGGCGTCGCTCCCCCGTCGCCAGCTCCACCAGCCATAGACACAGACCACCGCCAGGATCGCCTGGAGCGCCGCCTGGCCGGGGAGCCGCGCGTTCTGGAATACCACGACATAAGCCACGGCGCTGACGATGCCCGACGGCCAGCACCATGCGCTCTCGCGGATCGCGAGCACAACGTACCCCACTCCCGCGAGGACGCCAATCGTCTCGATCACAGACTGGGGACTCAGCGGCGTGACCTTGGAAGCGCGCTAGTCAATCGAGCGACCAGGCCTCGAAGGAAACGAGGGAAGCGGAGCCTCCCTCCGCCCAGAGTTCCACCCCCTGGCTCGCCGGGTCGGGGAAGATCCGGTCGGTGATCACCGTCCGGCCACCGCCCGCGAAGACCTCGATGGAGGAGCGATCGACGAGGACATGAAGGCGAACTCGTCCAGCCTCCACGGGAAGGGCTCCCGCGTGACGTCCAGAGAAGTCCGGGCTGAAGCTCGTCGCCCCGGAGCGCCGCCGGTCCACGAAAACCTCCGCGGAAGGGACTGCGTAGCCGATACGCGTCTCCTCGTCCACGCCCTTCCGCACCGTCAGGCCGAAGGACGTCGCGGAGCCCGCGGCGAACTCGGCGGTGATCTCGAGCGCGTCGCCCTTCAATTCCAGTGGCACGCTGCCCCCGACCTCACGCGCGGGCAGCGAGAAGCGGGAGCCGCGCAGGGACCGCAGCTCGGCTACGGGCTCCTGGATCAGGCGCAACCCCTCGGACAGTGCCCGCAGGCGGAGCGCGCGCGGAACCGTGAGCATCCCACGCCAGGGCGACGTGGGATCCTGGTTCGCGTATTGCCAGTTGCTCATCCAGCCGATCCAGACGCGGCGCGGGTCCGACGGCGGCAGGTCGGACCAGGACAGGCTCGCGTAGAAGTCCTTTCCGTGATCGGCCCACAGAACCAAATCCTTCGGGTTGTCGTTCCGGAACGTCGTCCCGTCGAACGAGCCCACGAAGTACTGATCGGCAGACCCTCCCAGGGGCGCGCCCGGGTTGACGTCGACGTCGAGCACCCAACGCTTTCGGGCCGGGTCTCCCTCGACCACGAGCTCGAACAGGTCGGGACATTCCCACTGCCCCTTCGTGTACCCCTCGGGTCCGAAGTCGCTCAGGTGGATCCAGCGCTTGAGGTCGCTGGAGCCGTAGAAGCGGATCTTGCGCTCCTCTGCCAGGGACACGACCATGATCCAGCGGCCCGTGGGCTGGTGCCAGAACACACGCGGGTCGCGGAAGTCCTTCGATCCGATGTCGAGCACGGGGTTGCCTGCGTACTTCGTCCAGGTGCGGCCGCGGTCTTGGCTCGCCGCGAGGTTCTGGGTCTGGCGCGTCGCGGTGTGACCCGTGTAGACGGCCACCAGGCAGGCATCGCCCTTGCCGCCGCACAGCCCGCTCGTGTTGCGATGATCCTGGACCGCGCTCCCCGAGAAGACCATGATCCCGTCCTCTTCGCGGAGCGCCACGGGGAGGTGCTGCCAGCGAACGAGGTCGCGACTCACCGCGTGGCCCCAGCTCATGTGGCCCCACGTATCGCCGAAGGGGTTGTGCTGGTAGAAGAGGTGGTACTCGCCGTCGAGATAGACCAGCCCGTTGGGGTCGTTCATGAAGTTCCGCTCGGGCGTGAAGTGGAAGCGTGGGCGGTGCGGGTGATCGAGAGGCCGCCCGCCCACCAGCGGCAGCGCCGCCACGAGCAGCACAGGCATCGCCAAGAGTCGCATGGAGGCCCCGATGTTACACTGCCGATTCGGAGGTTCGTGGCTCGCATGCGACGCCTTGGGTTCCTGCTCTTCCTCCTTCCTCTTCCCGCTTTCGCCGCCGGCAGCCATCCCTGGTGCGGGACGACGGTGGGCGGCGGACGCGATGCGATCGCCCGGCACCTGCAAGCGCGGGAGGGAAGGGACGCTCGCGAGGCCTCGCTCGCAGCCGGCATCGACGTCGGCGACATCGCGGTCCTCGAGGACCACGGCGATCTAGCAGCCTTCCGGAACGTCGTGGACCTGGCGAACGCCGGGATCGAGTTCGGGCGCTCCGACCCGAACTACACGGCGAACAGCGTCGCGCGGCCGGTCGTGGCCGGCGCCGGCACGATGCTCACCCTCGGCGACGACGCCCACGTGGCGATCTCGCTGCCTTTCCCCTTCCCGTTCTACGGCCGCACGTGGACGAGCGCGTTCGTCAACTCCGACGGCAACCTGACCTTCGGCGAAGGCGAGAGCGCGTCGACCGACCGCAACCTCGGGCGCTTCCTCTCCGGCCCGCCTCGCATCGCCCCGCTCCTCGCGGACGTCGACCCGAGCGTCGGCGGCTCGATCACGACGCAGCCCGAGGGCGATGCGTTCCGCGTCACCTGGACCAACGTTCCCCAGTTCGGCAAGACCGACCAGAACACCTTTCAGGTGACGCTGTTCCGCGACGGGCGCGTGCAGTTCTCATACGGCGCGCTCGGAGTCGGAATCGACGGCGTCGCCGGGATCGCGCCGGGCCGCTACCAGGGCGGCTTCACTCCCATCGACGTATCGAACGCGGTGGGTGCCGTGAGCGGCGGCGCCATGGCCGAGGGCTTCCGCAACCAGAACGAGCTGGACCTGGTCGCCGTGGCACGGCGCTTCTACGCCTCGCACCGCGACGACTACCAGCAACTGGTGATCTACACGAGCCAGTCGCTGATCGCCCCGCGCACCTTTGCCTACGAGATCAACGTGAGGAACGCCGACACCGGGACCGGCACGGAGGTGGAGGACCTGTCGGGGGCCTTCGGCAGCGGCGGACGGCTCGAGAGCATCGTGGACATGGACGCCCACACGAAGTACTCCGCCGACCCGTCGCTGCGCGTGAACGGCGAGGACACCTCCCTCGGCATCCTCGCCCACGAGGTCGGCCACCGTTGGCTGGCGCGGGCTTTCTTCCGCGACGGCGAGCGCACGAGCGACGAACTGCTGGGCCGGCAGGGCTCGCACTGGAGCTTCTTCCTCGACACCGACGGCTCCCACGACGAGGGCAACGACATCGCCGACCAGGGCGGCACGTTCCGCACCGTCGGCTCCGGCCTGCGCTACTCGCCTCTGGATCAGTACCTCATGGGCCTGCGCCGGCCCGATGAGGTGCCGCCGCTGCTGCTCATCCGGAGCCCGTCCGGCACCTCGAACACCTCGGCCGCGCGGCCGCCCGAGACCGGAGTCAGCTTCGGCGGGACACGTCGCGACGTGACGATCGGCGAGGTGATTGCCGCCATGGGGCCACGCAACCCCGCCGCCTCGACGCGCCTGCCGGCCTTCCGCCAAGCCTTCATCTACGTCGCGGTGGGCGGGCCCGCGGACGCGGAGGCGGTCGCGAAGGTCGACGCGATCCGGCAGCATTGGCCGGGCCTGTTCCAGCGCTCGACCGACGGGCGGCGCTCCGCCGAGACTCGGCTCAGTCCGTAGGCGGGCGGTCGACCAGCCGCATCCGAACGCAGACCGGTCGCGGCACACGGACCGGCTCGCCGACGGGCTCCAGCTTGCCCGTCTGGCGATCGAGCCGGAAGACCGCGAGGTTGTCCGAGTCCCGGTTCGCAGCGATCAGGTAGGCGCCGGTCGGATCGATCTCGAAGTGGCGCGGATGCCGGCCGCGGGTCGGCACGTGGCCAACCAGCGACAGCTTCCCCGTGGCCCCCTCGACCGCAAAGACTGCGAGGCTGTCGTGCCCGCGGTTCGAGCCGTACAGGAACCGCCCGTCCGGCGATACCGCGACCTCGGCCGTGCTGTTCGCGCCGGTGAAGCCGCTCGGCAGAGTCGAGACGGTCTGCAGGTCGCGCAGCGAACCCGCGCCTGCGTCATAGGCGAATGCCGTGAGCGTAGAGCTCAGCTCGTTGATGACGTACGCGTGGCGGCCGTCGGGATGGAACGCAAAATGGCGCGGGCCGGCTCCAGCCGGAAGCGGCACTCTTGCCGGAGCGGGCGCGAGCGAGCCCCGCACCGCATCGAAGCCGTATACGAAGAGCGCATCCAAGCCGAGGTCGGACACGATCGCACGGCGACCAGTGGCATCGACGTGAATCCAGTGCGGGTGCGGACCCTCGCCCTCGTGTTGAACCAGCGCAGAGCGCGGCCCGATGCCATGGTTGTCGATGGGGAGGACCGCGACGGTGCCGCCCCAGTAGTTCGCGACCAGCACGTGCCGGCCGTCGCGGTCGAGCGAAAGATGGCAGGGCGCAGCACCGCCCGAGGGCTGCTTGTTCAGGAACGTGAGCGCGCCGGTCCCACGGTCGACCGCGAAGGCGCTCACCGCACCGGAGGCGTCGTGCCGTGACTGGCCGGTTTCGTTCACGGCGTAGAGTCGTGTGCCGTCCGGGCTGAACGCCAAGAACGAGGGATCGACCGCCTCGGTCGGCTGTCCTTCGGGCGTCAGCGTGCCGCTTGCGACGTCGAGGCGCAGCCGATAGATGCCGCGGCTCTCGCCCGAGGTGTAGGTGCCGACGTAGACGCGAACGGTTTGCGCTGGCGCGCCAGCAGCAACGAGAAGGAGAAGCAGCGGCAGGAACAGCGCGATCCTCTTCACGGCGCGCATTCTGCCATGGCCCGGCACACAATCTGGGTGCTTGAACTCCACGCCGACGGCCTCGGCCCCCGAGGCCCGCTCCGGTCTCGAACCATGGGGCCGCGCCGAGCTGCCCGCGCCCCCCGACACGCGCGGCCTGCGGCTGCTTGCGGTGGTCGGCCCGGGTGCGATCGTGCTGGGTGCGTCGATCGGCAGCGGCGAGTGGCTCGTAGGCCCAGCGGCGTTCGTGAAGTACGGGCTGTCGCTGATGTGGGTCACGGCCCTGGCCGTGACTTTCCAGACCGTCTTCAACATGGAGGTCGTCCGCTACACGCTGTACACGGGCGAGCCGGCCTTCACCGGGTTCATGCGCACCTGGCCCGGAGCGCGCTTCTGGGCCTGGGTCTACGCGGCGCTCTACTTCGTGCAGAACGGCTGGCCGGGCTGGGCGGGCGCGTCGGCCGGCGCCGTCTTCTTCCTCGCCGCGGGACGCACGGCCACTGGAGCCGACGCCGGCCCCGTCTACATGATCGGCGTGGGCGCCTACCTGCTCTGTGTCGCCATCCTGCTGCTGGGGGGGCGCCGCATCGAGCACACGCTCGAGATCCTGAACTGGGCGTTGGTCGCCGGCATCCTCGGCACCCTGACCGTCCTCTGCCTCCAATACGCTCCGGGGTCACGCTGGCTGGCGGCCGTGGCCGGCGTCGCCGCCTTCGACACGGAGAACGGATCCTTCCGCCTGCTCCCGCCCGGCGCCGACTGGCTGCTGATCGGCGCCTTCGCGGCCTACTCCGGCTGCGGTGGCGTCACGAACATCACGCTCTCGAGCTGGGCGCGCGACAAGGGCTACGGCATGGGCCAGGTCGTCGGGTACATCCCGACGCTGGTCGCCGGCCAACGGGTGCGGCTCGCCCACACGGGAAGCGTGTTCGAGCCCGACGCCACGGCGCTGCGGCGCTGGCGCGGCTGGTGGCGCATCGTGCGCGCCGACCAGTGGGGCATCTTCTTCCCCGGCGCCCTCCTGGGCATGGCGCTGCCCGCGATCCTCTACACGACCGCCATTCCCACGGGCACCGACATGCGCGGCCTGGCGATCGCCTCGGAGCTGGCGCGCGCGCTGGCCGAACGCGGTGGCCGGGCCGTGCCTCTCGTGCTGGCGGTGGTCAGCGTCTGGATCCTCTTCAAAGCGCAGCTCGACATCCTGGAGGCGACGGTCCGCTCCATCACGGACATCCTCTGGAGCGCGAGCGCGCGCCTGCGAGCCTGGCGCGGCGGCGACGTGCGCGCGGTCTATCTCGGCGTGCTCGCGGCGCTCGTCACCTGGGGGCTCTTCGCGATGAGCCTCACGCAGCCGATCGTGCTGCTGCAGCTCGCCGCCAACATCGCCGGCGTGGTGATGACGCTGGCGTCACTCCACATCCTGCGCGTCAACACCACGCTGCTGCCCGAGCCGCTGCGCCCCTCGCGCGCCCGCCGCGCCGCTCTCGTCGGCATGGCGATGTTTTACGGCTCGTTCGTGTGGCTCTGGCTCATGGGCGGTCTCGTGCCGGACCCCGAGCGCGGCTTCTTATTCGGTCTCCTCCGGCGATTCACCACGGCATGAGATTCGAGCGCCAGGTTCGTCCCAGTCAGCGCCCCGCGGCGTGGGCTCAGGGCAATTCCCAGTCGAGCGCGTAGATCTCGCGGATGCCCACGTCGCGCAGCGCGAGCA
>DATFEN010000057.1:0-2586 GCA_035251085.1 Vicinamibacteria bacterium | reverse complement strand
TGTGCTCCGCGAGCTCGACGGTCTCGAGGCGAAGCTCGAGGATCGGGGCCGGGAGCTCCGAGAGCTTGGGCCCGAGCGCTGAACGCAGGCGCCCCAACTCCGCGGTCGCGTCGCGAAGGGTGATCGCCCGTCGCCACGAGCCGCCGTCGACGAGCCGGACGGCCAGCGCGAGTTTTCGAAACGGCCGCCCGGCCCGTTCTGGACGCGCGAGCAGGCGCTCGAGGAGGGAGCCGAGCGCCCGCCGCAGCGTGAGCTCGTTCGCCACGGCTTCCGGAAAGACGAGTGCCTCTACGAGCTCCGATGCGGGCCTACGGCCGCGCACTCTTGCTCGCCGGCCTCCGTGCGCGAGCCGCCACGCCTTTCTCCCCTCCACTCCGAGTCTTTCCGCGACTGCTTCTCCGGGAAGCTGTGCGAGCTCGCCGAGCCTGCGCAGGCCGAGCCCCTCGAGCTCTGCGTAGCGGTCGGAAGTCATGGGAAGCAGCGAGAGTGGCAGCGGCTCGAGGAACGCCTGCTCGTCCTGCAGCGCCACGATCAGGATCTGACCGGCACGCGCGACGCTCGCTGCCGCGAGGGCCGTGAAACGACGTCCGGCAGCGCCGATGCGCGGGTCCCAGGTGGAGCCGACCGTGGCGAGCGCGCGCTCGAGCGCAGGCTGTACTCCCCCATACAGTCGCTCCACCCCACGCGTCTCGAAGACGACAGCGCCCTGATCGGCCGGATCGACCGCGAAGCCCGCATCCTCGAGCCGACGGAGCACCCCCTCCCACTCCCTCTCGACGGCCGCCGGGTCGCGGTCGAGGAGAACGAGCGTCGGGCACGTGGCGAGCGCCTCCCCCAGCCGCATCCCCGGTTTCACGCCGACCGCCTCCGCAGCGCCGGTCACCGGACCGAGGAGCGGCTCCTCCCCAGCCTCCGGCGCGAGCGCCGCGGGGACGAGCGCGAGCCGCGGACGTACTCGCAGTGCCGCCCTCAGCTCGAACCCGGGAATGAGGAGGCACGCGATCATGGGGAACACATGTTCTATACGAACACACGTTCTCCTGTCAAGCTGGGAATCATTCCTTGACACCACAGGACAAGCTGGCCGCATGAACCGCGGAGCGAACTACCGGCGGCGAACCAAGGCATGTCGGTCTCGGATGTATCGCTTTTCAGCGAGGGGACGGTGCGGCATCGTTCTGGGACTACACTGCCCGGGACGGCGGAGATCACGAGCAGGCCGGCTGGGGTCGGAACAGGAGGATGCAGATGGCCGAGACCGCGAAGCGTGTTTCGTCGGCGATGCGGGTCCGGGGGGCGGTCATGCCGCTTCTGCTGGTTGCCCTGTTTGCCGCGTTGGGGGTGCCGGCGGCCGCGGCCACAGCCGAGGTCATCGTCCTACCGGGCGCCAGTTCGGCCGAGGGCATCTCCGCCGGCCGCGGCGCCACCTTTTACGCCGGTGACCTGTTCGCGGGCGACATCTTCCGCGGCGACCTCCAACGAGGCACGGCCCAGCTGTTCATCGACGCCCCCGCGGGCCGCATGGCCGTGGGAATGGCTGCCGACCTCCCCCACGACCTGCTGTTTGTGGCCGGTGGCTTCACCGGCCAGGCCTATGTCTACGACGCCCGCGCCGGTACAACCCTGGCCAGTTACCAGTTCGGCACGCCGGGCAGCACGCTTGTCAACGATGTGGCCGTTACCAACGAGGGCGCCTGGTTCACCGATTCGTTCCAGGCCAGGCTGTATTTCGTGCCGGTTAGCGAGGCCGGAGTTCTGGGGGTAGGGAGCATCCTGGCACTCAGCGGCCCGGCGGCCGATACGAGCGGTGATTTCAACCTCAACGGCATTCAAGCAACGGCCAACGGCAAGACGCTCATCGTGGGACACTCGGCCAACGGCCAGCTGTATACGGTCGACCCGAGCAGCGGCGCCAGCGCCACCGTCGCCGGGGTCAGCGTGCCGAATGTCGACGGCATCGTTCTCCAGGGTACGAGGCTGTGGGCGGTGCAGAACTTCAGCAACCAGGTGGCAAGGATCCGGCTCAGCCCGAACCTCACCTCCGGCGTAGTCGAGAAGGTCATCACCAGCAACCTGTTCCAGGTGCCGGCTACGGCGGCCATCTTTGGCAGTCGACTGGCGGTGGTCAACGCGAAGTTCGACACGGGCTTCCCGCCCACCGCCGACCAGTACGAGGTGGTCGTAGTCGACCGCTGAACCTGAAGCCGCTGCTCGTAGATCAGGCCACAAGGAACGGTCCCGGGCGGACGCACCTGACGTCGAGCGGAACCGACTGTTCGCCGGCCTGGTCGCCGGACGGCAACAACGTCGAGGCCGTGTGCCGCGAGTTCGACTCGGCCTAGACGCGTTGCAGGTGCGTGTCCCTGAAAGCGGTCGGGTACTTGAGCCCGTAGCCGAGCAGGCGGTCTGCGCCGATATGCGCAGTCCAGATCAGGGCCATCTGCGTCGCGAGGCTCGAGTCGCCGAGGACGCCCGCGACCCCGAGAGCGATCGGGAGCGCGTACGTGTGCACGACGTCGTACGTGAGCGCGCCGACACGCGGGCCGCCGAGGTAGCCGACCATCGAGAGATCGGGCGCGAGGAACA
>DATFEN010000052.1:0-12909 GCA_035251085.1 Vicinamibacteria bacterium | reverse complement strand
CCTAGGCCAGGTGCGGCTGGAGCAGCTGGATCAGCTTGTCCTTGGAAATCAGGCCCACGCGTTGCTCGACCACCTGGCCGCCCTTGATCAGGAGCAGCGTTGGCAGCGTCACCACGTTGTAGCGAGTCGGCACGTCCGGGTTGTCTTCGACGTTGAGCTTGCCGACGCGGAGCGCGTCCTTGAACTGGGCCGCGGCGGCCTCGAGCGAGGGCAGCAGCGTCTTGCAGGGCACGCACCACTCGGCCCAGAAATCGACGAGCACCGGCTTGCTCGACTTCAGCACGTCCGCTTCCCAGCCCTGGTCGGTCAACGTCAAGACGTTCTCCGACAACGCTCACTCTCCTCTCGTTAGACCCTGGACATCGCCCGTCGATACACCTCGACATACGCCCGCGCGGAGCGCTCCCACGAGAAATCCTTCGCCATGCCGTTGCGCTGTAGCGCGTTCCACGCCTCGCGGTCCGCGTAGGCAGTCATGGCCTGGTCGACCGCCCACATCATTCCCGTTCCGTCGGCGTGTGCGAAGGTGAAGCCGGTGCCGCGCTGCGTCGCGGGATCCCATGGCTCGACCGTGTCGACCAGGCCGCCCGTCGCCCTCACGACGGGGGCCGTGCCGTAGCGCAGCGCGTACATCTGCGTGAGGCCGCAGGGCTCGAAGCGCGAGGGCATCAGGAACATGTCGGCGCCCGCCTGGATGCGATGCGCGAGCGCCGTGTCGTAGCCGAGACGGGCCGCGAAGCGGTCGGGCGCCCGCTGCTGCAGGGCGCGGAAGCCATTCTCGACGCTCGTCTCGCCCGAGCCGAGGATCACCATCCGGAGCGGACGTTGAACGAGGTCCCACCACGAATCCACTACGATGTCGAAGCCTTTCTGGTACACGAGCCGCGACGTCACGCCGATGACCGGCAGGTCCGGGAACTCCGGCAGGCCCACGCTGCGGAGCAGGTCGGCCTTGCAGGCCGCCTTGCCGGCCATGTCGTCGGCCGAGTAATTGGCGGCAATCCGGGTGTCGACACTCGGGTCCCACTCGTCGTAGTCCACCCCATTGAGGATCCCCACGAGGTCCGCGGCGCGCGAGCGGATCGGGCCGTCCATCCCGTAGCCCAGATCGCCCTGGATCTCCAGGGCGTACTGCGGCGAGACCGCCGTCACGATCTCCGAGAACAGGACGCCGCCCTTCAAGTAGCTCACGCCGCCGTGGTATTCGAGCGCGTCGGCGGTCCCGAGGTTCCAGGGCAGCCCGAGCACGCCGAGCGTGTCCGCGCCGAAGACGCCCTGGTATGCCGAGTTGTGGATCGTGAACACGCTCGGCATGCGCTGGAGCGTCGGGTCGTCCCAGTAGAACGCCTTCAGGTAGACGGGTACGAGGCCGGTCTGCCAGTCGTGGGCATGGAACACGCTGGGGCGCTCGCCGCGGCTCCGGAAGTACTCGATCGCCGCCCGCGACAGGAACGCGAAGCGCAGCCGGTTGTCGGGATAGTCCGCTCCCCGCTCGCCGTACAGCTCCGAGCGCGCGAAGAACTCGGGGTGCTCGACGAACACGACCTCGACGCCGTCCGGGTTCGTGGTGCGGTAGAAGCCCGCGCTTCGGTGGACGCTGTCGACCGGCACATGGACCGAGCCTGCGAACTCGCCGGGTGGAAACGCGATGCCGCCGTAACGAGGCAGGAACACCGTGACGCGGTGGCCGAGGCGCGCGAGGGCCTTGGGCAACGCCGCACCCACGTCGCCGAGCCCGCCGGTCTTCGCGTAGGGCACGTACTCCGACGTGACGTAGACGACATGGAGGGGCGCGGGCACGGGCCAGCGAGGCTAGCAGGAACCTCAGCGATCGGCAATCGTTGTAGGCTGCCGGCGTGTCCCGGCGCCTCGGCCAGCACTTCCTCCGCCGCGAGGCCGCGCTGCGGCTGGTCGACGCGATCGCGCCCCGCGAGAGCGACGTGTTCCTCGAGATCGGACCGGGCGAAGGTGCCCTCACGCTCCCGCTGGCAGCGCGCTGCCGCGAGGTCGTCGCGGTCGAGCTGGACGCGCGCCTCGCCGAGCGGCTGCGCGCGCGAGCGCCGGAGAACCTTCGCATCCTGCAGGGCGACGCGCTGCGCGTCGACCTCGGCGCGCTCGTGCCCGAGGGCGGCCGGCTCGCCGCGAACCTTCCCTACTACATCTCGAGCCCGCTGCTGCGGCGCTTCCTCGAGCTGCGGGGCCGAGTCAGCGACCTGCATGTGATGCTGCAGGAGGAGGTCGCGCGGCGCGTCGCCTCGCCTCCCGGGTCGAAGGAGTACGGCATCCTGTCGGTGCTCTTCGCGCTCTTCGCCGATGTCGGGATCGTGATGCGGCTGCCGCCGCGCGCGTTCTCGCCGCCGCCCAAGGTGTCCTCGGCGGTCCTTCGCATCCGATTCCGGGAGTCGGCCCAAGCCGAAGTCGCTGACGTGGAGGGCTTTGAGCGCTTCGTTCAGGCCGCCTTCAATCGTCGGCGACGAACCCTTGAAAACAACCTGCAAGATAGCTATGCTAACCTCAAGGAGAACTTGAGGTTACTCAATATCGCGGGCTCGCGGCGCGCCGAGACGCTATCCGTTGGGGACTTCGCGCGACTCTACACGGTCCTGACCCGGCGCTGACGCGGCAGGGAAGGGTTTGGACAACCGGAGCGACGCCGCCGTCGTTCGTCTGATCCCGCTCGGCGGGCTGGGCGAGTTCGGCTTGAACTCTCTGGTCCTCGAGTGGAACGGTCATCTTCTGCTCGTCGACGCGGGGATGCTGTTCGCGACCGCGGAGATGCCCGGCGTGGATTCCGTCGTCCCCGATTTCGAGTACCTGCGCGAGCGGCGCGACTCCCTGCGCGGGATCCTGCTCACCCACGGCCACGAGGACCACATCGGAGCGCTCAGCTTCGCGCTCGACGCGGCACCCGCGCCGGTCTACGGCAGCCCGCTGACCCTCGGCTTCGCACGCAGGCGCCTGCGTGAGCGCGGCATGAGCGCCGACCTCCAGACGCTCACGCCGGGCCGACCCGTCGAGATCGGTCCGTTCAACGTCCACCCGATCCGCGTAGCCCACAGCGTCAACGACAGCCTCGCCTTCGCGATCGAGACGCCGGTCGGCGTGGTTCTCGCGAGCGGCGACTTCAAGATCGACCGCCGCGCGGGGCCGGGCGAGCGCACCGACGTTCCCGCTCTCGCGTCCTGGGGCGAGCGCGGCGTCCTGGTGCTGCTCTCCGATAGCACAAACGTCGAGCAGCGCGGCTACACCGGCGGCGAGGGCACCGTCATCGGTGCCTTCCAGGAGACCTTCGAGCGCACCCGCGGCCGGGTCCTGGTCTCCTGCTTTTCGACCTCGATTCCGCGCATCCAGCGGGTCGCCGACGCCGCGCGCGAGCACGGCCGCCGCGTCGCATTCGTCGGCCGGCGCATGGTCGACAACACCGAGGTGGCCCGCGAGCTCGGCCTGCTGCGCATCCCCGAGGAACAGCTCGTCGCGTCCAGCGCGCTCCGCGACCAGCCGCCGGGGCAAGTATGCGCGTTCGTCTCGGGCAGCCAGGGCGAGCCGCTGTCGGCCCTCTCGATGATCAGCCTTGACGAGCATGGCGACCTCGCCGTGGGGCCTGGCGACAGCGTCGTGCTCTCGGCGCGCGTGATCCCCGGCAACGAGCGCGGCGTCTCGCGGCTGATCGGCAACCTGCTCCGGCGCGGCTGCGACGTCCTGCACCCCGGCATCTCGTCGGTGCACGTCTCGGGCCACGGCTCGCGCGAGGACCTCCTCGAGCTTATACGAGCGGTGCGGCCGCAGTACCTGGTGCCGGTCCATGGCGAGTACCGGATGCTGGTGCAGCATGCGCGGCTGGCGACGGAAGCGGGCCTGGGGCCCGAGCGCGTGCTCCTCGCCGAGGACGGCGACGTGCTGGCCATCGGCCCGGCCGGCGCCACCAAGGAGAGCCGCGTGCCCGCTGGACGCGTGCTGCTCGACCGCTCCGCTGGAGACGAGCTGGAGGACGTCGTCCTGCGCGACCGCCGCCACCTCAGCTACGACGGCATCGTGGTGCCGGTCGTCCTCCTCGACAAGCAGACCGGGCGCGTCGAGCAGCCGCCCGAGATCGTGACGCGCGGCTTCGTGGACGCCGACGAGCGCGCCGAGCTCCTCGAGGAGGCCGGCCGCTTCGTGGCGGAGGTCGTCGAGGCGCGCTCACCCGAGGAGCGCTTCGATCCGTCGCTCGCGCGCGAGCGGGTGCGCCAGGAGCTGCGCCGATTCTTCCGCCGCCGCACGCAGCGCCGCCCGATGGTGATCCCCGTCGTGATGGAGATCTGAACACCGATGCACAGCGAGATACGCCGTTCGTCGCGGTTCACCGAGTTCCTGGGCCTCGTCGCCTTCGGCGTGGCCCTGATGCTGCTGATCAGCCTCGCGACGTACACGCCGCGCGACCCGGTGCCCTTCTTCAAGGCCGGCGCGACCGGCTCGGTGCGCAACTTCATCGGCCCCTTCGGCGCGTTCCTGGCCGAGCTGCTGGTCCCGCAGCTCTTCGGCATGGCGGCGCTGCTCCTGCCGATCGTGCTGGGGATCGCGGGGTGGAAGCTGTTCTGGTGCCGGCCCATCGAAGCGCCCTACACGAAGGCCTTCGGCCTGTTCGCCCTGCTCCTGTCCCTCGCCTCCTTCCTCACGCTCAGCGCGGGCACGATGCTGGTGGACAGCGAGCCCGTGCGCGCCGGCGGCGCGGTCGGCGAGATGCTGGGAGCCTTGCTGCTCGCGACCTTCAACCAGACCGGCGCGTACATCGTGGTGGCCACGACGCTCTTCGTCTCGGTGATCCTGGCCACGCAGTTCTCCTTCGCCATCTTCCTGAAGGGCGCCGGGTCCCTCGTCGGAGCGCGCCTGCAGGGCGTCCGCACGGCATGGGCGCATTGGCGCGAGACGCGGCGCAAGGAGAAGATGCGCCGCGAGGTCATCCGCAAGCACGCGCTCGCGCTGAGCGAAGGCCTGCCCCGCGTGCGCGGCCCCGTAGACCTCGAGGACGAGGAGCCCGAGGAATCGGGCATCGAAGAGCCCGTGGTCGGGCCGGCCAAGCCTGGGCCGCGCCAGAAGGCGCTGGTATTCGCGACGCCTGCTCGGGTGGAGGAGGACATCGAGGAGGCGCGGTTGCCGCGGGAGCCGCGGTCGTCGAAGAAGCGCGCGCGCAGCGCTGCCCCGCCGGCCGGCAGCTTCCCGCTCCCGGCCAGCGCCATCCTCGACGAGCGCAAGCCGGACATCGGCCTCGAGAAGGCCGCGCTCTTCGAGCGCGCCAAGCTGCTCCAGAGCAAGTCCGCGGAGTTCGGCGTGCTCGGCGTGGTGAAGGAGATCAACCCCGGCCCGGTCGTGACGACCTACGAGTTCAAGCCGGACGCCGGCATCAAGTACTCGAAGATCGTGGGCCTCGCCGACGACCTCGCGCTGGCGCTCCAGGCCGAGTCCATCCGGATCGACCGGATGAGCGGCCGCGGCACGGTCGGCATCGAGATCCCGAACCAGCACCGCGAGACCATCTCGCTGCGCGACATCCTCGAGTCCGAGGCCTTCCAGCTCTCCCACTCGCGGCTCACGCTCGCCCTCGGCAAGACCGTCAGCGGCGAGACCCACGTGACGGACCTCACCCAGATGCCGCACCTCTTGATCGCGGGCGCCACCGGCCAGGGCAAGAGCGTGGGGCTCAACTGCATGATCGCGAGCATCCTCTACAAGTCGACGCCGGACGAGGTGCGGCTGATCCTGATCGATCCCAAGCGCCTGGAGCTCGGCGTCTACGAGGACATCCCGCACCTGCTGACGCCCGTCGTCACCGACCCGAAGATCGCGGCGAACGTGCTCAGGTGGGCGGTCCAGGAGATGGAGAAGCGCATCCGCAAGCTGGCCTCGGAGGGCGTCCGCAACATCGAGCAGTTCAACAACATCATCCGCGCCGAGAAGGGGTCCGCGGGCGTCGGCCCCGACGGCGAGGAGATACGCCCGCTCCACTACATCGTGATCATCATCGACGAGCTGGCCGACCTGATGATGGTGAGCTCCCGCGAGGTCGAGGAGTCCATCACGCGCCTCGCCCAGATGGCGCGTGCCGTGGGCATCCACTTGATCCTCGCCACGCAAAGGCCCTCGGTGGACGTGCTCACGGGCCTGATCAAGGCCAATTTCCCGTCGCGCATCTCGTACAAGGTCTCGGCGCGGGTGGACAGCCGGACGATCCTCGACTCGATCGGAGCGGAGCACCTGCTCGGCAAGGGCGACATGCTGTTCCTGCCGCCGGGCAGCGCGCGCCTGATCCGCGTCCACGGCGCATTCGTCAGCGAGAAGGAGATCGCGCGCCTGACGGCGTACCTCCGGAAGGCCGGCGAGCCGGCCTACGACGACACCGTCGGCAAGGAGGAGAAGAAGTCGGAGACCGCAGAGGTGACGGACCGCGACGAGCTGTTCGACGAAGCGGTACGCTTCGTCGTCCAGAGCGGCCAGGCCTCGACCAGCATGCTTCAGCGCCGCTTCCGGATCGGCTTCTCGCGCGCCGGCCGTCTCATCGACCTCATGGAGCGCGACGGCATCATCGGCGCCGCCGACGGCAGCAAGCCGCGCGAGATCCTGGTCCCGGCCGACTACTACGAAACGGTGGACGCCTGGCCGAAGTGATGCGCTGGAGCGGGTTCCGTGTGGGGCGGCATGACTTTGATTAAGCCCCCCTCCCTTTCCCTCCCCCAGGGGGGAGGGAAGTGGCTGTGCAGAAGCCTGCGTGCTTGGCCTGCCCTCGGTGGGCAGTCCAAGCACGCGGGTTGTTTGGCGCTGTTATCCGTGGCTCGTCGACTTTCTCGCATCTCTCTTCATCTCTGTGTCTCTGTGCCTCTGTGGTTTTCCCTTTCCGTTCCGCTCCACGCCGCCGCCGGTCGGCCCGACCGAACGCTCTACTACGATGCCAAGGCCGCGCAAACGAGGCTCCAGAAGTCGAAGACGCTCGTGGCGCGCAAGGCCGAGTGGGACAAGGTCATCGTGCGCTTCCGCTCGATCGTGGGGCGCTATCCGCAGAGCCCGTATTGCGACGACGCGCTCCTCGCCGTCGGCGACATGTACCGGCAGATGGCGGCGCGCTTCAAGACGGCGCGCTACAAGGACGACGCCGCGCGCGCCTATCGCATGCTCGTCGGCGAGTATCCGTCCTCGAGCCTCGGCGAGGGAGCGCTCTACGTCGTCTTCGAGATGGCCACGGAGAGCAACGATCGACGCCGCATCGAGGACGCCGCCCAGCTCTACCTCGCGGCCTTTCCCGACTCCAGGCGTGCCAGCGCAGTGAAGGCCGCTGTTCGCCGCAAGGCCCCCGAGCAGGCCGCTGCGCTGCCCGCGTCCCTTCCGCGCGGACTGGTCCCGGTCTTCAACCTTCGCTCCTGGAGCGGCGAGAACTCCACCCGCATCGTCGTGGACCTCGGGAGGGAGGTTAAGTTCCGAAGCGACCGCATCGCGAACCCCGATCGGCTCTGGGTCGACCTTCCGGGCACGCGGCTGCACCCGAACCTCACTGACCGCGTGTTCCCCGTGGGCGACGGGCTGCTCGAACAGGTGCGGCTCGGACAGAACCGGGACAACGTCGTCCGCGTCGTGCTGGATTTCAAGTCGGTGAAGGACCATCAGGTCTTCTACCTTCAGAACCCGACGCGCCTCGTCGTCGACGTTCGCGGCAACGAGCCACCGCCCGCCCGCATCGCGACCCGGACCACGCTCGGCGAAGAGCTGGAGATCCCCGATCTCGAGAGCCCGGAGCCCGCCGCGGCTCTGGAGCGACAGGTCGAGGAGCGGCTCCGCGTCGATCCGCCGTCGTCACCCCCGCCCTCACCGACCCCGGCTCCAGCTCCGACGCCAATGACCCTGGCCGCACCCGCGCCGGTGCCGACGCCCTTCCCGACTCCGGTCCCAACCCCGGTGCCAACCGGGACCCCGACGCCCCGGCCCACTCCAACTCCCTCCGCGACGCCGTCGCCGCCCACCCAGGTCGCCTCGGCGACTGCGCCCGAGCCCGCTCCCGTCCTTCCGCCCGCAGCGAACCGGACCGGCTCCTACAGCCTCGCCCGTCAGCTCGGCCTCGGCGCTCGCCGCATCGTGATCGACGCCGGCCACGGCGGCCACGACCCGGGCACGATCGGCCGCGGCGGCCTGCAGGAGAAGGACCTGGTCCTGGACGTTGCGCAGCGCCTCGCGCGACTAGTGCGCGAGGAGCTCGGCGCCGAGGTCTTGATGACGCGCGCGAGCGACGTCTTCATTCCGCTCGAGGAGCGCACGGCCATCGCCAACCAGAAGGACGCCGACCTGTTCCTCTCGATCCACGCCAACTCGAGCCGCAGCCCGCGGGCCCGCGGCATCGAGACCTATTACCTGAACTTCGCGGGCGACCCGCACGCCGAAGAGGTCGCGGCCCGCGAGAACGCCATCTCGGCGGCGACGATGAAGGACCTGCAGGGGCTCGTGAGGGCGATCGCCCTCAACAGCAAGATCGACGAGAGCCGGGACTTCGCCAGCGCGGTCCACGAGTCCCTCGTGGACAACCTTCGGCGGGGCCGCGCCGTGGCCCCGGACCGAGGCGTCAAGACCGCGCCGTTCTACGTCCTCATCGGCGCCAACATGCCCTCGATCCTCGCCGAGATCGCCTTCGTCTCGAACCCCGAGGACGAGAAGCTGTTGCGTGGCGGAGACCGCCGCGAGGAGATCGCTCGCGGGCTTCTGAGCGGCGTCAGGAGCTACCTCGAGGGCCTGAATCGCGGCGGCGTGAAGTTGACCCGCGGCGGGTCGGCTCCTAGACTGGCCGTGAAGGGCGCCAAGCGGTGATCACGGAATCCCCCGTCACCTGGATCAGGGTCGAGAAGCCGGTCTTCGACCTGCCGGGCGTGATCCTGTCCTCCCTGGGCATCGCCGGCCTGTGCGCCCTCGTCGCGATGACCCTCGGCCTCGTGTGGGGGGCGATCCTGGTCCGCCGCTCGCGGCTGCGGCATCGCCTCGACGAACCAGACCCCTTGACGCTTCGCGTCATCCAGACTTGACAGGAATGACGCACCGCGTTATATTGGCTTTGTGGCCAAGGCCGAGGGCATGCTCCTCCGCAGCATCCGCCGCTACGACAACCGCAAGCTCTACGACCCCGCGGCACGCCGCTATGTGACCCTCGAGGACCTCGCGGCCATGGTGGCCGCGGGCGAGGAGGTCCAGGTCCTCGACCAGAAGAGCGGCGAGGACCTGACCAACCTGGTCCTGGCCCAGGTCGTCCTCGAGGGGGTCAAGGAGCGCACCGCGGCCATCCCGCGCCAGGTGCTGACGCGCCTGGTGCGCTTCGGCGTCGGGGCGCCGCGCAAGCCGCCCGCCACGGCTCCCGACCTGGCCAGCCGCGCCCGCGAGGAGGCCGAGCGCATCGTTTCGGGTCTGCTCGGACGCGGCAGGCTCACGCTGGAGGAGGGCTTGAGCCTGCGCCAGGAGATCGTGCGCTCGGTCACGAGCGTCGTGGCCGACGCGCAGCACGGCCTGGAGCGGGCGCTCCACGGCCTCGTCGAGCGCGCCGAGCGCGAGGGCGGCGTCGGCCTCTCGCTGCAAGCGCTGAAGGAGAAGCTATTGACGCTCGAGACGTACCTCGAGCCCGCGCCGCGGCGAGCCCGCAGGGCGCGCCGGCCCGAGGGTCGTTCCAGGAGAAGGAGAAAGTGATGGCGAAGGCGAAGTCCCGCAAGAAGTCGGCTTCCGCGGCCCACAGCGCGGCCGACGCGCTCCGCTCGGCCTGGGCGCAGGCCCAGGAGGCTCTGGCCTCAGCCCAGGCAGCGGCCGAGAAGCAGGTCAGGGCGGCCCTGAAGCGCAACAAGATCGGCGGCCGCGAGGCCAGCGCGGTCCTGCATGAGCTCGGAGTCCGTTTCGAGAAGGAGCGGAAGAAGGCCCAGAGGCGCGTCGAGGCCCAGCTCGCGACACTCCGCAGCCGGGTCCGCAAGGAGGGCCGGGCGGCCGGCAAGCGCGTCGGCGAGGCCGTCGAGCAGGCCCTCGCGGCCCTGAACATCCCCAGCCGCCGCGAGGTGGCCGACCTCACGAGCAAGGTCGGCGAGCTGTCGAAGAAGATCGACGCGCTGAAGCGGCGCAGGTAAGCCCCGTCCCGTAAGGTGGGCCTGGAGTGTCAGGCCCGCCTCGTATCTAAGAGAGGTCGCTCCTTGCGCCGCCTGTCACGTCGGACGTCGCGGGTTCGAGTCTCGTCCAGCCCGCCAGCTCTGTGCTCTCGCGTTTCGTGCTACACTCGCCTCTCAACCCTCCCGTTGGCTTCAACCAAGTCGCGTCCGTTGCGTTTGCGAGGAGGGCTCATGACCTGCGTCGTGCTGGCCAGGCGAGGTAACACGGAGCCAGCGCGCGAGCGCCACGCCCCTCCCAGGCTATCGCGATGAGCGCAACACTCGCCGCGGCCAATCCCGAGCAGCGCGATCCTCGACGCCCGGATCTCTACCTCGAAGGCCCGTTGCTTGGTAACGGATCGGCCCCCGAGGGTACGGCGCTCAAGAACATCGGTCTAGACTTGCAGCAAACTCCGGAGAGAGGCGTGGCGCTACGCCGCCGACGCTCGAGAAAACGCGCCGGATCCAAGGTCGCCCTGGCGTGCGCCGGGGGGGGTATCACAGGCGCCATCTACGAGATCGGCTGCCTGCGCGCGCTCGAGGACCTCCTCGAGCGCAGCGTCCTCGACTTCGACCTCTATCTCGGGATCAGCGGCGGCGCGTTCGTCTCGTCCCTCCTCGCCAACGGCATCTCGCCGGTGGAGATGTACGACGAGGTGGCCACCGGCCGGCCCTTCGGCCTGTCCTCGGCACCGATCTTCCGCCTCGGGCTGGCCGACCTTGCGCGGTGCTCGACGCGCGCGCCCCGCGTCCTTCGTGACGCCCTGCTCACCGCCCTGACCGGCGAGGGACGCAACCTGTCGGACCTCGCCCTCTCGCTGTTCGAGCTGCTGCCCGCGGGTCTGCTCGACAACTCGGGCATCCAGGAGTTCCTCGCCCATGTATTCCGAGCCCGCGGCCGCAGCGACCGCTTCGATGACCTCGTCCGCGAGCTGCTGCTCGTGGCGGTCGACCTCGACAGCGGCGAGGCCGTGGCCTTCGGCGAAGAAGGCCACCGCAGCGTTCCCATCTCCAAGGCCGTCCAGGCCTCGACCGCCATGCCCGGCCTGTATCGGCCGGTGCGCCTCGGTGGCCGCGACTACGTGGACGGCGGCGTCAAGAAGACGGCCCACATCAACCTGGCCATCCGTCACGGCGCGGACCTGGTCATCTGCATCAACCCCATCGTGCCGATCCTGAACAGAGGCCCCAAGGCGCCCCTGGACGGCCACCTGAGCAACAAGGGCGTGAGCTTCGTGCTCGACCAGGTGTTTCGCATCATGCTCCACGGCCGGATGCAGTACGGCATGGAGCGCTACGAGACCGAGCACCCCGACGTCGACATCCTGCTCATCGAGCCCACGCGGGACGACATGCGCATGTTCGGGTACAACATCATGCGCATGAGCGCGCGCAAGGTGGTGGCCGAGGACGGCTACCGCTCCGTCGTCCAGAGCTTCCGGCGCAACCGGGCGCGGTACGAGCGCGTCCTGAAGCGCCACGGCATCCGGCTGGGCGATCCCTCGAGGCTGCCCGCGCATCCACCCCGTCATCCCCACCGATCCCTTCTGGCGCGCTCCCTGGCGAGCAGCCTGGACCTCCTGGACGCGAAGCTCGGCTAGCGTTCGGCAGGAGCCGCATCCGCTAGGGGTCCTCGCGCTCGACGACGAGGAAGTCGATCATCTTCCCCTCCCGATCGAAGAAGACGAAGTAGATCATCTCCCCTACCCGGAAGGCGTCCGCGGGAGCGGCTCGCTCCGCCTTCGCGACGACCTCGTCCCGGACCGTCGGCGTCAGCTTCGCAGCGAGCTGACCGAGCTCGCTCGCGGTCGTGGCGCGTCCGAGCCACTGCGCGCCCTCCGCTTCGAGCCCCGCCTTCAGCTGCTCGGCGGGCGGGCGCAATTTCAGGATCCGCTCGAGCCGCCCCTGGTGAAACAGCCAACGCCGGTACTTGTAGCCCCACGAGCCGAGCGAGAAGACGACGACCAGGAGCAGTGCGGTCGCGGCGAGGCCGCCCCCCAGGGCGACGGCGCGGCGTGACGCGGGCGTTCCCTCGTCCCCGCGGTTCGAGCCGTCGAGGCGTGGCCCGTCCTCGGTCAAGACACGCGCTCGCGGATGAAGCGCTCCACCTCCTGAGGATGAGTGAGGTTCACGAGGTGTCCGGCCCCTTCGACGACGCGGTCGGCGTGAACGAGCGAGGCCGGTATGAGGTGATCCGCCGCGCCGTGGATTCGCCACACCGGGACCGGCGGCGGACCCGCCGGCTTCCAGTCCAGGATCGCGCGACAGCCCCACTTCAGGAAGGACACGGGCGTGTCCAGCAGCATCTGGAACAGCAGCTCCTCGTGCTCGGGCGACACGACCCCGAACTTGAGCCGTAGCATGGGCCGGATCTTGGCGGGCGCCTTGTAGACGCGGGCAGGGATGACCCGAAGCGCCCGGCCCAGGAAGCGGGCGTAGGCCGGCAACTGATCGGGGCTCGAGCAGCTTCCGATGAGGAAGACGCCTCGCGGGCGGAGCTGACGGGCCATCTCCAGCGCCACCATCCCGCCGAAGGACACGCCTCCGAGGTACAGATCGGGAGACGCCGAGAGGCCCGCGGCCATGCGCGCCCCGAAGCTCGCGAGGGACTCCTGATCCGAGGGTGCGAGCCAGCGGGGCACTTCGAGCGTCGGGAATGACTGGCGCTGCGCCTCGAAGAGGCGAGCGTCGGCGCCGATGCCGGGCAAGAGGACAAGCTTCACGAATCGGCCGCTACGGCGCAGAGTGTAACCGAGCGCTACGCCTCCTCGTGTGAGCGCAC
>DATFEN010000041.1:0-24505 GCA_035251085.1 Vicinamibacteria bacterium | reverse complement strand
GTCGAGCTCGACGATCTCGCCGTCCCACAGGAACATCGTGCGGTCGGCGAGCCGACGCGCCTGCTGCGTCAGGTTCGTGACCAGAACGATCGTGATCTCGCGGCGCAGCTCCTTGAGCACGTCCTCGATGCGCATGGTGGTCACGGGGTCGATCGCGATCGAGAACTCGTCGAGGCACAGAACCTCGGGCTGGTGAGAGAGCGCCCGCGCGATGGTCAGGCGCTGCTGCTGCCCGCCCGAGAGCGCGGTGCCGAGGTGGCGCAGGCGATCCTTGACCTCGTCCCAGAGCGCCGCCTGACGCAGGCAGTGCTCCACCAGCCGATCGAGCTCAGCCCTGTTACGGACGCCAGAGCTGCGCGGCGCGAAGGCGACGTTGTCGTAGATGCTGAGCGGCAGCCCCACGGGGAGCGGGGCCACCATCCCGATCTTGCGCCTCAGGCTGAAGACGTCCCGCACGCGACGCACGTCCTCTCCGTCGACGCGCACGACGCCCGCGACTCTCGCGCCCGCGACGAAATCGATGGTGCGGTTCAGGCACTTGAGCAGCGAGGTCTTGCCCGACTGGGCGGGCCCGATGATGCCCAGGATCTCGTTCTCGTGGACGGCGAAGGAGATCCCGTGGAGCACCTCCTTGGACGAGTAGGCGAGGCGCAGCTCCTCGACCTCGATCTTCTTCGTGGGCGCCGTCATCGCCTCACCACTTCTTGCGCCCGCGCAGCCACACGCGGAGCACGATGGCCGAGGCGTTGACCAGCAGGACCGAGCCGAGGAGCACCACCGCCGTCGCGTAGGGGAGCGACTCCTTGACGTTCGGCACCTGCGTCGCCAGCGTGTAGAGATGCATCGAGAGCGCCATGCACTGCTCGTCCAGGCGGTAGGCGAACAGCTCGCCGCGGGAGACCGCCTTGAAGAAGACCGCGCCCGTGAACATCACCGGCGCGGTCTCGCCCGCCGCGCGGCTCACCTGCAGGATCACGCCGGTGAGGATTCCGCTGATCGAGTTGGGCAGGACCACGGCGCGGATCGTCTGCCAACGCGAGGCACCGACGTTCCAGCAGGCCTCGCGGAACGCGATCGGCACCGAGGCCAGCGCCTCGCGGGTGCTGGCGATGATCACCGGCAGCGTCATGATCGCGAGGGTCAAGGACGCTGCGACGATCGAGTAGCCGAGGTGCGCTGCGTAAACGAAGGCCCCGAGGCCGAACAGGGCATGGACGATGCTCGGGACACCGGCCAGGCTGATGACCGCCAGGTTCACGACGCGGTTGAACCAGGTGTCGCCCGCGTACTCGTTGAGATACACGGCCGCCAGCACGCCGATCGGGGCCGAGACGAAGAGCGACAGGCCCACCAGGTAGAGCGTGCCGACGAAGGCCGGCCAGATTCCGCCTTCGGTCATGCCGCGGCGCGGGACGTCCAGGAGGAACTCGAGGCTGAGAGACGGCCACGCGAGCCAGAACAGGTAGCCGACGATCGCACCGAGCGGCAGCACCATCGCCGTCGCCATGGCGGCGAACACCAGCCCGGCCAGGCGCTCGGAGCGCTCCTTTCGCGCCACGAAGCGCGTGCGGCCGAATCGGATGGCGGACTCTTCCAAGGGCCTCTACTTCCTGCGCAGGCCCCGGATGGCCAAGTCGGCGGTGACGTTGACGGCGAAGCTGATGCAGAAGAGCAAGAGCCCGGTGAGGAACAACACCCGGTAGTGCTCGGAGCCCGCAGGCGCCTCGCCCAGCTCCGCCGCGATGTTCGCGGTGAGCGTGCGCACGGAGTCGAGCAGCCCATGGGGGATCCTCACGGCGTGGCCGGTGGCCATCAGCACGGCCATCGTCTCGCCGACCGCACGGCCGACCCCGAGCAGCACGGCAGCGAGCAGGCCGTGGCGCGCCGCAGGCACAAGAACGCGGCAGATCAGCTGCCAGCGCGTCGCACCCAGGGCGAGGCCCGCCTCCCGGTAGGAGTCGGGAACCGCCTTGAGCGCGTCCTCGCCGATCGATACGACGATCGGGACGCTCATCAGCGCCAGGATGATGCCGCCGTTCAGGACATTGACGCCGACCGGCGCGTCCGTGAGCCGCACGATCAGTTTGCTCATGACGGTCAGGCCGACGAATCCCCACACCACGCTGGGGATCGCCGAGAGCAGCTCGATCACGACCTTGAGCAGTTCCCGCGTGCGTGGGCCACAGAACTCCGAGATGTAGATCGCGCCTCCCAGGCCGAAGGGGACGGCGAACAGCATGGCGAGGGCGGTGACGGCGATGCTTCCGATCGTCAGGGCCAGGGTGCCGTATCGGACGTTGCTCACCGAGGTGGGATACCAGGCGGTGTCGAAGAGGAAGAGGCCGAGATCGAACCGCTCGCTGAACAGCACGGGCGCCGCCTCCCGGAACACGAAGAAGAAGATCGCCAGCACGAAGACGATGGCGCTCATCCCGCTGACGAGGATCGCGGTCTCCAGCAGCTTCTCGCCCGCGATCGCCCAGGCGGGGCGGCTCGCTCGGGCGCGCTTCAGCGTGTCCTTGCCGGGATCGTGCGTCATCTCGTGACAGTGAGTGGTTCGGCCTTCGGCGGGTCGATGTCGATGCCTCAGTGCGCAGCCGGCGTGGACGGCAGCGGCACGTATCCGCTCTCCTGCACGATCTGCTGCCCCGCCGGCGACAGGATCCAGTCGATGTAGCGCTTGGCCGCTCCCTCCGGATCGCCAAGCGTGTAGATGTGGAGCGAGCGTGCCAGCGGATAACTCTTGTCGTTGACCGCGGCGGCGGACGGGGCGACCGCCGCGCCAGGCTTGGATGCGAGCGCCAGCATCTTGACCGACGCGGTGGCGTAGCCCATCCCGCTGTACCCGATCGCCGTAGGTGTGCTGCCCACGAGCTCGACGACCTCCTTGGAGCCGTTCAGGTCTCGGGAGCCGAGGCGGAAGTCCTGCTTGCCGAGGACGTGCTCGCGGAAGAACTCGTAGGTTCCGGAGCTGGACTGCCGGCTCACCAGGACGATGGTGTCGTCCTGCACACCCGGGAGCTTGACCCCGAGCTGGGACCAACGGGTGAAGGTGCTGCCTTCCTTGTAGATCTCGGCCAGTTGTTCGAGGGTGATCTCCGAGAGGGGGTTGGCTTTGTTGACGTAGACGGCCAGAGCATCGTAGCCAACCACGAAGCCCGTGGGGGCCTTGCCGGTGTGCCTCTTGGCCTGCTCGATCTCGTCCGGCTTCATGTCACGGCTGGAGTTCACGAGGTCGACCGTACCCCTGGTGAGGGCAGCGATGCCGACACCCGAGCCGCCGCCCGAGACCTCGATCTCGACGCTGGGGTCGACCTCGCGGTACCTTTCCGCCCACACCTGAGCCACGTTGACCATGGTGTCGGAGCCCTTGTTCTGCAGGATCGTCTTTCCGGCAGCCGCCGGCTTGTCGCCTCCGTCCCGGCAGGCTGCGACCAGGGCCAGCGCGGCGAAGATTGTGAGAGGACCGAGGCGACCGGTGACCGCTCGGGGCGCTCGCTTCATCGGAGTCTCCTTGGACCTTGCCGGCGCGAGCCGGTCAGTCGATCTTGCTCCCGAGCACGGCCTCGACCAGGTCGCGTACGTGGCTCGCGAGGAACTGGAACGTGTTCTCGTAGCTGGCGCGGATCTCCTCGGGCGGGCCCTGCGCACGCGAGGGGTCGTCGATGCTCCAGTCCACGTACACCATCTTGCGCGGGCTCTGTGGAAAAGCGCGCCGCGATTGTCGGGCAACGCCCACCACGACTTGATACTGGTCGAGATCCGGGACCTGGTGGATCGCCTTGGGCGCCATGCGCGAGAGGTCGAAGCCCTTCTCCTGCATGAAGCGCACCGTCGCGGCGTCGATCGGGGCGGGGTCCAGGCCCGCGCTCGAGAAGATGAAGTTCGGCTGACCAAGTGAGTCGCCGATGGCCTCGGCCATCTGGCTCCTGCAGGCGTTGTGCTCGCCGACGAACAGGATGCGGAACGCGTCGGAGCCCGGATGCTTGGCGTATTCGCCGGTGGTCAGGTAGAGCGCCTCCATGCAGACGTTGCGCGCTTGGTCGGCCACGCGCTCGAAGCGTCGGCCGATCGTGAGCAGCGGATCCATCATCTCGGGCGGGATCGTATGCGAGCGCAGCAGCTCGATCAGGTCGGAGTTCAGCTTGCTCTGCAGGGCGTCGACCGCGGGCTCGACCTCGATCGTCCTGCGCGCGAGGTCGATGTCCTGCCGGATGAAGGCGTTGATCGAGTCGTGGACCATCGGGATAGCCAGGTCCGCCATCTCGACGATGCGCTGTGTCACGGCCTCGGGAAGGGTCTGGTTCAGGCGCAGGACGTGGCGCGCGACGCTCTCGGCATAGTCGCCGACGCGCTCCACCTCGAGGTTGACCTTGATCGTGCTGTAGGCCAGGCGCAGCAGGCCGCCGGCCGGTTGCTGGCGCACCAGGAACTCGAGGCACAGCCGATCGATCTTCTTCTCCTTCTCGTCGATGTAGCGGTCGCGCAGGATGACGGCGTAGGCCAGCTGCCGATTGCCCTCGACCAGCGCCCGCACCGAGGTCCGCAGCGCCCGGGCGGCGAGGCCCGCCATCTCCAGGAGCTCGGAGCGCAGCCGCCCCAGGTCACGTTCGATCGACTCTTCGAAATGCGTCGGCATGCGCTGTCCCGGCAAAGTAGGCGGACCGGGGGATCGAAGTCAAGCAGCGCCACCGCGCCGGGAATCTACCTTGGCGGCAGGGTGGAGAAGGGCTCGCGTCTAGCCGGAACGTACACCTCGAAGCAGGTGCCGCGTTCCGGCTCGCTGCGCACGCTGACCGTGGCGCCCACGCTCTCGGCCAGGTGCTTCACGATCGCGAGGCCGAGGCCGGTCCCACCCAGCTCGCGGCTGCGGGCCTTGTCGACGCGGTAGAAGCGCTCGAAGATGCGCGGCAGGTGCTCGGAGTCGATGCCCGGGCCGTCGTCCTCCACCTGAATCACGGCCCCTCCGTCCCGGCCCGGCGAGGTCCGGATCTCCACCCGGCCGCCCTCTGCGGTGTACTTGACCGCGTTGTCCACGAGGCTCTCGATCATCCTGCGCAGCCGGTCGGCGTCGGTGACGATCGCAGGCGCGCCCGCGGAGCTGTGCAGGAGCGTGATGTTCTTGCGCCCCGCGACTCCCCCGAAGCTCGCCACCACGTCCTCGGCGATCTCCGCGGGCATCACCTCCTCCCAGAGCGGCGGCCGCTCCCCCGCTTCGAGTCGCGACAGCTCCAGCAGGTCTTCGACGAGCGCGGCCATGCGGTCGGCATGGGTGCGGATCTTGCCGAGAAAACGCTGGGCCCGGTCCGGCTCCTGCAGCGCTCCGTCCTCGAGCGCCTCGACGAAGCCACGGATCGAGGTGAGCGGGGTGCGCAGCTCGTGGGATGCGTTCGCGACGAAGTCGCGGCGGATGCGGTCGGCGCGCCGGCGCTCCGTCACGTCGTGCAGCGTCAGCACGGCCCCGTGCGGCGAGCCCTCGAGGCCGGGGAAGGGGACGGCAGTGAGAGAGAACACGCGTCGCAGGTGGAACAGCTCGACCTCGACCGAGGTGCGCTCGCCGGTCTTCAGCACGCCCTCGATCACCGCGCCGACCTCGCGCTGGCGGACGGTCTCGAGGTAGTGGCGACCCGTCGGCTCCGTCGTGTCCAGGATGCCGCGCAAGGCCTTGTTGCCGAGCACGACCGTGCCCTTGTGGTCGACGGCGAGCAGGCCGTCGTCCATCGCGAGCAGGATCGCATCGGTGCGGGCTCGTTCGCGTGCGTTCTCGGAGAGACGCTCCTGGAGCGCCTGCGCCGAATGGCTCAGGATGCGCGCCAGCTCGCCCAGCTCGTCGCTGCGGTTCACGCGGATCCGCGCCGAGAGGTCGCCCCTCGCGTAGCGATGAGCGGCGTCCATGATCTCGGCGAGGGGGCCGGCAAGGGGCGCGGCGAGGACCGCCGAGAGCACCGCCGTCAAGAGGAAGGCGAGCAACAGGGCCAGCGCCACCGCGCCGCGGAACGCTCGCGTCTGGTCTTCCACACCGGACAACGGGCGAGCCACGCGGGCAGCGCCCACGAGCCGGCCCCCCTGCCGGACCGCGACCGCAGCGTAGAGCAGGTCGTCCCGGACGGTCGCGCTGCGGCGGATCGAGCTGCCGAAGCCTGCCGCGAGCGCCGCCTTGACCTCCGGGCGGTCGGCGTGATTCTCGACGGCCTGCAGGGCCGCGCCCGAGAGAGCAGAGTCACCGAGGACACGGCCGTCCGGAGCCATGACCGTGATCCGTGCGGCGATGTCGGGCGCCGTCTGGTCGACGAGCGAGTCCAGCTCGGCGGTTCCCCGCCCGCGGGCCAGGGGTTCCTCCACGATGCGCGCCACCAGCCGAGCCTCCGCCAGCAGGACATCTTGCTCGAGAGCTGCCGTTCGACGCCGCAGTCCAGGCGTGACGATCAGGAGGACCGCCAGGAGTGCCGCTGTCGAGGCCGCGACGGCGGTGATCGCGATGCGCCCGCGCAGCCGGAGCATTACTCCTCCTTCGCCAGGCGGTAGCCCAGCGACTTCACGGTCAGGATGTGCGGCGCGAGGCCCGGCAGCTTCTCCCGGAGCCGCCGAACGTGGACGTCCACGGTGCGCGTGCCCTCCGCGTACGAGAGCCCCCACACGCCCTCGAGCAGCTGTTGCCGCGACAGCACGCGGCCGCGCGCCTCCAGGAGCGCCACGAGCAGCGCAAACTCCTTTGCGGTCAGGCGGATCGCTTGGCCGTCCCAGCGGGCCGTGTGACGCGTGACGTCGACCTCGAGCGAGGCGAAACGCAGCGGCTTGTCGTCGTCCTCGACGCGTCCCAGACGCCGGAAGAGGGCCCGCACCCGCGCCACCAGCTCCTTGGGGCTGAAGGGCTTCACCACGTAGTCGTCGGCCCCCATCTCGAGGCCGACGACGCGGTCGGTCTCGTCGCCGCGCGCCGTCAGCATCACGACGGGGATATCGCGAGTGCGCTTGTCGCGCCGCACCTCGGCGCACAACGCGAGGCCGTCCATGCCCGGGATCTGGAGGTCCAGGATCAGAAGCTCGTAGCTGCCGCCGCGGACGCGCTCGAGGCCCCGCTTGCCGTCGCGCTCGGATTCGACACTGAAGCCTTCCTTGGACAAGTAATGTTCGACGAGTTCGACGATGTCCGCGTCGTCCTCGACGATCAGCGCTCGCCGCACGCGCCAAAGCATATCGTGGTAGATAGGAGCGTCACGCTTCCTGGGGGGGACGCCATGCGGATCGTGGTGACCGGTGGAACCGGGTTCATCGGCCGTGAGGTCGTGGACCGGCTGCTCGATGCGGGAGGCCATGAGGTGACCGTGACGACCCGCGACCCTGGCCGCGCCGACCCCTGGGGCGGCCGCGTGCGCTACGTCCAGGCCTTCGCCGGCGACGCCACGTCACTGGGCCGCGCCTTCGCGCGGTCTGACGTCGTCGTCCACGCGATCCAGTTCCCCAATCACCCGGTCGAGAACCCGGCGAAGGGCCTCACGTACCTCGAGGTGGATGGCCGGGGCACCGTCACCGCCGCCAAGGTCGCGAAGGCCATGGGTGTGCGCCGCTTCGTGTACTTGTCGGGCGCCGGCGCGGGCCAGGGGCGGCCGCAGCCGTGGTTCCAGGCCAAGGACACGGCAGAGGCGGCGATCCGCGAGACCGGTCTCGAGCATGCGCTGCTGCGGCCCTCGTGGATCTATGGCCCGCGCGACCGCTCGATGAATCGCTTCGTTTTCTTCTGCCGCTATCTGCCGATCGTGCCCGTGATCGGCGACGGCACGACGCCGGTCTACCCGATCTACGTGAAGGACGTGGCGCGCTGCGTGGCCGAAGCCGCGGTCCGCGAGGACGCCAAGGCGCTGGCTCTCGAGCTGGGTGGCCCGGAACGGCTCACCATGGATCAGATCATCCACACGGTCCAGTCGGTCCTGAAGAAACGCCGCCCGCTGCTCCACCATCCGGCGAAGCTGATGAAGCTCCTGGTGCTGCCGATGCAAGTGCTGCCCGAGCCCATGCTGTCGCCAGGAGCGATCGATTTCATCACGCAGGAGGTGGACATCGACCCGAAGCCGGCCATGGCGTACTTCGGCTTCCCGTTCCGGCGCCTCGAGGAAGGGTTGCGCGACTATCTCTGAGGAGTCGAGGAACCCACGACGGCCAACACGACCACCGAGGACACAGAGACGGGCCAACCGGCTAGAGAACAAGAGATTTCTAGTCTGGATTGACCCTATCGGGAGCTATCCCCGAGACCTCTTCTGTGTGATCTCTGTGGTTGTCCTGGCCGTAGTTGGAGGTCAGAACTGCTGCGCTTCGGTCGATTCCGCGAGAGCGACGGTCGCCGCCTCGCCGCCGCCCACGATCTCCGTGATCGCGTCGAAGTAGCCGGTTCCCACCTCGCGCTGGTGACGCGTCGCCGTGTAGCCCTCGGCCTCAGCGCGGAACTCCGACTCCTGCAGCTCCGTGTAGGCGGCCATGCCGCGATCTCGATAGCCGCGCGCGAGCTCGAACATCCCGTAGTTCAGGGCGTGGAAGCCGGCCAGGGTGACGAACTGGAACTTGTAGCCCATCGCGCCCAGCTCGCGCTGGAAACGCGCGATCGTCGGCGCGTCCAAATGCTTTTTCCAATTGAAGGACGGTGAGCAGTTGTAGGCGAGACGCTTGCCGGGGAACGCGCGATGTATCGCCTCGGCGAAGCGGCGCGCGTCCGCCAGGTCCGGCGTCGAGGTCTCGCACCAGAGCAGGTCGGCGTAGGGGGCGTAGGCCAGCGCCCGCGCGATCGCGCAGTCGAGGCCGCCGCGCATGCGGAAGAAGCCCTCCGCGGTGCGGCCGCCCCGTTCGATGAACTCGTGGTCGCGCGGGTCGGCGTCCGAGAGCAGCAGCTTCGCGCTCTGGGCGTCGGTGCGGGCGACCAGCACCGTGGGCACGCCCATCACGTCGGCGGCCAGGCGCGCCGCCACCAGGGTGCGAATGAACTGGCCGGTCGGGACGAGCACCTTTCCGCCCATGTGTCCACACTTCTTCTCGGAGGCGAGCTGATCCTCGAAGTGAACCCCTGCGGCGCCCGACTCGATCATGGCCTTCATCAGCTCGAAGGCGTTGAGAGGGCCGCCGAAGCCGGCCTCGGCGTCGGCCACGATCGGCGCCAGCCAGTACCGATCGCCGCGCCCCTCGGCATGGTCGATCTGGTCGGCGCGCAGCAGCGCGCGGTTCAGCCGTCGCACCGCGTTCGGCACGCTGTCGACCGGGTAGAGACTCTGGTCGGGGTACGTCTGGCCGGCCGAGTTGGCGTCCGCAGCGACCTGCCAGCCTGAGAGGTAGATGGCCTTGAGGCCAGCCTTCACCATCTGGACCGCCTGCCCGCCGGTCAGCGCGCCGAGGGCGTGCACGTAGGGCTCGGTGTCCAGCATCCGCCACAGCCGCTCGGCGCCGACGCGGGCGAGCGTGTGCTCGACATGGACCGAGCCGCGCAGCCGAGCCACGTCCTCGTCTGCGTAAGGCCGCACGACACCTCTCCAACGGTCTGGCCCGTCGTTGCGACCGTTGCCGTTCCCGGCGCCCAACGCGTCGGAATGGAGTACTTGCGGCATCACGACCTCCTTTGGTCGGCGTCCAGGTCCAGGAGCAGCTCGTAGGCGGGAAGGGTGAGGAAGGGAACCGCCTGCTCGGCGGTCGTGAGACGCAGCAGGAGGTCGCGGGCCTCGCGGTAGCGGCCTGCCACGAAGCGCGCCTCGCCCACGTCGATGAGGAGACGACAGGTCTCTTCGTCGACCACGCCGTGCAGGAGATCGAGATCGACCACGCGGCCATCCTGCAGGGCCGCCCCTTGGTGCAGCCACTGCCAGATCTGCATGCGCGAGATCTCTGCCGTGGCCGCGTCCTCCATGAGGTTGTCGATGGGCACGCAGCCCTGGCCACGCAGCCACGACTCGAGGTAGAGGACGGCGACGCGCACATTGTGGCGGAGGCCGGCCTCGCTTCGCGTTCCCTGGGGCGCGCGCAGCATGTCGGCGGCCGTCACGTGAAGATCGTCCCGGCCCACGTGAAGCTGGTTGGGACCGGACATGTGGGCGTCGAAGATCTCGAGCGCCAAGGGCACGAGGCCCGGATGCGCCACCCACGTGCCGTCGTGGCCGTCCTTCACCTCGCGCAGCTTGTCGGCGCGCACCTTTGCGAGGGCGGCCTGGTTCGCTTCGGCATCGCCCTTGACCGGGATGAAGGCCGACATGCCGCCGATCGCATGCGCGCCGCGGCGGTGGCAGGTCTTGACCAGCAGCTGCGTGTAAGCGCGCAGGAACGGCTGTTCCATCGTCACCTGCGCGCGATCGGGAAGCACCCAGGCCGGGTCCTGACCCAGCGTCTTCAACGCGCTGAAGATGTAGTCCCAGCGGCCGCAGTTCAGGCCGGCCGAATGTTCGCGCAGCTCGTGGAGGATCTCATCCATCTCGAAGGCAGCGGGCAGGGTCTCGATCAGGACCGTGGCGCGGATCGTGCCGCTCGGGAGCGAGAGCGCCTCCTGGGCGCGCAGGAAGACTTCGTTCCAAAGGCGCGCCTCGAGGTGGCTCTCGAGCTTGGGCAGGTAGAAGTAGGGGCCGCTGCGCTTGGCGAGGAGCTTGCCGGCGTTGTGAAACAGGAAGAGGCCGAAATCGACGAGGCATGCGGGCACGGGGCGCCCATCGAGCAGGAAGTGCGCCTCCTCGAGGTGAAGACCGCGGGGCCGAACCATCAAGGTCGCCGTGCGTTCCGCGAGCTCGTAGACCTTTCCGGTCTCGGGAGCCACGTGGCGGATGGTGCCGTCCACGGCGTCCATGAGATGGCGCTGGCCGAGGACGACGTTCGCCGCCGTCGGCGCGTTCGAGTCCTCGAAGTCGGCCATGTACACACGCGCGCCGGAGTTGAGAGCGTTCACGATCATCTTGCGGTCGGCGGGCCCCGTGATCTCGACTCGTCGATCGACGAGGTCGTGGGGCGGCGGTGGCACGCGCCAGTCCGACTCGCGGATCGCCCTCGTCTCCGTCAGGAAGGCCGGGCGCTCGCCCCGGGCAAAGCGCTCGACGCGCTCGCGGCGGCGCGCGAGAAGCGTTTCGATCCGCGGAGCGAACTCCCGCACCAGACTCTCGACGAACGCGAGCGCCTCCGGAGTCAGGACTGACTCGGCGCCTTGGACGGACGGCCCGCTGTACTCGAGGACGTCGACGGCGGCTCCCTGGGGCGTGGCGCCCATCCTTCCTCCTTGACGAGATGGACATCGTTCTCCATTCGACGACGCCGGTCAATATGGTTTTTGTTTCCAATGAGTTAATGGAGATCATGATGTCAATCGTCGCTTGTCAATCAGTAAATCTTGAAAACATACACTAAGCAGAGCTAAACTTGGGTCTCATGGCTGAAGGGCTTCGCCTCGGCGCGAAGATCCGGGTTCTTCGCCGGCGCCAGAACATCACTCAAGCGCAGCTCGCCGAACGGCTCGGCATCTCCGCCAGCTACCTGAACCTGATCGAGCACGATCGCCGGGCGGTTCCGGCGACGCTGCTCATCCGCCTGGCCCAGCTCCTGCCCCTCGACCTCCGCGCGCTCTCGGGAGACGAGGAGGCGCGCCTGCTCTCCAACCTGCTCGAGGCGCTGGGAGACCCGTTGTTCGAGGGGCACGAATTGCCCGCGGCCGAGGCCCGCGACATGGCGGCCACGAGCCCAGCGGTCGTGCGCGCTCTGTTGACCCTGTACCGGGCCTACCGCGACGTCCGCGAGTCGGCGGAGACGCTAGCGGCGCGCCTGTCACAGGGCGAGGAGGCCGCCGGGATCGACCGCTCGCTGCTGCCCTCTGAGGAAGTGACGGACTTCATCCAGCGCCACGGCAATTACTTCCCTGAGCTGGAGGAGGGGGCCGAGATGCTGTGGCGTTCCGGCCTGCTCTCGGGCGACCTCTTCGAGGCGATGGTGCGCTACCTGGACGAGCGCCACGATGTCGACGTCCGAGTCGCGCACGTGGGAGCGATGGGAACGACCGCGCGCCGCTACGATCCTGAGCGGCGGGTGGTGACGCTGTCCGAGGCGCTGCGCCGCGGCAGCCGGAACTTCCAGCTGGCCTGCCAGATCGGGCTCCTGACCCATCGCGACACGCTCGCGCGCCTGGCCGCCGATCCCACTCTCACCACCGACGAGTCCCGGGCCCTCGCGCGCGTCTCGCTGGCCAACTACTACGCCGGCGCGCTGCTCATGCCCTACCAGCGCTTCCTCGATGCCGCGCGCTCCGAGCGCTACGACGTGGAGGTGCTCGGCAACCGCTTCCGCACGTCCTTCGAGCAGGTCGCGCACCGCCTCACCTCGCTGCGACGGCCCGGGGCGGAGGGCGTGCCCTTCCACTTCGTTCGCATCGACGTGGCCGGCAACATCTCGAAGCGGTTCTCGGCCTCGGGCTTGCGATTCGCCCGCTTCAGCGGCGCGTGCCCGCGCTGGGTCGTGTTCCAGGCGCTGCTCACGCCCGGCATGATCCGCACCCAGCTCTCGCAGATGCCCGACGGCACGACCCACTTCTGGGTCGCCCGCGCGCTCCGGAAGGGGTCCGGCGGCTACCACGCGCCCCACACCATGTTCGCGATCGCGCTCGGCTGCACGGCGGATCGGGCACGGGAGCTGTGCTACGCCGACGGCGTCGACCTGGTGAGCCGCGAGGCGCTCGTCCCGGTGGGCGTGACGTGCCGGGTGTGCGAGCGCATGGACTGCGAGCAGCGGGCGTTCCCCGCGCTGCTCCACCCGCTCAAGGTGGACGAGAACGTCCGCGGGGTCTCCTTCTTCGCGCCGGGCCCATGACGGGCGCCGCGTGCGTTACTGATATCCTTCGAGCGTGACCGAGACGTACTTCCAGAAGGGCTTCGGGCTCAAGGCCCAGGTCGGGCCGGTGCTGGCCCAGAGCTATCACTCCGAGCTGGTGAGCCGGATCCGAGACCTGGGCAGCTCGGTGCGCGCGGGGGAGCTGTGCTTGAAACTCGCTCGCGAGTTCGGCTTCTGCTACGGCGTCGACCGAGCCGTCGAATACGCGTACGAGACCCGCGAGAAGTTCCCGGACCGACGGCTGTTCCTGTCGGGGGAGATCATCCACAACCCCGACGTCAACGGGCGCCTGCAGGCCATGGGCATCCGCATCCTGGAGGAAGATAAGGACGCTGCAGCGCGCTACGCCGAGGTGCAGGCCACGGACGTGGTGATCCTGCCCGCCTTCGGCGTCACGGTCGGGGAGCTGCAGCACCTGCGCGGGAAGGGCTGCGTGCTGGTGGACACGACCTGCGGGAGCGTCCTCAACGTCTGGAAGAACGTCCACAAGTACGCGCGCGAGGGATTCACGGCCGTCATCCACGGCAAGCACTACCACGAGGAGACCAAGGCCACGGCCTCCCAGGCCCTGACCCACGCCGGCGGGCAGTACCTCTGCGTCCGCGACAAAGGAGAGGCCGAGGGGGTCTGCGACTTCATCCTCGGCCGCATCACAGGGGCCAGCCTGCGCGAGCGCTTCGCCCACGCGGCCAGCCCGGGCTTCGATCCCGACGAGCACCTCCAGCGCATCGGCCTTGCCAACCAGACCACGATGCTGATGAGCGAGAGCCTCGAGATCCAGGAGATGCTGCGCGCCGCGATGCGCGAGCGCTGGGGAGAGGCAGGGCTCGAGGGCCGCTTCCGAGCCTTCGACACGATCTGCTCGGCGACGCAGGACCGCCAGGACGCCGTGCTGCGCATGCTGGAGCAGGGCGGCCTCGACCTGATGGTGGTGATCGGCGGCTACAACAGCTCCAACACCCAGGCCCTGGCCCGCATCTGCGCCGACAAGCTGCCGACTTTCCACATCCGCGGGCCGGAAGGGATCGGCTCCGAGGGAGACATCCGTCACCGGCCCGTGGGCCTCCACGCCGAAGAGAGATCGGACAGCGGCTGGCTGCCCGCAGGGCCGGTGAGCCTCGGGCTCACTGCTGGTGCGTCCACGCCCAACAACGTGGTCGGCGAGGTGGTCGAGAGGATCCTCGGGTTACGCGGCCGTCGCGCCTCAGACCTGCAGCCCGCCTGAGCACGTTCATTCGGGAAGACGGCCGCGCGCCTGGAGCTCGGTCGGCAGCAGTGCACGGTAGAGGCTCTCGTTGACGGGGGCCGGGATGCCGGCGGCTCGTGCGAGACGCACGACCGCGCCCGTCTGGTCCTCCAGCTCGGATGGCCGCCCCTCCAGGATGTCGCGCTGCATCGAGGCGCTCCCGTCCGCCGGCAGGCCGTCGAAGTAGGCGAGTGTCCGCTCCTCGGCGTCGGCGCGGATCCGCACGCCTCGCGCGCGGGCCAGGGCGGCCACCTCGCGGATTGCGGCTTCGAGGAGGGCCCGGGCCTCGGCGACGCGGCGGATCACGCCGAAGGGCTTGCGAGTGGCGGCACCGACGGCTCCCACCGGCGCGATGAACAGGAACTTCTCCCAGATCGCGGCCTCGATGTCGTCTGGCACCGACACCGAGAAGCCCCGCACCTTCTCAAGAAAGGCCTGCAGGGCGAGGACGCGCTCGCTCCTCCGCCCGTCTCGCTCACCGAACTCGAGCAGCGGGTCCACACCTGCGTGACGGATGTGGCCCGGCCCGACCACGTAGCTCACGAGCCGGCACAGCCCCGGTAGGGCCCGCCCGGCGCCTACGATGCGGTCGACCTGGTCGGCAGCCTCCACTCCGTTCTGGATCGGCAGCACGATCGTTCGCGAGCCGAGGAGGGGACCCATGACGCGAGCGGCGTCGGTGACCTGCCAGGCCTTCACGGCGAGCAGCACGACGTCCACGGGTCCGATCGCGGCGGGGTCGTCGTCGGCCGCAGCCGGTCGGACCTGGAAGTCGCCGGCGGCGCTCTCCACCTTGAGGCCGTCGCGACGCAAGGCCTGGAGGTGCGGGCCACGCGCGACGAAGCCCACCCACTTGCCGGATTCGGCGAGGCGTCCGCCGAAGTAGCCGCCGACACCGCCGACGCCGAAGACCGCGATCCTCATGGTTCGGGAGCACCGCCGACTTCGGTTGCAAGGATGGGTCCGCAGCCCGCTCCCGCCAGCCCCAGGCCATCGAGAGCCACGCCTCGGCAGGTTTCCAACGAGCCAGACGGTATTCCGGAGGTCCCGGAGCGTCAAGGCGCGCAGCCGTCGCTCGAAGTCCCTCTGATATAGTCGCCTCCTTCGGGGAGGATGCTCGATGCTGCTCCAGGGGAAGGTCGGCCTCATCCTCGGCATCGCCAACAAGCGCTCGATCGCCTGGGGCATCGCGCAGTCCGTGGCCCGCGAAGGCGCGCGGCTGGCCGTCACCTACCAGGGCGAGCGCCTCAAGGAGAACGTGGACGAGCTGTCCGCATCCTTGAAGGACCCCGTCATCCTGCCCTGCGACGTGACGCGGGACCAGGACCTGGACGCTCTGGCGGAATCGGTGAAGGCGGCCTTCGGCGGCCTCGACTTCCTGGTCCATGCCGTGGCGTTCGCCCTTCGCGAAGAGCTCGACGGCGAGTTCGTGAACACCTCGCGCGAGGGATATCGGGTGGCGCAGGACATCTCCTCCTACTCGTTGACCGCGCTGGCCAAGCGTTTCGCGCCGCTCATGGAAGGACGCGGCGGCAGCATCGTGACGCTGTCGTACCTGGGCGGCGAGCGTGTGGTGCCCCACTACAACGTGATGGGCGTCGCGAAAGCGGCCCTCGAGATGTCGGTCCGCTACCTGGCCTCCGACCTCGGCCCCAGGGGCGTTCGCGTCAACGCTATCTCCGCCGGCCCGATCAAGACCCTCGCCGCCTCGGGGGTTCACGGCCTCTCGAAAATGCTCGAGTACCACCGCAATCACGCCCCCTTGCGCAAGAACACCGAGCAGGAGGAGGTGGGCGACTGCGCCCTGTTCCTCGTCTCTCGTCTCTCCCGCGGCGTCACCGGCGAGGTGATCCACGTGGACGGCGGCTTCCACGTGATGGGGATGTCCGCGCTCTGACGGTGCGCGCCGCGGCCAGCCTCGTCGCCCTCGCTCTCGCGCTATCCGTCGCGGGCCAGGAGCGCCCGGCGCAGCCCGGCCCGCAGGAGGGGCGCCAGGAGAAGGCGGAGAAGAAGGGCAAGCCAGGCCCGGCCGAGGCGCCGCGGATCGAGGAGGTCCGCGTCAAGGCCGACAGTCAGGGGGGCACGCAGGAGCATTCCTGGGCGCGCGGTTTCGTCGACGTCCGCCTGGGCGACACCCGCATCCAGGCCGATGCGATGGATTTCTACCGCAGCCCGCGCGCCGACGGCAGCGTGGAGCAGAAGGCGGTCTTCGTCGGCAACGTGGTGTTCATGCGCGAGGAGGAGCGCATCTCCGGCGAGCGTCTGACCTTCGACGTCGACTCGGGCCGCGGCCTGTTCGAGCAGGCCACCGGATACGTGCAGCCCGGAATGCAGGTAGAGGCGAAGACGATCGAGCGCGTCGACACCGACACCTATCGCGTGACCGGGGCGAGCTTCACGTCCTGCATGCAGCCCACCCCGCGCTGGAGCTTCAGTCTGAGCTCGGCCCGCATCGAGGTCGACGACAAGGTCGTCGGCAAGAACGCGATCTTCCGGGTCAAGAACGTGCCCGCGATGTACGTGCCGTACTTCGTCTATCCGATCGGCGAGGACCAGCGCTCGACCGGCTTCCTGTTCCCGCACGTCGGCTTCTCATCGTTGCGCGGATTCAACGTGGGCTCCGGCTTCTTCTGGGCGATGGGCCGGAGCCATGACCAGACCTTCTACGTGGACCACTACTCGAAGTTCGGCTACGGGTTCGGCCACGAGTTCCGATACGACCACGGCGCGCCCTCGGCAGGCTACTTCACGTCCTATGGCTTTCAACCGAACGGCGGAGGCGAGCGCGACTACGATCTCGACTGGCGCGCCACGCAGCTGCTGCCATGGGGCTTCCGCGGCACGGTCAACGTGCGCCGTTACAGCGACATCCTGTTCCAGGAGCAGTTCCAGGACAGCCTGAATCGCGCCAGCTCCCGCTCCGAGAACGTACAGCTCGCGGTTCAGCGCAGCTTCAAGCTGGCCAACGTCCAGCTCCTGGCGGAGAGCCGCAGGACCTTCTTCGCGGAACAGACGCGCATCAACCGGCGCTTGCCGAGCGCCCGCGTCTCGCGGCCGCTGCGCAAGCTGGGAGCCGGCGGCCTGACGTTCGGCTACGATCTCCGGGCCGAGGAGTTGGAGCGCGGCAACGAGGAGGTCCTCGACAAGTACGGGCGCTACGTAGCCGACGGCGACCTCAGCTACACCCTGGCCTCGACCTTCCTGCAGGTCACGCCGCGCCTCGGCCTCAACTACACCCGTTACACGGCATCCCGGGTGAGGAACCGCGTCGTCGGCCCGGCGGTGGAGCGGCGGTACGCCGAAGGCGTCTTCGAGATCCACGGGCCCAACTTCTCGCGCGTCTTCCAGAACCCGTCGGGCTTCTACTCCGACAAGTTCAAGCACGTCATCGGCCCAGAGATCACCTGGCGCTACCGAACCGCGATCGACGAGTTCGAGCGCATCCCCAAGTTCGACGGCCTCGACCAGCAGCTCGGCACGCACCAGGTCGCGTACGGCATCGTGCAGAGCATCCTCGCCAAGCGGCCGGGCACCGGTGCGACGCCGCAGCCCTGGGAGCTGCTTTCGTGGCGCGTGGGGCAGACCTATTACGTGCAGATCCGCGACGCCCAGAACGAGTTCGATCCCAACTACTCCTCCAGTGCCTTCGGCCCGGGTGGCGTGCCTGACCACAACTCGCCGCTCCAGTCCCGGCTACGCGTTCGGCCCACCCAGAACGCCCAGGGGACCTTCGACCTCGAGTATGACGTGAACTTCAAACAGCTCCGCACCATCAGCCTTGGGACGCTGATCCGGAGCGACCGGGCCTCGCTGCTCGGCAACTGGTCGCGAGGCCTCACGCTGGACGTGGACCCGGAGAGACGCACGGTGACCCGCGACTTCCTGCGGGGTCACGCCAGCTTCGACCTGCTGCCGGGCCGTTTGCTCCTCGAGGGCGGCGTCGACTGGGACGTCGCCTTGAAGCGCGTCCTGCAGTCCCGTGCCGGCCTGCGCTACGACGTCCAGTGCTGCGGCTTCACGATCGAGACGATCCACTACGACTACAACACGCGCCAGGACAACTCGATCCGATTCTCCATCGAGCTCGCCAACATCGGCTCGATCGGCAACTTCATGGGCGGGGACAAGTTCGGCTCCGGCGGCAGCGTGACGGGGAGCCGGCTGCGGTGAGGTGGCTCGTAACCGGCGCCGCCGGCTTCGTAGGCGGTCACCTCGTCGCCCGACTGCGGGCGGAGCAAACGCGTGAGGTGTTCGGCATCCTCCGACCGGGGTCGGGCCCTGCTCCAAGGGACTGCGAGGCGATCGAGGTCGACCTGCTCGACGCCGAGGCGATCCGACGCTGCGTGGCCACCCTTCGGCCTGATCGGATCGTCCACCTCGCGGCGCAGTCGAGCGCCCGGGAGTCGTGGAAGGACCCCGAAGGCACCCTGCGCACCAACTTGTTCGGGCTGTTGTACCTTCTGGAAGCCGTTAGACTTGCCGGCCTGACGCCGCGCCTTCTCGTGGTCGGCAGCGCCGAGGAGTACGGCACCGTCCCCGCCGCCGCTGCTCCGATTCCCGAGGAGACGCCACCGCGCCCGGCGTCGCCTTATGCCTTGAGCAAGGTGGCACAGGGATACCTCGCACTCCAGTACGCGCTGGCCCACGGCCTCCACGTGGTGCGCACGCGGACCTTCAACCACACGGGGCCGGGGCGCGGCCCGGGCTTCGCGGAGAGCAGCTTCGCGCGCCAGATCGCCGAGATCGAGGCCGCTCGCCACGAGCCGAGCATCGCGGTCGGCAACCTCGAGGCCGTTCGGGACTTCACCGACGTCCGTGACGTGGTGCGCGCCTACGTCCGGCTCCTCGAAGCCGGCCAGGCGGGCGAGGTCTACAACGTGGCCTCGGGCCGCGGCCACCGCATCGCGGAAGTGCTCGATCGCCTGATCGCACACGCGCGCGTGCAGGTGGACGTTCGCCGCGATGCCCACCGGTTGAGGCCCGTCGACACGCCCTACCTCGTGGGCGACGCGACGCGTCTGCGCCGCGCCACCGGCTGGGAGCCGGAGATCCCGTTCGATCAGACGCTGGAGGACCTGTTGCGGTACTGGCGCGAACGAGTTGCCGCCCAGGAACACGTTTCTCATTGAGCTCCTGCTGACCGGCCCGGGGGGCGCCTAGCCGGATGGCGCTCGCCAGGCCCGAGCTGTTGCGCAAGCTCGTTCACATCGGCGCGGGCGGCTTTGCCTTCCTACTGCGGGATCTGCCCTGGTGGGGCGCGATCGCGCTGGCTGCTTCTGCCGTCCTCCACAACTGGCTGTTGCTCCCGCTCTACGGTGGCAGGAGGCTCTGGCGCGACCCCGAGCAGGCGAAAGGCTACCCGCTCGGCATCCTTCTCTATCCCATTGCCGTGCTCGCGCTCGTCCTCGCCTTCCCCGGGGAGGACCGCTGGATGGCCGCGGCGGCCTGGGGACTGCTGGCCTTCGGCGACGGCATGGCGGCGCTCGTGGGACAGGCCTTGGGCGGGCCGCGCCTGCCGTGGAACGACAGCAAGGGCTGGGCCGGACTGCTGGCCTTCGTCCTCTTTGGAGCACTGGGTGCGGGCGTGTTGGCGGCCTGGACGCTCGGCCTTCCGGTTGGAATGGCGCTCTCCTCGAAGCTCTTGTCCCTGACGCTGCCGACTGCGATGCTCGCCGGGCTCGTCGAGACCATGCCGACCAGCCTCGACGACAACCTCACCGTGCCGCTCGTGGGCGCGATCGCACTGGTTCTCCTGGCCCCGGCCGAGTGGTCGCGTCTGCTCCTGGACCCCGAGCTGCCGCGCCGTGCGCTCCGCGGTCTCCTTGTGAACGGCGCGATCGCCGCGGCGGCATTCCGCTCGGGCTTCCTCGACTTCGCTGGCGCGGGCTCAGCCGTCGTCATCGGCTCGGCGATCACGGCCGGGCTGGGGCTGCCCGGCCTCGCGCTCATTGTCGTGTTCTTCGTGGTCGGCAGCGCCGTGACGAGGCTGGGCCATCGCATCAAGGCAGCGCGTGGCATCGCGCAGGAACGGGGCGGCGCTCGCGGCTGGCGGAACGCCTGGGCCAACGGGGGAGTTCCGGCGCTGCTGGCGCTCCTTGCCGCCGTCGCGCCCGAGTCGCTGCGCGGGGCCTTCGTGCTCGCTTACGCCGCTTCGGTCGCGACTGCGGCCGCGGACACCTGCTCGTCGGAGCTCGGAAAGGCCTATGGCCGGCGCACGTTCGAGATCACGACCGGGCGGCCCGCTGCTCCCGGCGCCGAGGGCGCGGTGAGCCTGGAAGGCACGCTCGGCGGCCTCGCGGGCGGCTTCCTGGTCGCGGCCGTCGGAGCCGTGGCGGGGCTCTACTCGTGGTCTGGCGCCGCGGTCGTCGGTGTCGCAGGGCTGCTCGGCAGCCTGGCCGAGAGCGTGGTCGGGACGGTGGCCGAGCGCCGCGGCTGGCTGAACAACGACCAGCTCAACGCCTTGAACACGGCCATCGGAGCCGGCCTCGCCGCGCTGATCGCCCGTGCGATGTAACGGTCTAGGGGAACAAACCGCGGACGCGTGTGGCTTCGGCGACCCGTGCCACGGCCAGGACGTAAGCGCCGACGCGCATCTCCCCGCGATGGCGTTTCGCGGTCTCGTGGACGTTCTGGAAGGCGCGCTTCATGAAGCGCTCGAGCCGCTGGTTGACCTCGGACTCGTCCCAGAAGTAGCCCTGCATGTTCTGCGCCCACTCGAAGTAGGACACGGTGACGCCGCCCGCGTTGCACAAGATGTCGGGGATCACGAACACGCCCTTGTCGGCCAGCACCTTGTCGGCGCCGGGCGTGGTCGGCCCGTTGGCCGCCTCGGCCACGATCCGGGCGCGCACCCGCGAGGCGTTCCGTAGCGTGATCTGGTTCTCGAGGGCCGCAGGCACCAGCACGTCGCACTTGGCCTCGAGCAGCTCCTCGTTGGTGATGCGCTCGGCGCCCTTGAATCCGATCACGGAGCCCGTCTGCTCCTTGTGCTCGACGACGCGGCTCAGGTCCAGGCCGCGGCTCGCGTAGATCCCGCCGCGGCTGTCGCTCACCGCGACGATCCGGGCGCCATCCTGGTGCAGCAAGCGCGCCGCGATTCCCCCGGCGTTGCCGAAGCCCTGCACGGCCACGCTGGCGCCACGCAGCGGGCGCCGGACGACCTGACACGCCTCGCGGATGCAGTACAGCGCGCCCCGTGCGGTCGCCTCGTTCCCGCCCACGCTGCCGCCCAGTTCGATCGGCTTCCCGGTGACGACGCCGAGGGCCGAGTGGCCGAGCGTCATGGAGTACGTGTCCATGATCCACGCCATGGTCTGGGCGTCCGTGTAGACGTCCGGCGCCGGGATGTCCCGGTCGGGGCCGATGATGAGCGCGATCTCCGACGCATAGCGCCGCGTCATGCGCTCGATCTCCCCGCGCGACATCTTCTTCGTGTCACAGACCACGCCGCCGTTGGCGCCGCCGTAGGGGACGTTGACGGTCGCGCACTTCCACGTCATCCAGGCCGCCAACGCCTTCACCTCGTCCAGCGAGACCTTCGGGTGGTACCGGATCCCGCCCTTGGCTGGGCCCCGTGCGATGTTGTGCTGCACCCGGTACCCTTCGAAAACGCGCACGGAGCCGTCGTCCATGAGGGTCGGAACCGAGACGATGAGCTGGCGCTTGGGCGTGCGGAGCACATGGCGCATGCCGTCTTCGAGGCCCAGCTTCTCGGCCGCGACATCGAACTGGCGCTGGGCGATCTCGAACGGGTTCAGGTTCTCCTGGACCATGGCATGCCTTGGGGGAACGTTGCGCCGGATTGTAGGGACCGCCTCAGGGGGCGTCAAACAGGCCCCGCGACCCGGATGCTAGGATGAGGCTTTTGGAGGCATGAGGGTGCTCCCGACCGTGGGGTTCGAGGACGGAGCGGTGGTCCTGATCGACCAGCGCCTGCTGCCGGGAGACGAGGTCTACGTTCGCTGCGGAAGCCCCGATGAGGTGGCTAAAGCCATCAAGGACATGGCGATACGGGGGGCGCCCGCGATCGGAGTGGCGGCGGCTTTCGGCATCGCCCTGTGTGCCCGCCGGTCGAGGGCGGAGGGGGATGCGCTGCGGTCGGAGATCGAGGCGGCCTGTGCGACGCTTGGGGCCACCCGTCCCACGGCTGTGAACCTCTTCTGGGCGATCGACCGGATGCGTCGGCGGCTCGTTCAGCTCTTGCCGAACGGCGCCGGGGCCGTTCGGGAGGGCCTACTGGCCGAGGCCCTGGCAATCGACGCCGAGGACGTCGCGGCCTGTCGCCGCATGGGCGACCTCGGGGCCGCGATGTTGCCGAAGGACGCCCGCGTGCTCACTCATTGCAACGCCGGCGCGCTCGCGACGGCGGGCTACGGCACGGCGCTGGGTGTGATCCGCTCCGCGGCGCGCGACGGCAAGATCCGCGAAGTACTCGCCGACGAGACGCGGCCCTACCTGCAGGGCGCGCGGCTCACGGCATGGGAGCTGCTCCGGGACGGCATCCCGACCACGGTGATCGCCGACAACATGGCCGGCCACCTGATGGCCCAGAAGCGCGTGGACGCCGTGATCGTCGGGGCCGACCGCATCGCCGCAAACGGCGACGTGGCCAACAAGATCGGCACCTACACGCTGGCCGTGCTCGCCCGCGAGCACAGCCTCCCGTTCTACGTCGCGGCGCCGCTCTCGACTTTCGACCTGGAGACGCCTTCAGGCGACCGCATCCCGATCGAGGAGCGCGCTCCCGAGGAGGTGACGCACCACGGCGGTCGCCGCCTCGTTCCGGAGGGAGCGGGTGTGCGCAACCCGGCGTTCGACGTCACCCCGAACCGCCTCGTGACCGCCATCGTGTGCGAGCGTGGCGTGGCCCGCGCGCCCTACCATCAGTCGCTGGCGGCGCTCCACGCGGCCGACCCGTGAAGCTCCTCGCGATCGAGACCTCCTGCGACGAGACCGCGGCGGCCGTCGTCGAGGACGGCCGCCGCATCCTGTCGAGCGTCGTCTCGACGCAAGCGGCGCTCCACGCTCCCTTCGGGGGCGTAGTGCCGGAGCTGGCCTCGCGCCATCACATCGAGAACATCGCACCGGTGATCCGTCAGGCCATGGCGGAGGCGAGGCTCGAGTTCGACACGCTGGACGGCGTGGCCGTCACACAGGGCCCTGGCCTGATCGGCTCGCTGCTGGTGGGCATCCAGGCGGCCAAGGCGATCGCGTACGTCCACGACAAGCCGCTCGTTCCCGTCCACCACATCGCTGGGCACCTCCAGGCGCCCTTCCTGGCGGCCGAGGGCGACGTTCCCCTGCCGGCGCTCGCCCTCGTGGTTTCCGGCGGCCACACGAGCCTCTTCGAAGTGCCCGAGCAGGGAACCTACCGGCTCCTGGGCCGAACGCGGGATGACGCGGCCGGCGAGGCCTTCGACAAGGTCGCTAAGCTGCTGGGGCTCGGCTACCCGGGCGGGCCGGTCATCGACCGCCTCGCCCGCGACGGCGACGACCGGGCCCACGACTTCGCGATCGCACGCATGAAGGACGGTAGCGCAGACTTCTCGTTCAGCGGGATCAAGACCGCGGTGCTGTACCACGTGCGTCGCGAAGGCGTGGCGGCGGCGCAGGGTCCCGACCGCGCGTCCGCGGAGATCCGCGATCTCGTCGCGAGCTTCCAGCGCGCCGTCGTCACCTCGCTGGTGAGGCGCCTGCGCGAGGCCGCCCTGACGCGACGGCCCAAGAGCCTGCTGGTGACGGGCGGCGTCGCCGCGAACTCGCGGCTGCGCGCCGAAGCCCGGGCCGAGGCCGAGGCGCTGGGGCTGCCGCTCTTCGTGCCGCCCATCGCGCTGTCGACCGACAACGCCGCCATGATCGGCGCCGCTGGCTTCGTGAACCATCGCAAGGGCCTGCGAGGCGACTGGGCGATGAACGGCGCGCCACACCTCGTCCTCTGACCGGTCTGCTGCCGTTCGGTTGACAGCCTTTCCCCCGGCGGACTATCGTTGAAGCACGCCAATCAAAGTGAGTAGCGGAGAGAGCTTGGATCCCGAAAGGCGCCGTGTGGTCCTCGAGTTCTACCGGGAGGAGCTGATGCGGCACCTCCACCACCTCCAGGGCATCGGGATCGTCAACGACAGCAACCGCGCTCGCGTCGAGGGAGCCTGCGACCGTTTTCTGCAGGACCTCGACCGGATCGGCTGGCGCTCCGACGTCGCCGAGCTGGCCGAAACGCTGCTCCAGCGCTTCGACACCCTCACCCGCCTGAGCGAGATCGACCCGCGGCGCGGTCATTGACCCGCGGCGCTCGGCGCTTCGACCGGGCGCGTTTGCGCGCGGCCGGCGCCGCGATCTTGAAGGCTGGCCTGGACGCCGCCGATCCCGGGCGCCTCGTGGCCGCCCACGTAAGCCGCCGCGGCCGCCAGCTGCGCATCGCTGGAGTCGAGC